>NZ_JAUBPN010000001.1:0-307211 GCF_036700745.1 Microcoleus sp. S36a_B3 | reverse complement strand
CTGTTCCACAAGATACAGATACAGGCAAGATGCCTGTTCCACAAGATACAGATACAGGCAAGATGCCTGTTCCACAAGATACAGATACAGGCAAGATGCCTGTTCCACAAAATTGGAACTTAAAATCTGTGAAAGTTCCTAATTTTATAATTATTGGTTCTCAGCGGTGCGGCACGACTTCTCTGTACACTTATTTAGCTCACCACCCGCAAATTTTGACTCCGATTAAAAAGGAGATGGATTTTTTTTCGTGGCACTTTGATAGAGGAATTGATTGGTATTTGGCTCATTTTCCCCCAATGCTGGAGGGAGAGCAATTTGTAACGGGTGAGGCTAGTCCCAGTTACTTTGACTGTCGGGAAGCGCCGAAACGTCTCTACAGCGCATTTCCAGAGGCTAAGCTGATTGTGCTGTTGCGAAATCCGGTCGATCGCGCGATTTCTCATTTCTACCGCTTAAAGGGCTTGAATTGGGAAGGGCGATCGCTCGATCGGGCAATTAGCGATGAATTTGAACGGTTGAACCAAAACCCAGAATACATCATCGGCGAAGAACCGGGGAATTATTTAGCTCGCGGTAGGTATATAGAATTTATTAAAAATTGGCTGGCTTGCTTTCCCAGAGAACAGTTGTTAATTTTGAAAAGTGAAGATTTTTATGCAAATGCGGCGGCGACTGTTCAGCAAGTTTTAGAATTTTTAGATTTGCCGGAATATCAATTACCTGAATATCAAAATGCTAATCCTGGTTTTTATCCGCGAGTAAATGAGTCGGTTCGCTGCTGCTTGAGCGATTATTTTAAACCTTACAATCAGGAATTAGAGGAGTATTTGGGGAGAAAGTTTGATTGGGAATAAGATAACACGGCGGTTGAAACCGCGTGGATACGAACAAAACCTGCCGACGCCGGTTGAATAAAAGGTGATTAAAGTTCGGTTATTCTCTTTACACTGCCTCCGGCTGACGAAAGTTTGTGTAAACCTGGTTTCAACCGCCGTCTGCTAAAATTAGAACAACTTGTAATGAGGTAATACTAATGCTGACAATCGAGCTAGATACATTACTTAAAGAACAAGCACTCCAACGCCAAGATCCCGAAGAGCGCTACATCACGGATACGGTGAACTGGGAAGAATACGAGACACTGGTACATCGGATTGGAGATGCTGCGGGATATCGAGTTACTTATTTAGATGGAGTTTTAGAAATTATGTCACCTTCTCGCCGCCATGAAAGTCGCAAAACTAGCATTGGAGATCTGCTACTTATTTATTTTGTAGAAGCTGATATTGAATATTTCCCTTTTGGCTCTACAACTCTGCGGCAAGAGGAAAAAAGTGGCGGTACGGAACCGGATGAAGCTTACTGTATTGGCACAGATAAAGAATTTCCCGACTTGGTAATTGAAGTGATTGTTACCAGTGGCAGCATCAATAAACTAGAACTCTATAGAAGGTTGAATGTGCGAGAGGTTTGGTTCTGGCGAAATGAGAGATTTTCGATCTACCATTTGCGAGAAGAGATTCCGGTTGAGTTTGTGTCAAACTGCGGTTATGAATTAATCACAAACAGCGAATTGCTACCGGAACTTGATATCGAGCTGTTGACAGAATGTGTCAAAAATCCTCATCCGCTAGCAGCAGCAAAGGCATGGAGACAGAATTTGCGTTAGCGAAGCTTGCAGCTATGGGATCGCCCTAAACAGCAAGTTTTAAATCTGCTCGATCGCCAAGCTGTCGCAAAGACGAGCAACTGACTCGCGCGCAGCAGTCCCAAGAAAAAACCCGCCCCCCATTGACAAGTCATACTCGTTATGAGTACGCTATAATGAACGAAGGAATTTAACCCAAATACTCAAGGATTCAAAATTATGCTGCCTAACAAAGAAGGTCAAAGAGTACCCAAAGTCACCTTTCGCACTCGCAAAGACAACGAATGGGTGGATGTCACCACCGATGAATTGTTTGCAGGCAAAACCGTAGCTGTGTTTTCCCTACCGGGAGCATTTACTCCCACTTGTTCCTCAACACACCTCCCTGGCTACAACGAATTGGCGAAGGTTTTCAAAGAAAATGGCGTAAATGAAATCGTTTGTATGTCCGTCAATGACACCTTTGTGATGAACGAATGGGCAAAAGATCAAGAAGCAAACAATGTGACGTTAATTCCCGACGGTAACGGTGAGTTTACTGAAGGCATGGGAATGCTGGTAGATAAAACAGATTTAGGCTTTGGAAAGCGGTCTTGGCGCTATTCGATGCTGGTCAAAGATGGTTTGGTTGAGAAAATGTTTATTGAACCGGAGGAACCGGGCGATCCTTTCAAGGTGTCCGATGCTGAGACGATGCTCAAGTACATCAACTCTTCAGCAACCAAGCCCAAGGTGGTTTCAGTGTTTACAAAAGTAGGCTGTCCCTTCTGCGCTAAGGCTAAGGCCATGCTGACTGAAAAGGGCTTGGATTATGAAGAAATCGTCCTGGGCCAGGACATCACAACCCGATCGCTCCGGGCCGTTACTGGTGCTACAACAGTGCCACAAGTATTTATCGACGGCAAGTTGATCGGCGATTCCGAAGCCCTAGAATCTTACTTGGCAGTTGCTTAGTGAGTTAAAAAACAACGGCTGCGGGTGTGTGCTGCACACCCTACAACGGCTGCGGGTGTGCAGTAGACACCTGCAGCCGTATTTAGTCCGATCGAGTTTTCGGAGTCAAAAGTTCGATCGCGCTATCGATCGCTTCTCGTGCAACAATTATGGTTGAAACAATATTAAAAAAATCAAAAATGGGAGTTAACGATCGTGGATTTGAGTCTAGTAGCGTCAAACATTTTAAATCCACCAGTATTAGCTTTTTTCATGGGAATGGCAGCAATTTTTCTCAAATCTGATTTAGAATTTCCCGCACCCATCCCCAAACTGTTTTCGCTGTACCTGCTGTTTGCGATCGGATTTAAAGGAGGCGTCGAACTTTCCAAAAGCGGAATTGACCAGCAAGTCGCCCTGACAATTTTGGCAGCGATGCTGATGTCTGCCCTAGTACCAGTTTATACTTTCTTTATACTGAGAATCAAACTCGATGCCTACAATGCAGCGGCGATCGCAGCCACCTACGGTTCCATCAGCGCCGTCACCTTTATCACCGCAACCTCCTTCCTCACAGGACAGGGGATCGACTTTGACGGTTACATGGTAGCAGCGCTAGCATTAATGGAATCCCCAGCAATTATCGTCGGTCTAATTCTCGTCAGCGTATTCGGCGGACAAGAAGAAAAACGCGATATAGTTTGGTCAGAAGTGCTCAAAGAAGCCTTCCTAAACAGTTCAGTATTTCTGCTAATTGGCAGCCTCATCATGGGGATACTGACTGGAGAGCACGGTTGGGAAGTTTTAAGTCCCTTTACTCAAGATTTGTTTTATGGCGTTCTGACTTTTTTCTTGCTAGACATGGGCCTGGTTGCTGCTAGCAGAATTCAAGATTTGCAAGATGCAGGAATTTTTCTGATCGGCTTTGCAATCCTCATTCCCATAGTTAACGCAGCCATTGGTTTAGTGATAGCCAAAATAATCGGAATGCCGGAAGGAGATAGCCTGCTGTTTGCCGTATTGTGCGCGAGTGCTTCTTACATCGCAGTACCGGCAGCAATGCGGCTGACGGTTCCCGAAGCTAACCCGAGCCTTTACATTTCAACAGCCTTAGCAGTGACGTTTCCGTTTAACATCATTGTAGGCATTCCCACGTATCTATACGCAATCAATATATTTTGGAGGTGAACCGATGGAGACAGTTAAAAGGATAGAAATTATTGCGAACTCGGTAGAACTTCCAAAGATTTTAGACGGTTTAGAAAAAGCTGGTGTCCCCGGTTATTCAGTGATTCGCGGTGTCGCAGGCAAAAGCACCAGGGGTACTCGATCGCGCGATTTAGCAATGACAATGCTGGATAATATTTACGTACTGGCTTTTTGCGAACCCGATCGAATATCGGCAGTTGCAGAACATATTAGACCCGTGCTAAATAAGTTTGGAGGGTCGTGTTTTATTTCGGATGCGGTGGAATTGCTAACCACTAAGTGCGTTGGGTAGCGATTAGTCATTATAGCCTTTCTCTAAAAGGTGAGGTACCAGTTTTGCCATAAAAAGCTTGACACTGTATGGTTTGCAGCATACCTCGGCATACCTCATCTTTCGCTTGAAAGGCTATAGTCATGATAGATTTTAGAGACATCAGATACACTGCACACTAAAATTATCTTTCGGTCATTATTAGGATCAATCATTCTGTAGCTGTCTCTGAAATCACGAACAATCTACAGGCAAAACCCGCCCGCACCCAACTATCAAATATTCTGCGACTTACAAAAAAAACTCACGCAACATACAATTTCTGTACTCTGTTAAGATCGCTCAATATCTTGACAAACCGCCCGATCCATGCAAACTTTCAAAAAATCAACCAGACCTTTCAACTCTCAAGATACATATCCCTGTCCCGTCTGTCGCACCGGTGAAATTGCTACGATGCCGATGATGGAAGCCCTAGCTTGCAACTTCTGCCAGCACATTTTTACCGCCAGCGAAGAAAGGCAATCGCTCCAAATGGCCGATCGCCAGCCGCCCGTAATTTGGCACTGGAACGGCAAAAAATGGATAGGAGCACACCTCGAAGGCGTAGAATTCGGATGGCCTTATTTTGCCGCAGCGATCGGTCTCATCTTCCTTCCCACCACCTTGCTCGGACTTTCAGCTTACTACTTTCCCCCGGTTCCCGGCAGCCGCTTGTCGTGGCTGCCCGCAGCTTGGACTGGTTTAGCCTTTTTGTCCCATTTAGGCATAGTGCTGTGGTTGGTAGGCGAATTTTATCAATTCCCCGCGGCCACTTACTTGAGAGCTTGGGGGCGCAGGATTAGCAGGCGCTAGCTGGCTGGTGTCAGACGGTTGAGGGCCGCGCACCGAGATTTATTTCGGTAAAATTTAAGTAAAATTGGAGGCGATCGCAAAAGTCAATTCCAAATCAGCACCACTAAAGCTATAATCATTAGCTATTCTAAATACTCAGATACGAGCGCATAGCGATTTGTAAGGAGAGCGATGAACATACTTGGAATCTCGGCGTACTACCATGACAGCGCCGCAGCCTTAATTTGCGATGGAGAAATTATCGCCGCAGCGCAGGAAGAAAGATTTTCCCGCAAAAAGCACGACGCCAGATTTCCCAAGAATGCGATCGCCTATTGCCTAAAAGAAGCGAACATAGAATTACGGGAAGTCGATCGCATAGTCTTTTACGACAAACCATTAGTCAAATTCGAGCGCCTTCTCGAAACCTACTTAGCCTACGCACCCCAAGGTTTTCGCTCTTTCCTAACCGCCATGCCCATATGGCTGAAAGAAAAGCTTTACCTCAAAACCATGCTCAAAAGAGATCTCGCAGAAATAGGCAACTGCAAAACCAATAAACTGCCATCTCTGCTATTTACCGAGCACCACCAATCCCACGCAGCCTCAGCATTTTTCCCCAGCCCGTTTCAAAAAGCAGCCGTTTTGTGCCTCGACGGCGTGGGCGAGTGGGCAACAACCTCGGTTTGGTTGGGAGACGGCAACCAACTAACACCTCAGTGGGAAATCGATTTTCCCCACTCCCTAGGTTTGCTTTATTCAGCTTTCACCTACTACACAGGCTTTAAAGTAAACTCTGGCGAATACAAACTCATGGGTTTAGCGCCCTACGGCGAACCCAAGTATGTAGACAAAATTCTCACCCATTTGATGGATCTCAAAGATGACGGAACTTTCCGTTTAAACATGGATTATTTCAACTACACAGTTGGCTTAACCATGACAAATAAGAAGTTTGACGAACTGTTTGAAGGGCCGCCGCGTCAAGGTGAAGGACAACTGACTCAGCGGGAAATGGACATTGCAGCTTCCATTCAAGTTGTTACCGAAGAAGTTGTTTTGCGGCTTTGCAGAACAGTTAAAAAAGAATTGGATGTCGATTATCTTTGTCTCGCGGGCGGCGTTGCTCTCAACTGCGTTGCTAACGGCAGACTTTTGCGGGAAAATATTTTCAAAGATATTTGGATTCAACCAGCAGCGGGAGATGCTGGCGGTGCTTTGGGCGCGGCTTTGGCGATTTGGTATCAGTATTGCGAACAAACTCGTACTGTGGGCGACGAGTTACTCGCAGTAAATAATAATATTAAGCCGGAGAGGACTGAAGTCTTTACTACCAGTGGGGAGGAGAGGACTGAAGTCCTCACTACAAGCCAAGCTGTCGCAACAGTGGCGAAGTCGGTGGCTCATTTAACTTGTCACGACAAAATGCGCGGTTCCTATTTGGGGCCAAGGTTTACTGACGCAGAAATTCTTGAATATTTAGATGCTGTCAAAGCTAGTTATCACCGATTGGACGATGCCGAATTGATGCCGCAGTTGGCGGAAATTTTGGCACAGGGAAATGTCGTTGGATGGTTCCAAGGGCGGATGGAATTTGGGCCGCGAGCTCTGGGCGGGCGATCGATTATTGGCGATCCACGCAATGCTAAAATGCAGTCTGTGATGAACCTGAAAATTAAATATCGGGAATCATTTCGACCTTTTGCACCATCAATTTTAGCCGAAAGAGTTGCGGATTATTTCGAGATTGACCACTCTAGCCCTTATATGCTATTAGTAGCACCGGTCAAAGCCAGTCTCCGCATTCCCATGACTCCCGAACAAGAGCAGTTGTTTGGCATTGAAAAGCTCAACATTCCGCGATCGGAAATTCCGTCTGTTACCCACGTCGATTACTCGGCTCGCATCCAAACAGTTCACAAAGAAACCAATCCTCGGTACTATGACTTAATCAGTCATTTTGAAGAGCGATCGGGCTGTTCGATTCTGGTAAATACTTCCTTCAACGTCCGAGGCGAACCCATTGTTTGCACCCCCGAAGATGCTTACCGCTGTTTCATGCGAACCGAAATGGACTATCTGGTTTTAGAGAATTACTTGATTCCTAAATCAGAACAAATTCCTTGGAAACAAGATGATGCTTGGAAAAATGAATTTGAACTAGATTAGTCAGTTAACAGTTGGCAGTTGACAGTTGACAGTTGACAGTTTAACTGGTTCCCCGGCTCTGCCTGGGAACCGATATCACTCTTGCTCTGCCTCGCTTGCTTACGGAGTCAAATTCGAGGCAGAGCCTCCGGATCTGCGTTACCAGGCTCTGCCTGGTAACGAGCATTCTTCCATCTTCCATCTTCCTGATGACGTTGTACGGAAAGCTCGGAGGCGACAGCAAAACATGACGTTGGACTAATGACTTCTTCTCTCTTCCCTCTTCCCTCTTCCTTCTTCCCTCTTCCTTCTTCCTTCAACATGAGCGACGAAATTAAAAAACTCGACAAAAAAGGCCTGCGCGATTTCGGGCTGCTAATTGGCGGCTTAATTGCCCTGCTGTTCGGTTTAGCAGTACCTTTACTGCGGCGGCATTCTATACCTTGGTGGCCCTGGGCTGTCGGTGCAGTGCTAGTCGCGCTAGCATTGGTTGCACCAAAATCCCTGAATCCCGTTTATCACGCATGGATGCGGTTTGGACTGCTCCTCAACAAGATCGAAACGCCGATCGTCCTAGGGATAGTTTTTTACCTGATAGTTTGGCCGATGGGAGTGATCAAAAACCTGTTTGGCGAAGATGCAATGCGGCGCAAACTAAATCCGAAAATGGATACCTACCGCATCCCAAGTAAAGCAAGAACCAAAGTTAGTATGGAGCGTCCTTTCTAAGTGTTTGAAGCAACTTTAGACTTTCTCAAAGATTTGTGGGCGTTTATGAGAGAACGCAAAAAATATTGGCTGATACCCTTAATTGTGACTTTAGTATTTTTGGGAGCTTTGATTGTATTGAGTCATGGTTCTGTGATTGCTCCGTTTATTTACACGCTGTTTTGAAAGAATGAGCAAATTGAAAAATTTGGGTGTCAACTTAGGTTTGATACTCGGTAGTTTATTCATGGGGGTGGTAATTGGTGAAGTTGGATTGCGAGTTGCAGGAGTTGAGGGCTACCCCAAAATTGGAGCTTTCGCAGACTCCGCGCCAACTCGTTTCCACACTGCCGATCCCGATTTGGGCTGGAAGCTTAAACCAGGTGTATCCGGGGAGTGGAAGGGCGAAGGTGAGAGTTTTGTGCAGGTGAATAGTGAGGGTTTGCGCGATCGCGAACACACAAAAGCCAAACCTCCCAATACCCTCAGAATCGCAGTTTTGGGCGATTCTTTCACCGAAGCAATTCACGTACCAGTCGAACAAACTTTCTGGTCGAAATTGGAACGAAAGCTAGGCAACTGCGAAGCTGTTAAGGGACGCAAAAATGTTGAAGTTATCAATTTCGGCGTGCAGGGTTACGGTAATGCTCAAGAATTGATAATGCTGCGAAAAAAAGTGTGGGATTACAATCCTGATATTGTAATTCTTGCATTTTTTATGGGCAACGATGTAATTAACAATTCCCCCAAACTAGAATACGACCACTATCGACCATTTTTTGCGTATAATGCTAGCGGCAAGTTAGTACCGGATATGTCTTTTCGCAATTTAGCACCGATCGACCGCAACGCAAGAGCAGTTTCATTCGTAGACAAATTGCCCAGTTTTCTGGTCAACAATTCGCGCATTTTGCAAGTCATCAAAAAAATTGACATAGACCAGAAAAAGCTGCAGTTATCGGCAGATTTTTCCGGTTTGAGTACCAAAAACTTCATTCCACCTCAAGATGCAGCTTGGCAAGATGCCTGGAAGGTAACAGAAGGTTTGATTGTGGAGATTCGCAATGAAGTCGTGCAGAAAAATGCTGATTTCTTACTTGTGACGATCGGCGATCCGATACAAGTTGAACGGGATGCCCAGAGACGAAAAAATTTTATGAGAAAAAACAAAATTCAGGATTTGTTTTATCCCGATAAGCGGCTAAAAAAATTGGGCGCGCGCGAAGGTTTTCGGGTACTGAATTTATCCGAACAGTTTCAAGGTTATACTGAAAAATTTCAAGTGTGCGCCCACGGTTTTGAGAATTCTGTACCCTGTGGGGGTCACTGGAATGAACTCGGACACAGGCTTGCTAGTATTTTGATTGCTCGCAATTTGTGCGAAAACTTGAAGCAGTCTCAAGCCCCCAAACAACAACCGTAATCAGTCAAATTACATGAAAGACTCAACTTCGTTCAAAAAAGGCAAAAATATATTAACTTTAATCGCTGTTAATTTGGCGATCGCTTTTATTTGTCTGGAAGCTTTGTCGCTAGCTTTTTATTTTGTAAATCAAAAACAGTTTTTTTATACCAGAACCAAAGGCAAAGAAAAAGTAGCAGAAGATATTGAAAGGCTCGGAATTAGACTAGATGAATCTATCGTAGAAAGACTGCACCCGTTTTTTGGCTACGTACTCAAACAAGGTGCTTTTCCCAATGAAAAATTAAAATTAAAAGTCAACAAAGAAGGCTTTTATTCTCTCTACGAATATCCGTTTATTAAAACTAATAAGAATCAATTGATTGTAGGAATTTTCGGCGGTTCTGTTGCTAACAACTTTGCCGTAAATGAATACGTCACCAAAAGATTTTCTCAAAAGTTAAAGAGTTATCCAGAATTCGCCAACAAAGAAATTATAGTTTTAAATTTCTGTAACGGCGGCTACAAACAACCCCAACAATTATTAATTTTAAATTACTTTCTAGCCTTTGGTCAAGATTTAGATTTAGTCGTCAATATTGACGGTTTTAACGAAGTAGCACTGTCAAATTTAAACAACAAAGCCGGATTAGAAATAGGAATGCCCAGCGTTCAACACGTCAAGCCGCTGACGAGTTTAGCCAACAACAACTTGTCGCCGGAAGCGATGAGTTCGATCGTGCAAATTAGCGAAACTAAAAAACAGTTGAAAGCAGGTATTGACAAATTGCAAACTTGTCAGCTTGCTTTGTGTCACGCTATTACCTCGCTGAGAGTGAAACAATTAGTCAACAATTACCAGAAAGCCCTTGTCAAGTATGACCGGCAAGTCAAACAATCCAACCAAAACACGGAAAATAGCGGTATAGTATACCTTCCCAAAGCTGACTTTGTTTTGCCGGATGCTGCTGCTTTTAATGAAGTAGCATCGATTTGGTACGAATCGTCGATCGCGATGAATCAAATTTTGTCAAGTAGAAAAATTAAGTATTTTCACTTTATTCAGCCCAACCAATATTATCAAACTAAACGAATCTTTACCGCCAAGGAGGACGAAATTGCGATCGACAAGAATAGTCCTTACATTGAAGGGGTGAAAAAAGGTTATCCCGTACTGTTGTCTAAAGTCGATGATTTGCAAAAAGCTGGGGTTAATGTTTTTAACGCCGTGAATATTTTGGACAATACCAAAGAAACAGTTTACAAAGATGGCTGCTGCCACTACAATTCAGTAGGAGAGGAAGTATTGGCAGACTATGTTTCCAGCTCAATAATTAAAGTAGTAAGAGAGTCAAAATAGATATTTATGAAAAATTTTAAGTCGATTAAAAAAATCCCAGAAATTCTCAAAATTGCTGCGATTAACTTGGCGTTTTTACTTGTTTTCGTGGAACTCGGTTCGCTGGGATGGTATTTTCTCAAGCACAAGCAATTTTTCTATACTAGATCGAATGTGCAAGATAAGTCGGCTTTAGGAATCAATTTAGAAGGAGTGCGGCTGAATCAGTCTATTATAGTCAGGCTGCATCCTTTTTTTGGATTTATTGAAAAACCTGGCCCCGATTTTCGCCCCGGTTTTAAAGTTAACAATTACGGGTTTATGTCTCCCTACGATTATCCGTTCAAAAAAACCAAGCCCAATCAATTTATCATTGGAGTTTTTGGCGGTTCTGTGGCTTCTAATTATGGAATATTTGAAGTTCAAAATAAAATTTTACCTCAATACCTCAAGCAACTTCCTGGTTTAAAGGATAAAGAATTTGTCATTTTGTCTTTTGCTACTGGAGGCTACAAACAGCCACAACAGTTATTGATTTTAAACTATTTTTTATCCTTAGGTCAAGAATTAGATATGGTGGTCAATATAGATGGTTTTAATGAAGTAGCACTTTCTAATCTCAACAATAAAAATAAAATAGATTTGGCGATGCCAAGCATTCAGCATATTCTGCCGCTGACTAATTTAGCGAATAATAGCCTTTCTTTAAAAGCTATGAAAGCAAGTGTCAGAATTCAAGAAACTAAAACTAAGATTAATGAGGGGCTGGAAACTTTGCAGCACTGCTCTTTCGCGGCGTGCGATGCTTTGACTTCTGTTTACGTTCAAAATTTAGTTAACAATTATCGTAAAGATGTGATTGCGTTTGACAAAAAACAAACTCAACCACAAAAAAATGGTGATAACGTTATTTATATCAATAAAAATAATTCTGTTTTAAGCGATTCAGTAGCTTTTGAAGAAATTGCATCGCAGTGGGTAAAAAGTTCAATTTTTATGCACAAAGTGCTGTCGGCTAGCAATGTGCCGTATTTTCAGGTTCTCCAGCCCAATCAATATTATCAGACAAAAAGGGTGTTTGGTGAAGCTGAAAAGCAGATTGCTTTTAACAAGGATACTCCTTATGCTAAGGCTGTGGAAATTGGCTATCCGGTTCTTTTGAGTAAGTTTCCTAATTTACAAAAAAATAATATCACTATTTTCAATGGGGTCAAGGTGTTCGACAAGACTAAAGATGTTGTTTATGTAGATAGCTGCTGTCATTACAATCAAGCTGGACAGGCGATATTTAGCAATTATGTGGGCCGTTCTATTCTGGAATATTTGCAGAAAAATGAGGCTAGGAGTAAGAAGAAGTAGGTTGACAAAATTATATCAAATCCGGCTTACATAGATAGCCCGATAATTTACATTATGTATCGCAAAATAACCCTGATGAGGTTTGTAGTGAGGACTTGAGTCCTCAGAAATTGATCGGGACTAAAGTCCTCACTACGAACCTATTTTACCGCCGATCGCAAATTTTAGGTATTTGCTTCGGTTTTAGATCGATCGCCCACAGAGTCGATCGGCATTACCAATATCTTATCAACTCGGTTGCCGTCCATATCCACGACTTCGACTCGCAAACCGTTCCACTCAAAATGCTCCGCTGCTGTCGGAATTTTCCCCAAATTTGTAATCACAAAACCGCCCATTGTGTGGTAGCTACCCCTATTTTCTGACGATATTTCATCAATTCCAAATAATTCAAAGAAATCTTCAACCGGGAGCATTCCGTCTAACAGCCAAGAACCGTCCTCGCGCTGAACTGCTTGGGGTTCGTCGGCATCTTCTATTGAAGGAAAGTCGCCAACGAGTTCGACTAAAATGTCGTTAACTGTCACTAATCCTTGAATGACTCCGTATTCGTCAACTACTAAGGCAATTTGATTACTAGATTGCTTGAAAAGCTCTAATACTTTTAAACCGCGCGTGCTTTCAGGTACAAATAAAGGCCTGCGTAAAGAAGCACTTAAATCGAGGGGTTGACCGGTCAAAGTGCGAGACAGCATATCGGTAACGTGTACTAAACCGACAACATTATCGAGTCCGCCCTGACAAACAGGAAACCGAGAATGACCGCTGCCGAGCATTTTTTGGCGGTTTTCTTCTACTGAGTCGTCGAGGTCGAGCCAAGTAAGATCGGGTCGCGGAGTCATTAAGGCGCTGACTCGCCGATCGCCCAAACGAAAGACTCTTTCTACCATGTCTTGTTCGGCTTCTTCAAAGGTTCCGGCCTCGGTACCTTGCTCTATTAAAACTTTGATTTCTTCCTCTGTAACTTGCGGTTCTGTTGAAGGCACAATCCCCATAATCCGCAAGATTAAGTCAGTGGAATAACTTAAAACATAAACGGCGGGAGCGCCAATTTTGGACAGCATTCGCATCGGAATAGCGACACTGGAGGCGATCGGCTCAGGGTTGTTGAGGGCGAGGCGCTTCGGCACGAGTTCGCCAATAATTATGGTGAGATAAGTTATGGTTAAAATTGCGATGACTGAGGCGATCGCCCCTGAGTAGGGTTCCAAAGCCGGAATCAAGCGCAACAGAGGTTCTACTCTTTTAGAAATCGTCGTTTCTCCGAAAGCGCCGGACAGGATAGCCAGCAGCGTAATCCCGATTTGAACAGTCGGCAAGAACTGATTGGGGGCATTAGCCAGATCCAGCGCTACACGGGCATTGAGCGAACCCTGGTTTGCCATCTGTTGCAGTCTCACCTTCCGTACTGAGATGATGGCCATCTCTGACATCACAAACACGCCATTGAGGAAAACCAGCAGGAGAACAATCAGAAGGTCGGTACTTGGGGACATTTCTCAAATTATCGGTGGTAAAGGCGAAGCGCACTGCCCGGTTAGTCGATTTTAGATTTTAGATTTTAGATTTTAGATTTTAGATTGACTCCGCAGCCAGTATCTGGGGGATTTCCCTAATGTCTAAAATTTTTCGATCTTCACAACTTGAGTACGTGGCAGGGTATCCGTCTTTGGGTGCAGTCACAGGAGAGGTTTGGAAGCGGTCAATCTCGATCGCAAAATCGAAATTTTTTCTAAACCTGGCCCTATATTAACGGAACTGGCTCGATCGCGATCGCAAGTTCGAGATTTTTATAGAAAGCCTCTAGCAGAAATCTACCTGTAGTTGAGTGGCACTGCCAACAGCCGATCGCCACAATGATAGATGTTTGTCGTACAATCGAACTTACTTAGCAGGCCGCGGGGAAGAGCCTTCGCCCATCGGGGATTAAAATTAACAACCCATGACTTTCTCTTCAATAATTCGTACTTTGGGGCGATCGCCCCTAGCAACAGAACTTCTCAACAAGCTCAAACGGCATCACTGCTTGCAACTGGCAGGTCTAGCCCGCTTACCCAAAGGTTTGGTAGCTTCCGCCCTCGCCCAGGAAGAAGGGCGAAACCTGTTGGTTGTGACAGCAACCCTGGAAGAAGCAGGGCGCTGGGTAGCCTCTCTAGAGGCGATGGGCTGGCAAACCGTACATTTTTACCCGACTTCCGAGGCTTCTCCCTACGAGCTATCCTACTCCGACGAGAACGAAATGACCTGGGGACAAATGCAGGTGCTGGCGGATTTGGTGGACAAGCAAGAAAAAACCGCCAATCAGTCGAAGCCGATCGCCATTGTCGCCACAGAAAGAGCCCTGCAGCCTCATTTGCCACCTCGAAGTGCTTTTGAACCCTACTGTCTGACGCTGAAGCGAGGCGAAGTTCAAGACTCCAAGATACTTGACCGCCAACTGGCCTCGATGGGATACGATCGGGTGAATTTGGTAGAAATGGAGGGCCAGTGGAGCCGCCGGGGCGATATTGTCGATGTGTTTCCGGTGGCGGCGGAGTTGCCGGTGCGGCTGGAATGGTTCGGGGATAATTTGGAACAACTGCGCGAGTTCGATCCCTCGAACCAGCGATCGCTCGATAAGGTCGATCGATTAGTTTTAACTCCTACTAATTTTAACACAATTATTAAAGCAGTTTTAGCTGAAAAAACTCTTGACAAAATCAACAAATTAGGATCGAGTGACACAGAAAATGAATCTGAAAAATTTGTCCGCAGGCTGTTGGGTTTAGCCTTCGAGAAACCCGCGTCTTTGTTGGATTATTTGCCGGAAAATACCTTAGTTGTAGTTGACGAAACGCAAGGATGCGAAGGTCACAGCGACCGCTGGTTCGAGAATGCACAGGAACAATGGGAAAGTTGCAATCGGGAATCAGAAGCAGCAGGTGGTGAAACCGAAAGATTGCCAATTGCTAATTTAAAAGTTCCCAAAATTCACCGCACTTTTGCCGAATCGATGGCGGATGTCGCAGTTTTTTACAGGCTAGAAGTTTCAGAATTGACAGAAGATTCTGCTACTCAAAAAATTAAAAACTCCGCAGGGGGGGAGCAGCTATCGCCTCCGATTAATTTGGCCAGCAGGCCTGTGCCGGTGATGCCTCACCAATTTGCTAAACTCTCTCAAATGCTCCGGGAAGAGCGCGATCGGGGTTTTACGGTGTTTATGGTTTCGGCTCAACCGAGCCGCTCTGTTGCTCTGCTGTCGGAACACGACTGTCCGGCTCAGTTTGTGGTGAATCCTCGGGACTTTTTGGCGATCGACAAATTGCAGTTGCAACACGTTCCAGTAGCTCTGAAATACAACGGGCTGGCAGAATTGGAAGGGTTTATCCTGCCGACTTTTCGGATTGTTTTAATTACCGATCGCGAATTCTACGGCCAGCATTCTCTGGCGACTTTTAGCTATGTCCGCAAGCGCCGCCGCGCTGCTTCTAAAAAGGTTGACCCGCACAAGCTGAGTCCGGGGGATTTTGTGGTGCACCGCCAGCACGGAGTTGGCAAGTTTCTCAAGTTGGAACGCTTGACGATCGATCGGGAAACTCGCGAATATTTGGTGCTGCAATACGCTGACGGTACTCTCAGAGTCGCCGCCGACCAGTTGGGCGCGCTGTCGAGGTTTCGGACTGTTGGCGAGAAAGCGCCGGATCTCAACAAGCTGACAGGCCAAACTTGGGAAAAAACTAAGACAAAAGTTCGCAAAGCTGTTAAGAAATTGGCAGTGGATTTGCTGAATCTTTACGCTAAAAGAGCTAAGCAACAAGGTTATGCTTTTCCTCCCGATATGCCTTGGCAGCAAGAGTTGGAGGATTCTTTTCCCTACCAGCCAACGCCGGATCAGTTGAAGGCTACTTTTGATGTCAAACGTGACATGGAGGGCGATCGACCGATGGATCGTCTCGTCTGCGGCGATGTCGGTTTTGGCAAGACGGAAGTCGCTCTCAGAGCTATTTTTAAGGCGGTTACAGCGGGCAAGCAGGTGGCAATGCTCGCGCCGACGACAATTTTGACCCAACAGCACTATCACACCCTCTCAGAGCGTTTTTCGCCTTATCCGATCCAAGTTGGTTTGCTCAATCGCTTTCGCACAGAAACCGAGCGCCGGGAGATTCACAAGCGCTTGGCCACTGGGGAGTTAGACGTGATTGTCGGCACTCAAGCTGTTTTGAGCAAGGCGATTAAATTTCGCGATTTGGGCCTGTTGGTGGTGGACGAAGAACAGCGGTTTGGGGTGAAGCAAAAGGAAGCGATTAAAGCCCTGAAAACAGAAGTTGATGTGCTGACTCTGACTGCGACTCCGATTCCCCGGACTTTGTATATGTCGCTGTCGGGGATTCGGGAGATGAGTTTGATTGCGACTCCGCCGCCAAGCCGCCGCCCGATTCAGACTCATTTAGCCCCCTACGATTTGGAAGTTGTGCGGACTGCTATTCGTCAAGAGTTGGACAGGGGCGGTCAGGTTTTTTATGTCGTGCCCCGGATTGAGGGGATTGATGAGTTGGCGGATACTTTGCAAACAATGGTTCCGGGGGCGAGAATTGCGATCGCCCACGGTCAAATGGATGCTTCGGAACTAGAATCAATCATGCTGACTTTTAGTGCCGCTCAGTTCGATATTTTGGTGTGTACGACGATTATTGAGTCTGGTTTGGATATTCCGCGCGTCAATACTATTTTGATTGAAGACGCGCAGCGGTTTGGTTTGGGTCAGCTTTACCAGTTGCGGGGACGGGTGGGGCGCGCGGGGATTCAAGCTCACGCTTGGCTGTTTTATCCGAAGCAGAATAAGCTTTCGGATGCTGCAAGGCAGAGGTTGCGCGCTATTCAAGAGTTCGCGCAGTTGGGTTCTGGCTATCAGTTGGCTGTCCGGGATATGGAAATTCGGGGCTCTGGTGATGTTTTGGGTACGGAACAGTCCGGTCAAATGGAGGCGATCGGTTTTGATTTGTATGCTGAAATGTTAGAGGAGGCCATTCGCGAAATTAAAGGTCAGGAAATTCCGAAGGTTGAGGATACACAAATCGACCTCAGTTTGACGGCGTTTATTCCTGCTGATTATATTGGGGATTTGGATCAAAAGATGAGCGCTTACCGCTCTGTGGCTTCTGCTAATAATTCAGCAGATTTGCAGCAAATTCGGGCCGATTGGTGCGATCGTTACGGGCCCATTCCTCTGCCGGCCCAGCAACTGATCCGCATTGTCGAACTCAAACAAATCGCCAAGCAAATCGGTTTTTCTCGGATTAAACCGGAGAACAAGCAGCACATTGTTTTGGAAACGCCGATGGAGGAGCCTGCTTGGAATTTGCTCCAGGCTAATTTGCCGGAACATTTGCGCTCTCGTTTTGTCTACAGCAAGGGGAAGGTTACTATTCGAGGTATGGCGGTTTTGACTGCCCAAAAGCAGTTGGATAATTTGATTGATTGGTTGGGTAAAATGCAGGGCGCTTTGCCGGAAGCAATTTTTTGATTTTTAAGTGGTGTTAAGCGAACACTTGAATTTTCTCTCTGCCCTCTTTTGTCTTAATTCGGCTACGCTACTTCGACGGTGCTGTACAAGTCTGTACAAGTCTGGACAAATCTTCCCTGCATCCATTAAATCCGTGGAGCGAATCTATTGCCGAACTTCCTTCAGTCGTAGCACAAAGGATTAAAATAGTGAAAACGTTAGTGTGTGTTTTTTTTGCGATCGCGCTAGCGCAAGGAGTGCCAACGGTGGTTCAAGCTCAACAAATTATTGACCCGATCGATAGGGTTGTTAGTGCTGGATTGATGAATAAAGATCCTAGCGGTAATTTTAATGCTGATGGCCTTGTCAGCCGCGCTGATTTGGCGGTTATTTTAGTAAAAACTTTTGGTTTGGAACGACGGAAAACAGCTCAGAAACCAGATATGGAATTGCCGGACGTAGCTAAGAGTTACTGGGCTTACAGTGCGATTCAAACTGCTTTGAAAACGGGAACAATGAGCGGATATCGCGACGGAATGTTTTTCCCTAATCAAAGGGTGACTCGTGCTGAAGCTTTGGCAATTTTTGCTCAAGCCTACGGTGTTTTTCAGTTTCCCGACGCGACTGTTGGCGAGATTTTAACTAAGTATCCAGATGCAGGGGAAATCCCTAGTTGGGCTAGAAAGTCTATGGCTACTGCACTTTATGAAGGGTTTGTGAATGTTGATATTGGAACTAATAAAATTAATCCTTTGAAGCCGATGACTCGCGGGGATATCGCTTACGCTTTGAGCAAATATTTGGAGCGACAGGTAAGGCCAACTTCTTTACCAGTCCGTGACGAGGGGCCTCCGAATCGCGGCATGGGAAGGTAATATTTGTTCTGGATTAAAATTTAATTTTTGGGGATGCCAAAATGCCCGCGCCATCCCAGAGAAGTCCTAGGGTGCGATCAATTACCATAACAAAAACGGATCGCGCGTGCGTAATGCGAGTCCGCCAAAAGGAGCGGACTCGCATTCCGCACGCGCGAACTCATCTTACTGCTGCTAATCTTTCTTTCCTCTGCAAAAACTCGTGATATCAAATCCGGTAGCATCGGAATTATAAAATCGAGTCAGATCAAATCCGCGCTTCATAGTTCTGTATTCATCTCTCTCTTGTCTTCCTCTGTGTTCTCTGCGCCCTAGCGCCGGTTAAATCACCTGACGATGCTACCGGAAATGATATAATTCGGAATTAGCACCCTAGGGTTAGTTATTGTGTTTATAGAACCCATTTGATATCTTTGAGTTTTTGGGTTGGGTGATGAGAAATATAGAGAGAAACTGGTTTCTGAGATTTACGCAAGGGGCGAGAAACCGGGTATTCTTGGAGTTTTTAGTTGGGTGACGAGAAATATAGAGATCAACCCGGTTTCTGAGATTGACGCAGAATAGATATCAAATGGGTTCTATAAGGACGGGGCTTTAGACCCAATTTTTTGGTAAAAACAAAATAGCGGTATATATAAGTGGTATCTGTACCACTTAATATATACCGCTACCTATTAAACCGAAGCTGTGGCGGAGGAAGCTGATAATGCCCAAGCCTGGTTTGGTAAGTGTTCTAGGACGGAGAGGGTGGGATTTGAACCCACGTTAAGATTGCTCCTAAAGTAGATTTCGAGTCTACCGCATTCAACCGCTCTGCCACCTCTCCAATTAAATTGAGATGCGAGCTAGAAGTATCTTACCGCACAGTGCGCCACTTTGTAAATCCTTAGAGAAAAGAAGTTTGATTTTCTTCTGATTCCAGAGTCGTCTTAAATCCCGTTGTGGGTGTCCACTGAAGAGCTCCGTCGCGCCCCGTCCAAAAAATCCGGGTTTTGCTTTGGTGCAGTTTGGCTGCGGTTTCTGGGTCGATTTCGTCTGCAGAGGCGATCGCCACTTGCGGCCCAACTGCCTCCAATAACTCGGCTGTCAGGGTTTTTCCCGACCACAACAGCACTTGCGCCGCCTTGAATGTTCCTGCGGCTGCTAATCTTTTTGATAATATATTTTGGGATTCCGGTGTCATGTCACCGACAATCAACCAAGTACGCCCCCTCACCAATAATTCTACTACCGGAATCTCTGCATCCAAGAACTGCAACCGCGTCGAACCCAAATCGATGGTACTGTTAGTTTCTAAAAGAAAGTAAACGCCTTGCCGAGATTGCACAGCCGTCATAAATTTATCATCGTTGCCGCGGTGAATTTGTTTGGAATCTTTATTATCATAAAATGTTTTAATGGGCAAGCGTTCTAGTAATTTTCCCCAACCGCCGCTCAAACCTAAATGACCGTGAGTGGCGATCGCAAAATTCACAGAATTAATACCTTGCTTCTGCAAAAAAGGCAACACTGTAAACTTCACAGTATTTTCATCACCGCTATTAATTAGCGCCACTTTTCCCCGATCTTGAATTACCAAAACTGGATCGCCAGATGTCGCCAGCAAAGTAACTTGAAACACAGATGATTTAACGTGCCAAGCAGGCAAAACTACGATCGCAATTCCCGCCATTAGCGCCAGCGGGAAAATCCAAGCCGCAGAAATCCGCAGCCGAATAACTCTGGTTTTCGCCTGCTTCCCTCTCCCCTTTCCCTGATTTTTTCCTCTTCCTACTTCCTGCTTTCCTCCTTTTTCTGCCTTGCTTCTTCTATTAGTGACATCCCGTAGATCCGTTACATCCCGCACATTGCTCGTTGCCGAACTTCCCCCCAGCCAAACCCAACAGATTAAAATGTAAAGTGCGATTAACTGAAACACCGATACTTGACCGACAGCTACCGAATTACCTGGCAATTGTGAGAAATATTGGGCGATCGCAATTAAGCCCTTTGCCGGATAGTCCAGCAGTTGCGCCAAAACGCTTCCCGCCGGCGGAAAAATCAATCCTGCTAAAGCACTAACCATCCCGCCAATACTCAAAATCCACAGCAAAGGAGCCGCAATAATATTGACTAAAATGCTGTAAGGTGATACCACACTAAAAACGTAAAGTAGCAGCGGCAGCACCCAAACAGAAGCTGCGATCGGAACCACCACAATTGAAGCGATCGCGGGCGGCATCCAGTCCAACTTTGCCATCAGCGGCGGGGCTGTCACCACTAATCCCAAAGTAGCCAAAAAACTCAGTTGAAAACCTAAATCCCAAATCCACAAAGGGTTAACTAGCAGTAAAATAGTCGCAGCAATTAACAGCAATCCTAATGGCTTAACTTCGCGGCTTAACACCAAAGCAAATAATGTGCCAAATCCCATCAATGCGGCGCGGCAAATTGAAGCTTCAAAGCCTGTTAGTGCCACCAACAAAATTAAAGCGCCTACACCAAATCCAAATTGTAACTGTTTGGAAAAACCCTTGGTTAAAGCTATAACTAAAGCCAAAACCATTGAAACTTGAGTGCCCGAAGCTGCGATCGCGTGGGCCAATCCAGCTTGCACAAAATAGTCGCGGATGTTGTAAGGTAAATCGACGGTTTGTTTGCCGAGGGCGATCGCACTTATCAGCGGGCCTTCGGGAACATTCAAATGCGATAATTGCGATCGCGCGATCCGCATCCGCATCGCTTGAATTGGCGATGGCTGCATCCCGGTTGAGTCCCAGAAAGCGCCAGTTGTGCTGTTAACTCGATTGACATCGGCGATCGCCTTTTCTCTCTTCCAGTCAACCTGACGCCCTTTGAGCCCTGCAAAAGCCCCTTCTCGGGCTAAATATGCTCGAAAATCAAAAGCCCCCGGATTCGAGGGCGGCTGTGGTTTGTATAGCGATCCCACAACTGCGATCGTATTGTCGGCGTACAAGCCCGTTGCTTGCAGTAGAGGTACTGTAACGTAGAGTTTGCCTGATACAGGGCGGTTGACGACTACTCCTCCGTCGCTACCGTTGATTCCGCTAACTACATCTGTGTCTAGCCAAAATTGCGATCGGCCCGATCGGGTTAATCGAGGGTTACTCGCCACTCTACCGCGAACTGTCACTACGACTTCTTGAGTGTTTCCCTCCGCCGGAATCAATTTGCTGATGTCATTAATTGCCGGTTGGGGCGATCGAAATACCAAATAAAAGCTAGCTAAAAATGCCAGCAAACCCGCCATTGCCCAAACCCATTTTGCTCTCGGCAGCACCTCCAACAAACTCAATTTTTCCCTCGTCTCTAAGGGTTCTTCTATAGCATTTTTGGGAGTTCTGGTGCGTCTTTTTTTAGTAGTTTTAAAATGTTTTTTAGTATGCTTGAGCAACAACTTAGGCATCGCGATTGCGACGGCGATTCCCAAAGCTAGTATCGCGTATCTACCCCAAAAAACTCCTGTAGAAATCAATCCCAGAATGTAGGCTAGACAGAAAATGACACCCGTTGCTTGATTCATTAATTAGAAACTATGGAATAAGGCAGAAGGCAGACAAGTCAACATAGATCGTGTCCGATCTATTACCACAAGAAAAACGGTTTGTAGTGCGGGCTTGAGTCCGTAGTACGAACCTTAGTTATTGCGATCGATCGGACATGATATTAGACTTTCCGATCGCCTTTTTTTAAGAGATACTTTAATTCTCTTGTCCCCCTTTTTTTAGGAGGTGCCTGGGCGATCGAGTCTAATCTGAATCACAAAAGACTGGTATTGCGTTAAATAGACAGACCCAATTTTAAACCGAAAGCTGCGTGCAGTACCATAAGTGCTAAAGCCGTCGTGCCTAAATAAGCGTGAACCGCGCGCAGTGCTAGCTTGTTCCCGCCAAAACCAGTCAGCGAAATTAAGCTGCTAACAGCCAACAAAACCAGCACTGTCGAACCAGTCCAAAAATGCGGGCTTTCCATCACGGGCTGATGCTGCATCACCAGCGACAGCAGTCCACCAGTGTAGCCCAAAGCTAAAAATAGAAACATCCACGGTGCCAGCTTGCGGTGATCCGAGCGACTTTTGAGTGCGACATCTTTATCGGTGGCCAAACGTCCCTGCCATCCTGTATAGCCGACAAAACTGCCCATCGCGACTACCACGATCCCCATCATTACAGGGTGTCCCCAATGGGTAATTGGTTCGGGAATTCCCAGACTGCGAAATTGACTGGCGATGGGTTCTAGAAGTTCGCTGAGATTGATCATTTGCTTGAGATTCCTAACTTGGCGATCGCTAATTTTGGTTTAACCAACAACTTACTATAAATAGCAATATACCTATCGTGATTTTCAATCACTGTTTCCAGCCAGAAGTCTGTATAAAATAAAAGAACCGGACACAGGAGAAGTGTATTGCCTAGCCTCAGCAGAGGATCTGCCATTTTAGTTAATTTGAGCTGAGCAGTATCCAGTTTTTTGTCCCCACACCAGTAAGAGGATGCTATGGCAGACGGCGCTATGATTAAGCCTTACCGATTTTTGCAGCGAATTGCTCAACTGTTCGCCTACGCCTACTCAGCACTGATTTTCGGTTATTTGATTCTGAGACTGATCTTTTGGGACAGGCTGTGGCCGGTTGCCTTGATGGGGGATTTTGTTCCTTGGATTTTCTTGCCAATCTTCCTGCTGCCAATTCTAGGGTTTTTTCTCATAAAGAAACGCTGGTTCGCGATTGTTTCATCTGTGGCTAGCCTCTGCCTGCTGGGTTGGCTACACGTCGCCTACTTTTCTCCCCAGCCTGCGAACATCAGTGACTCCCAGCCAACCCTCAAGATTTTTTCTCTCAACCTCGGCTGGCATCGCAAATCCCGACAAGCTTTGGTTAACCTCATTCAGTCAGAAAAACCCGACCTCATTTGTTTGCAAGAAATTAACGAGGATTACGCCGAAGAAGTATTCTCTAAGTTGGCCGTATTATACCCGCACCACCTGGGGCGCGGATACCATGTGATTCTCAGCAGATATCCGATTCGCTCTTTCCAAAAGTTAAAGCTAGCCGGTGGGAACGAACCACAACAACGAGCTATTATCGAAATGAACCAGCAAGATGTAGTTCTTTATAACATTTCAACAACCCCACCGTGGTTTCGCCAGCATAAAATTTTGCCTTTTCTCAAAATCCCAGTTTACGAGTACGGCGACCGACCAGCACAAATTCAAGATTTAGTGCGGCGACTCCAGAAAGAAACGCTGCCGACTATTGCGGCCGGGGACTTTAATCTGACTGACCAGTCTCAAGACTACTATTATTTGAAAGCGGTTATGCAAGATGCTTTCCGAACAGCAGGACTGGGTTTTGGCTTTACTTTTCCTCACGGGTGGGATCTGAGTTTACTGGTTAAACAGTTAAACTGGAAATTAAATTTTCCCCTCGTGAGGCTTGACTATGTTTGGTATTCTCAGCACTGGGGGGCGAAATCAGCCAAGGTTTTACCGGCAATCGGTTCAGAGCATCTGCCGGTGGGGGCAGAACTGCGGATGCGACCGAAATTGGGACGAGTGTAGGGGTGCACAACACTTTTGTGGGCCAACCATAAGGGAATTGGTGTCAATTTAAGCTCCGGGCGAAAATCATGATGATGTTGGCGAATCCGTGAAGGGTGACACCCCACATTGGCTCCCGTCGCACCCCTCTTAGATTTTCAGTAATTGCCCGCAGTTAATTTTTCGGCGTTGCTGATTTATGGTATGAAAAGCTCAAGAGGAAAATCATACAAATGATTATTCACAAAGCTGCTGGATTTTCAACTGATTTTTTTTTCATACCGTGATTAAGCAACGCCAATTTTTCTATTACTCTTTCTCTTTCTTCTTCTTTGGCGTACTGGCATCTTGGCTGTTCACTATTAAACCCTCCCAAGGAAACCAAGTATTGATCCGCCAAAATTCTCATGGAATTCGTGGCTATCCAAACCAGGAATTTTAGACAAATGAAGCTGTTTTCAATCCAGCACACACTAATGGCTTGAATTAAGCCTTGCCGGCTTTGCATTTGACTTCTGAATCCCTCGTTGGTCATACTCCTCGGTCTGCGATTCACCCAATCTTCACAGCCTCATCATCGATCTGGATGTCAAATTTGACCTGCCTGCTCAAAGTTAATTTCAATTCCTTGACTTTTGAATGCCAAAGTGGGAAATTAACATCGCAGCAGACGAGCAGTAGCACTTCTACATTTTGTTTGTTGATCGCTCTCAAGGGAGAGTCAATTGCAGCACCAAAAAACTAGGGGTTCCAAGTTTGAGGCGAATTGCATAAACTATGCCGTCTGACTGGTGGGAGTTCGATCGACTCAGCGCTAAACTGAATGTCTGAAGGCACTCTCAAAGCACCCTTGTCGGTTGAGCTACCATCAGTCTACAACCTTTAAATCCTCTCAATTAAATCGTTGGGGGTTGCCGTTGTAGCAGACAAGCACCGAATTTCGGGCTTAACCTACCTCGGAACCGTACCATCGCTAAACTCACGGCGCCGTCGCCAAAGTAGCTTCCGCAGGTTGGATGTGATACTTCACCAGATTTGCCAGTTCTTGTAACTGACTAATCGCTTCGGCACCTTCGAGTTTCATCAGTTCGCGATCGTCCCGCATCTCAGTCCAAGTGATACCGTAATCTGACACTAAAAATCGAATCAGATGGTTGTCCGTCAAACTGACCATAAATGAGGCACTGTTCATCTGACCCCCGCAAGTGTAGCAGGATGCCAAATAACCCCTACGCTCTAGCACGATCGCCAAAGCCTGAAGGTTCATTACCAAATCTTGGACGAATTTACGGTGTTGTTCTGCAAGTCTCAGAAACACAGTTGTTCTCCTATCACCACGCCGTGTATTTTACACCCAATTTAATAATTTCTTAAGTATTGGGTATTTAGGTGCTGGTTCAGTATATGTTTAGTATGCTCAAAAAAAATCGAATTAGCGACCTCTTCAGCTTACTTATACTAGATTAACCGAGTTGCGAGCGCAACTAAGTATCAGCAGCGACATTCAGCCAAAACAGGCTTTCCTCCGGGACTCCAGCCTCAAAAATATCCTACAATGACGGTTGATTCAGCCCTCGGACAGGCCAAAGATACAAATAACTAATCATAGCAATCGGGTTAGTTAAGAATAAGAGTTCAATCGCCCTGGGGATATTCCTCCCAAAGTGTCGTAGTCTGCCGCAAGCTCAGAAAATCGCCATTTCCCAAGATCAAGTGATCCAGCAGCGGAATCGACAAAAACTGCGCTCCCGCCAGCAACTGTCGCGTCAAAGCAATATCCTCGGGGCTCGGATCGACAATTCCCGAGGGGTGATTGTGCGAGATAATCGCCCGCGTCGCCCCTTGGCGGATCACTTCTCTAAATATATCCCTCGGGTGAGCTAAAGTTTCGGTAGCTGTGCCGATCGTAATTACCTGAGTTCCCAGCAGCCGATTTTTTACATCCAGCAGCACCACAGCAAAACGTTCCTGAGACTGCCACATCAAATCCTGACTCAGAGCATCCGCAGCCGCTTGGGGAGAGTCAACCACAGCCATTTCCGGCGGTCGCGACTGAAACACCCGTTTCCCCAACTCCACCGCAGCCAAAATCGAAGTCGCCTTAGCAGGGCCAATCCCGTGAATTTGAGTCAACTCCTGAACGCTAATACTGCGGAGCACCGCCAGAGGGTCACGGGAATGCAAACTCAACTGATTTAAAATATACTGTCCCAGCCCGACGGCCGAAAGTTTACCTGGCCCCTGACCAGTACCGAGCAAAATCGCAATCAATTCCGCCGTCGCCAAACTTTTCGGGCCGCCCGCCATCAGCCGTTCCCGCGGCCTTTCGCTGGTTGGCAAATCGACAATTCTGAGGCTATAAGTCATAGATGCACTCTTTACCGCAAGCTCAACAATTAGATCATGTTAGCCGATCGATTTGCGTTCTTCACATCAGTAAGATTACCGAAAAAATCCCAGGCCTTAACTGATGTTTTTGGCGATCGTAATTTTCGTGAAAAAAACCGATTTATCGCCCTAACCTGGCATAACTCCTGGTAAAATTTTTCGTAACGCTGCCACAAAAGTGAGGTGTACGGGCAGCTACGTTCAGCGCAAAGGTTCGCTGACCATAGATTCTTGGCATTGAGTTGAGGCTAGCAGCGCCGAAGCAACTGGCTGCGGCGGCTTAGGTGCTGTCACTCCCACCAAAACAAACGAAACTGCCATCAAAACGCCGTATAAACTTATAGATAGCTTGCGATCGCCCATTCCCACCCATTGCGGATTCACCAGACCCAGACAAAAAGCTGGCATTGAAAACATAAAAGTTAAAACAAACAAGCTAGACATCACAGCACCTCCGACTCGCTAACTCCACCGATCAATTACTTCTCTCTTCCATTAACCCATCAAAAATCCGCTAAAAAAAGTTGTAATTGATGATTTATGACTTGGGAAGTATTCCCTGTTACTAAACAATAAAAAAATCAGTTAAATCTACTACTTGAGGTATATGTTAAAAGAATTAATAGCTTTTGATATCATCAATAAATCACGTTTAAAATAGACACTAAATTTCTCAATCAAAATATGCAAGTCCGCTTTAACGTAGTCCGCCAAAATCAAAACGAGGCTCCCCGCGTTCGCGCTTACACCCTAGAGGTGGAAGAAAGCAATACCATCCTAGACTGCCTCAACAGTATCAAGTGGGAACAGGACGGCACTTTAGCTTTTAGGAAAAATTGTCGCAACACAATTTGCGGCAGTTGTTCAATGCGAATTAACGGGCGATCGGCCTTAGCTTGCAAAGAAAATGTCGGTAGCGAACTCGCCAGACTGCAAAAAATAGCTAATTCCAGTTCAGCAGAACAGCCTGCCGATTTTATCCCAGAAATTACCGTCGCCCCAATGGGAAATATGCCGGTAATTAAAGATTTGGTTGTTGATATGACCAGTTTTTGGGACAACCTAGAAGCAGTGGAACCATATATCAGCACCGCCTCCCGAGCAATTCCCGAACGGGAATTTCTGCAAACTCCCGAAGAGCGATCGAAACTCGACCAAACAGGCAACTGCATCCTCTGTGGCGCGTGCTATTCTGAGTGCAACGCCCGCGAAGTCAACCCGGAATTTGTCGGCCCCCACGCCCTCGCGAAAGCTTACCGCACGATCGCCGATTCCCGCGATAGCGAAACCGAAAACCGGCTCGAAAAATACAACGAAGGTACTTCCGGCGTGTGGGGATGCACTCGCTGTTATTACTGCAACTCGGTTTGCCCGATGGAAGTTGCGCCGATGGATCAAATTGGTAAGATTAAACAAGAGATTCTCGATCGCAAAGACGACCAAGCTAGTCGATCGATCCGCCACCGCAAAGTATTGATCGAACTCGTCAAAGAAGGCGGTTGGATAGACGAGCGCAAATTTGGGATCGAAGTAGTAGGAAACTACTTCCGCGACGTTAAAGGTTTGTTCAGTCTCGGCCCCTTGGGCTTGAGAATGATCGCTCGCGGCAAATTTCCCCTGTTTTTTGAGCCTTCCGAAGGTACCGAAACTGTGCGGAATCTGATCGAATCGGTTCAAAATTTAGAAAATTCAGCAGATTAGCTATCGGCTGTCATTTTCCGGTAAATTGGAAGTTGTGCGATCGCAAAACTTCCCAAAAATCTTGTTTCAAAACTCGCCACTCAAAACATTTAAATGACTGCTAAAACACCTCCATCTCCCCAACCAACAGCCCCAAATACCCCAACACCAGCAGCACCAGCCTTTGGCTGGAATGCCTACTCCGAAAGAATCAACGGACGATTTGCGATGGTGGGATTCGTGGCACTTTTGCTGCTAGAATTCTTCACGCGCCAGGATTTTTACACTTGGCTCGGCCTGCGTTAAATCGATCGCCATCTGCGCTAAAAATGCTAGGAAACCTGCTTATTTAACGATTCTATGGCTGTCACCAAGTATTTTTGTTAAAAGACTCGGTTTCTGGCAACCCATGCGTAATATCAAATCAGTTAGCATCGGAATAGTAAATTCAGGCGTTGACTGTTGACTGTTGACTGTTAACATCATGTATGAGTGTAACTGGAATTGATATAATATCGTGTTCGATCGGCGATCGTAACAAAAACTGTTCGTAGTGCGGAATGCGATTCCGCACTACGAACCAATTTTATCTTTTTCAATCGATCGCACACGATATAAAAAATAGATAATTATCTATTTTTTACCTGAATCTCTGCTTTATCAAAGCGGGAATAGAGTTAAGTTGTTGCAAATTTAACCTGTAATTGTGACCCTGGTTTGTAACTCGCAGATCGAGGAATTTTAGAAATAGATAATCGATTTCGAGACAATTAATCTGGTGCTGTTTCGCGGACGGTCAAACTGTACTTACCTCTACCTTTGGGAGGCGCATCGTAAGCATTGACAATGACGCGGTAGCGACCGCTCGCAGATAAGGTAACAGTCAGCTCTGAATTGGAATTTTGCTGCGTGACATCATCATTTTCTGCAAGTAGCTCGCCCTTGGAGTTGAAAATAGCCAGATAAGTATCAAATTCGCTACTTTCTACGCTAATAACCACTTTCTGACCCTGATTCCCTTCAAAGGTATACTCGTCGTACAAACTGCTGTCAGAGGGCAGTACAGAAGACTTAGCAGGGCTGAGTTCTCCCTTTTGATCTAATATGACCTTAGACGAAGCCCCTGCTGGACTTGGCGAAGGTTCGACAGTTGGACTCAGAGTTGGCGAAGGCTTGGGGCTTGCTTGAGCTAGAACAGCTTTGCTTGTAGAACTCGCATCAGGTGAATTTTGAGGCAATTCTGCTGAAATGAGGGTAGAACTGTTGTTAGCAACTCCTTGGGAGTTTGAAACTGGCACCGAGAAAGTCGGCTTGCTAGAAAAAGTAGCTAGTAAAGCAATTGGCGCGATCGCCCAAAATCTAAATTGACGCATGAATTACCTCGATTTGCAACGAAGGAAGAAGGAAGAAGGAAGAAGGAAGAGGGAAGAAGGAAGAAGGAAGAAGTTATTAGTTATTGGTTATTGGTTATTGGTTATTGGTTATTGGTTATTGGTTATTAGTCATCAGGAAGAAGGAAGAATAAAAATAATTCGACCAATGCCCACCCTTCGACTTGCTTCGACTTGCTTCGACTTGCTTCGGCTTCGCCAGCGGACAAGTCGTGATCGGGCAAGATGCCCTGTTTTGCCAATGCCCAATGCCCTGTTTTGCCAATCCCTCCGCTTCGCTGGGGCCAATTCCCAATGCCCTGCGCGGGCCAATTCCCAATGCCCTGCGCGGGCCAATTCCCAATGCCCTGCGCGGGCCAATTCCCAATGCCCAATTCCCAATTCCCAATTTTCAACGGACAGTTAGAGTATAACGACCCCGGCCCGAAGCATCAAAAGCATTGACAACTACGCGGTAGCGACCCGTAGCGGGCAAAGTAACACTCAGAAACGCATTTTTAGTCGCATCGCTCACATCGTCATTTTCTGCCAGCAATCGGCCGTTGGGGCTAAAGATAGCCACATAGGGATCGAAATCTGTACTTTCTAGGGAAATGGTTACAGACTGACCCGATCGACCTTCAAAAGTATACTCGCGATACAGACTGTTGTCAGACGGCAATACCGGGCCGCCTGCGACTAAAGCGCCTTCTTCTTGCAAAATCGCCTGAGAAGGTGCTGTAGAAGCACTCGCTTTCAGTTCTAACGTATAAGCCCCGGACTGCCTAGCTTGGTAGGAATTTGCCAGTAGGGTGTAAGTGCCGTCTGCTGGCAGCCTGAGCGTTATTTTGGCGTTTTTACTACCTGCACCGTCATCGTCTTGCGCGATTTCGCGCTGGTTGGGCCCGAGTAAAATTAAATAAGGGTCAATTTCTTGACTTGTCATTTCAATTGTGATTTCCTGGCCCGCTTTTCCTTCAAAGGAGTAGAGGTCAAAAAAGCTGTTGTCTGCGGGGAGAACGCTAGACTGGGTGGTGAGTTTGCCGCTCAGGGCGGGCCCGTTTAACGCAACTTTTTGAGGTGATTTGTTGCCAAAGGGCGATCGCCTCTGAGCAACGCGGGGAGCTCGCCCTTCTCGCACGGCTGTCAGGAAATCGGGTACTTTGTCTGCTGAAATTGCAAAACCAATACCGATATTGCCTCCACCTTGACCGCGAGTAAAAATAGAAGTATTGACGCCGATTAATTCTCCAGAACTGTTGAGCAGCGGGCCTCCTGAATTGCCGGGATTGATGGCTGCGTCGGTTTGAATTAAGCCCCGCTGCGGATCAATGCGGCTGACTATTCCGACTGTCAAAGTACCTTGAAATTGACCGAAGGGATTGCCGATCGCAAATGCTTGTTGTCCGACTTTCACCGAACCGGGACGGGCGATCGGAATTGTGGGCAAATTGTTTTGACCGCGAATCTTTACGACCGCTAAGTCTAGACCATCTTCGCCGAATCCGACGACATCGGCGACAACTTTTTTGCCGTCTGACAGAATTATATTCACCGTACCGCCTGCGGAAACAACGTGGGCGTTAGTTAACACCATGCCGTCGGGGCTGATAATTGTGCCGCTACCGTTAGATTTATCTGTATCGACGGTGACAACCGCCGGACTTGCTTTTTCGTAAACTCGAATGTTGATTTGTTCTTCGGCATTATTTTGGGCGATCGCACCTGGGAAATGCACCGAGTTAAATTCCTTTAAATCAGCCTCCGGCCGCCCCGGGATCGCCGCAACAACCGCAGCAGGGCTGGCTGCAACCCCAATTGTGACAATTCCTGATACTGCTAAACTTAAAAGTTTGAAATTCATGGTCGTGAATTAGTATTTAACTGCCAACAGGTAGCAGTTAGCTTTTCGGGCTAATGCTAACTGTTACCTCTAATTATTTTAGGACTTGCGCGAGGGTATTGAAAAATTGAAAGTTGAGATTGCTTGAATTTTTCACCTGCGGCTGGGTTTTGGGAGAATTGGTCGATCGCCACAGGGTGAGTTTTTTGTTCGTAAACTACGAGGTTCCAACAGTTTCGGCAATTCTAGAATCGAGTGGGCGATCGATATAATGAACATTAGCTTGCCGCACCTTAGCATCCTCATTGCCATAGAAAAAAGACAGCAAAGCAAAACGCTGCCCGCTAATCACCGGTGTTGCTTCGTGCAGCAGAGAACACGAAAAAATAATCGCCGTACCAAAATCCCCTTTATAACCGTGCGGCGCGTACTCAGGAAACCGCAAAAATCCCCCCGTATACTCCGCCGGATTCAAGTTGAGAGTCATCGCAAATCGGCGGTGCATAGTACCTTTGCTCGTATTGTCGCGGTGCGGCCGGAAATAACCGCCGCTCTCAGCATCGTAACAGCCCACCAAATACCGTTCAAACCTAGTAATTGTAAACTGGAAAGCTTTTTCAACTTCCGGCTGCACCCGGCGCAAAATAATCGCACTCAATCGCTGCTGCAATTCGGCGTCTTCAATATAGAAATCCCGGCGTTTCTTAAAATTATCGTCATGAATGCCAACAGTTTTCCCGTCTATTTGCCTCATAAAGCCCGAGGGACTGCCACCGTGAGTTTTGTATAAATCGATCAAAGCGCCGCAAGAAGCTTTGTCTAAAACGTTAGGAATTACTAAGACGGGGGCGTGTCGAGTAGCTTGTCGGGCTGTCTCTAAGGGCGGCAAATTTTTGAGAAAATCCAATACTTGCAGCGCGTGTTGGTGGGGATCTCCCATCGGGACAATGTTAATTACCTGAAGGTTTTCGTTGAGAACAAAAGTTTGAGGTGCATAGTGAACTCCGGCTACTCCATTTTCTTCGATATCTCGGCAAACGCCGTACTCTTGGCTGAGTTTTTTATCAAAATCCCAGAAAAAGATGAATGACGGAGCAATTGTTGTCCGTCTGTCTTGTTCTTGGTCTTGGTCTGCAGCATCAACGCTAACTCCGAACAGCGGTACTTGCAAGTTTTGGAATTCTGCTGAAAGTTCTTCAAAGCTTTTGAGCATAACTTGAATTTCTGCGAAAGCTGTGCTGGCAAAGAAAAATAGCACAGTTCGTCGGCCGCCAACCGTCGAAAAATGAAATAAGGGGTTATTGGAGGCAGCTATGGAAAACCAAGGCGCGGGATCTCCTATTTGTAGTATTGGCATATTGCTGATTCGAGGTTTGAGATTTCATATTTGAGACCTTTATATTTTTTGTTTGTTCCACAAGTTGTATTTTGGGCGATCGCACAGGTTTGTAGTGAGGACTTTAGTCCTTCTCAAATGCGAACCAAATTCCTTGCTACAAACCTGCAAAAAACGTTGCTTGGGAATATCATTAAATATTTTAAATAGTGTTTCTTGTATTAGTTTTTATTTTTATTTTACTTAATCTAGCTAACTTGATATTCATATTTTGGTGTTATTTTAAAAATATCATAATGTTTGAAAACATAGCATTCTTCCTAAAAATCGGATGAGGTATTGACCGAGGAAGCATCTGGTGTTTTGTATTAAGAGTGCTGTCCCCGATCGCGATTTGTACAAAACTCGCTCTTCGGGGACAGCACTCAAGCAAAAAAATAATTTTTACAATGCAGGAAATGCTTCCTTGACCGATCGATCCCTCAATCCTTCAATCCTTCAATCCTTCAATCTTTCAATCTCAACTTGTTGAGAAAGGCTATAAGTAGATGGGCATCGATAAACGCAACTTAATATTTTGCCTTGCTGGCGCGAGAAATGTTGAGTTTCACCCACCTACTTATAGCGGTTCTCAAGCGTCATGAGGTATGCCCGATGCCCGATGCCCGATGCCCAGCGGCACCTCATCTTTCGCTCGAAATGCTATATATTTTCCTATTTGTCGAAACTGGGAGAATTATCCGGTTGGTCTTCCGGGTATTCCACTGGTCGGTACTCTACGTAGTCTGATGGCGGTGCTTCCACATCGCGGGCGGTGCTGGGGCGAGACCTCGACCCTTCCGCAGGACGGGTTTTTTTGGTTCTCGGCGGTGTGTCGGAACTCGGGTTTTCCGAAGCGGGGGGGCGACGGTTGCGGCTGCGGACCGGTCTTTCTTCGGGGTTGTCTGAAATGTCCCAGTTGTCTGAATCTTGCGCGGGCGGGGTTTCAGGGCGGGAAGGACGTTTGCGCGATGGTCGATCGACCATCGAGTCTGGCTTGGATGTATTAATGCTGCCGTTGCGACTCGAAGGACGACGGCGCGACTCGTCGTCGTAGGTTTCCCGCGAAGAACGGTAGTCTTGGCTACCCCTAATACGGGGACGCTGCGGGTAGTCTTCTTCTGGTTCTAGCTGGTCGATGTCGCTATCGTAGCCCTCGTAAGCGTAGGCGTTGCTGACGGGCCGCTCTTCATCTACGTATTGGGCGCGACTTTTGGCTTGGGCTGTGGTCGCTCCCCGCAGCTTTATGCTTTCGGCTGCAAAAAATATTGCCGAACCGGTGAGCAAGAACTGACCGAAGGCCAGAATTGGATCGAGCCGCCATCCTTGAAATAACAGAATACCGCCACACAGCAGACCGACTGCTGCAAAAAAAATATCGTGGTCTCGGGCTAGTTTGGGACGCCACGATCGCAGAAAGTACAGTCCTGCCCCTGCTACTGCTAGGATGATCCCTAGCAGGCTGCTCCAGTTCAATCCTAAATTGACCATTAGCCTATCTCCTATGTCTTTCCTATGTTAGCGAGTTAGATTTTAGGCGTTGCTTAATCAGGGTATGAAAAAAATAAGTTGAAAATTCAGAAGTTTTGTGGATTCTGGTTTCTATGACTTGCATATTTAGCCTTTCATACCGTAAATCAGCAACGCCAGATTTTAAATCTATCAATAAGTCTGTTATCCCGACTGTACTTTTAAATGGCAGCACCCACCCAGGCTTTCAGCTTGGTTCGGGAACCTTATAGTAATGAGTTTAACGGGAAAAAACCTCAGCGAAAGCCCTCAACCGAAGGTTTTGCCTTCACAGTTGCTGGTAGCCGAGGTTTCTTGGATCGGGGAAATGCCCGACGTGTAGTCGAAAATTGACTTTCACGCCGGACTTAGAAACCCCCAGACTTTTTAGGTGCGCTTGATTTTGTCTTTTTGGCTGATGAAGATCAGACCGATCGTTGCTGGAATCACTACTACCGCCACGCCCGCCAGCAGGCTGTACAAAAAGTTCGCGAGTGAAGGAGTCATAGATTCAAGACCTTTGTTACAAGAGTTTGATTTTTATTAATTTTATCAGCACTCAGTTCTTACGGGGAAGTTCGGCCAAGGATGTTGCAATGGATGTAGGGATGTCGCGGATCTAGGGCCGAAGCAATATTTTCCCTCTCGCCAACTCGAACCCTCGCACCCTCAAAGTCTAGCACTCTGTCGCTTTGAAGGTATAAGACCGGAAAAAATCTGCCGTTTTTGTTCGATCGCACCTGTGAAACGGTTAAAATTATGAAAAGCTGACTTAACAAAACTTAAAATTTCGAGATAAGACCCATGACTGGTATTACCGTTGCAAGTTGGATTCTGGGCTCTGTCCTAGTGGTGATGACTTTACTATTTATTTTTCGCATCGTCCTGACTTGGTATCCCGAAGTAAATCTGAGCAAATTGCCGTTGAGCCTGATTGCTTGGCCGACGGAACCGTTTTTAGCCGTAACTAGAAAGATTGTACCGCCGATCGGCGGAGTGGACATTACACCGATTATTTGGGTCGGTATCTGTAGCTTGTTCAGGGAAATGCTTCTCGGTCAGCAAGGAATCCTGACGATGATGATGTAATAGTCAGTTGTCAGTTGTTAGTTGTTAGTTGTCAATTGTTAGTTGTCAGTTGTCAGTTGTCAGTTGTCAGTTGTCAGTCGTCTTGACTACTGCCAGAAAGAAAATTTCGAGTTCTTAAGGATATTCTTCACCAGATTGACGCGGGCCGCGCAGGCATTGCCCACCTTAATCCCACTAAGGCCCACTGCCCACTGACCACTGCCTACTGCCCACCAATAACAACTGCCCACTAACAACTGCCCACTGCCTACTGCCCACTAACAACTGCCCACTGCCTACTGCCCACTGACAACTGACAACTGCCTAATGACCATTTTGGTTCATAAACTGTTCGACAAAATTCGTATAAACTTCGCCGCTGAGAAATTCGGGGCTATCGAGGATTTTTTGGTGGAAGCTGAGGGTGGTAGGAACTCCGGTGATGGCGCATTCCCGCAATGCCCGTTTCATCCTGCTGATGGCTGAAGGTCGATCGCGCCCCCATACAATTACTTTACCGATTAAAGAATCGTAGTAAGCAGGTATTTCGTAATCGGTGTAAACGTGAGAGTCCATCCGCACGCCGGGGCCGCCGGGAGGCAAATAACCGCTGATGATGCCGGGGTGAGGCCGGAAATTGCGATCGGGATCTTCAGCATTGATCCGACACTCGATGGCGTGGCCGCTGAGAATTACTTGATTTTGCTTGATTTGCAGTTTTTCACCTTGGGCGATGCGAATTTGTTCGGCGATCAAATCCAGGCCCGTAATCATCTCCGTGACAGGATGTTCCACTTGAATCCGGGTGTTCATTTCCATGAAATAGAACTTGCCCGATTTGTCAAGCAGAAATTCGACAGTACCCGCACCGGTGTAGTTGATAGCTTTTGCAGCAGCCACCGCCGCGTGACCCATTTGATCTCGGAGTTTCTGGCTGAGGGCGGGACTGGGCGCTTCTTCCAGAAGTTTTTGGTGCCGGCGCTGAATCGAACAATCTCTCTCACCGAGGTGGATGACATTACCGTAGTTATCCGCGAGAATTTGGATTTCGATATGTCGGGGCTTTTCGATGAATTTTTCCAAGTAAAGTCCCGGATTACCAAAAGCTGCATCGGCTTCACCTTGGGCTGCATGGAAAAGTTTGGGAAGTTCCGACGCTTCTCTGACTAGCCTCATACCCCGGCCTCCCCCGCCGGCGGTAGCTTTAATCATCACAGGATAGCCGATGTCGCGGGCTACCGACAAAGCCTCATGTTCATCTGCCAGCAATCCGCCGCTACCGGGAACAGTCGGAACTTTCACCCGCTGCATAGTTTCTTTCGCCGTGGATTTGTCGCCCATCGCCCGCATTGCTGCCGGGGACGGGCCGATGAAAGTAACTTGATGGTCAGCACAAATTTCGGCAAATCGGGCGTTTTCCGCGAGGAAACCATACCCCGGATGAATCGCTGCGGCGTTGCGCGTCAGGGCCGCCGAGATAATGTTAGGGATGTTTAAATAACTTTTACTGCTGGTGGGGGGGCCGATGCAAACGGCTTCGTCTGCTAACTGGACGTGCAGGGCGTGTTTATCTACGGTGGAGTGAACGGCGACCGTGGCAATCCCCATTTCCTCGCAGGTGCGAAGTATGCGGAGGGCTATTTCCCCCCGATTAGCGATTAAAATTTTTGAGAACCCCATCTTCGCTGCTTAATTCACTCAATATTCTGTACAATAATGCCTTTCGGTATGTTCTGGACAATGCTTTTGCAGAAATTGTTCATAAAAATTTATTTTACATTTTGCGCGTAGTGGTGCTATGATTCTAAATCGGCGGTGCAAAAGGGCAAGTCACAAGTTAAATGTCAGGAACCTCAACCTGTGAATCTTTAACTCGTAACGCAAAAAACCCAGAGATTGCCGGAAAGAGCGGATGTGGCGGAATTGGTATACGCGCACGCTTGAGGTGCGTGTGGCATTATGTCCTTGCGAGTTCGAGTCTCGCCATCCGCATGGAATATGTAAAACAACTGTTGACGGTTTTGGCTGTCGGCAGTTGTTTTATATTTGATTTTGAGGCGTTGCTGAACCAGGGTATGATGAAGTTGTCCTCCGAGCGCCAAAAATAACACACATTTAAAATAAATATTATGCAATGCCCTGAATGCAATTCAACTCATATCAATAAAAATGATCACAAAAAAGGCAAACAGAATTATATTTGTGCGCAATGCAAAAGATAATTTATAGAGGACTATAAGCCTCAAAGAGGATATTCGGAAGAAGTTAAACCTGAATGCCTAAAAATGTATGATAATGGCATGGGCTTTAGAGCAATTGAAAGAGTCAAAAATGTACATCATACTACAATCATTAATTGGGTAAAATCAGCCGGTAACTCTTACCAGATTTTGACGAATCAAAAACAAATCCCGAAGTGGGAGAATTAGATGAATTACAAAAATTGGTGGGCTAAAACGAACAAAGCCTCGCTGTGGAAAGCGGTAGATCATTTTAAGCCAGGTATTTTAGAATTGGTTTTAGGCGACCATAGCGCCAAAATTTTTGAACCACTATGGGCGGAGGTTAGTAAATGAAAATGCTACTTTTCTGTAACAGGTGAGTGGAAAGTTTACCCAAATTTTATCCCGGAAGGATACCCGGTTTTCAGCAAAACCTATATGACAAAAATTGAGGGTAAAATACAATATTTAGACATTATTTGGTCAGGAAAAAAAGAGAATTATTTTGTTATTTTCGCTTATAAAAAAGCCAGGGCATTCAATTAAATTACTAATTCATGATTTAAAATTTGGAGATGTTCCAATTACCACCAAAATTCCAGAAATCATTTTCGGCTCCCCTCTCGTATTTTTGCCCGTATCATACTCTGATTCACCAGCGCCGATCAAATAGGCTTACCAGAAAAATTGGGTTTAAAGCCCTGTCCTTATAGGACGACTTTAGTTTCTACAAAGTGTAAAGAATGATTAAACATACGCATTTTGTAAACATAGTGTTTCGTAGTACGGTAAGATACTTGAATGATCGCATTAGAGTTTAAGTTGAAAGCCAAAGCGAAGCAATACCGAGTCATTGACGAGATGATTAGGACGGCTCAATTTGTCCGAAATAAAACTCTTAGGTATTGGACAGAGAATCAAGGGGTTAAGTTGGTTGACCTGTACAAACAATGCGCCATTATGGCAAAAGAGTTTGAAGGGGCAGGTAAGCTTAATTCGATTGTACGTCAGGCTTCAGCCGAACGTGCCATTTTTGCTATCCAACGTTTTTGGGCTAATTGCAAAGCCAAGAAACCAGGAAAAAAGGGATACCCGCCTTTCAAGAAACACACTCGTTCGGTCGAATACAAAACGTCAGGATGGCTACTTTCTACTGACAAAAGATGTCTGACATTTAAAGACGGTTTTGCTGCTGGGAAGTTTAAGTTGATCGGTAATCGGGATTTGCATTTCTCGGTGCCTGACGAGATCAAACGAATCAGAGTTGTGCGTCGTGCCGACGGCTACTATGCCCAATTCTGTATTAACGTGGAGCGAAAAGAGGAGCCTGTTCCTAATGGTAAAGCTATGGGGATAGATCTGGGATTGAACCGCTTTTACGAAGATAGCGATGGTAAGACGGTTGCCAACCATCGCTATCTTCGTAAAAGTGAAAAAGCTTTTAAAAGATTGCAGAAGCGGATTTCTCGAAAGAAGAAAGGTTCTAGCAATCGAAGAAGAGCGCTCAACAAGTTAGGAAGAAAGCATCTGAAAGTCAGCAGGCAGCGCAAAGACTTCGCCATTAAGACGGCCTTGTGCGCGGTAAAATCTAGCGATTTTGTAGCCTACGAAGATCTTCAGGTGCGGAATATGGTGAAAAACCATAAGCTTGCGTTGCGAATTAGTGATGCAGCGTGGTCACAATTTACACAATAGTTAGAATACTTTGGAAAACTGTACGACAGAACAGTAATTGCTGTTGCAGCTCAGTACACTTCTCAAGACTGTTCAAACTGTGGCAATACTCTCAAAAAAATACTTTCAACTCGCACCCATATTTGCGGTTGCGGTACGAGATTGGATCGGGATCGTAACGCCGCAATTAACATTTTGGGAAAAGGTTTGAAAGCCCGTGCAGGAATCACTTTAAATAGGGTGGGATACACCGAAATTAACGCTTGGAAACCGATCTCTACTCGTTGGTGGCAGCATCAACGAGCAAATTAACTGATTGATCCAAGAATCCTCGCGTCTTCAGACCGAGGAGTGTCAAGCAGTTACTAAACTGATAAGATGCGTTGCAATGCACGCTAGGCCGAGTGAAAGCTTTTGAGGTGAAACATGAAACGTCTGGTTATTTGCTGTGATGGAACTTGGCAACAGCTATCGAGTCCTTACCCAAGCAATGTAGTTAAGCTGGCTCAATCTGTGAAACCGATCGCAAGTGATGGAGTTCCACAGGTAGTGTTTTATGACGAAGGCATTGGCACCGAGAGTCAAAAGATTTTAGGCGGAGCCACGGGACTCGGAATCGATCGCAACATTGAGGATGCCTATCGGTTCCTCAGTCTCAACTATGTAGATGGTGACGAAATTTATCTATTCGGGTTCAGTCGCGGTGCTTACACCGTCAGAAGTCTAGCGGGAATGATTTATTGCGCTGGTCTGCTATCGCGCCCTCACGTGACTAAAACCCACGAAGCTTACGAGCTTTACCGTCATCGAGACGTTAAACCGCGGGATAAAATGGCTGCCGATTACCGCGACACCTATGGCGATCGCGTCCCGATTACCTTGATTGGTTGTTTCGATACCGTCGGTTCCCTAGGAATTCCTAGTGTACCTGCCTTCAAGCAGGTTCACGAACAACTCAACAAGCGCTACAGATTTCACGACACGACTTTAAATAAAGGGATTCAGAATGCGTTGCACGCCGTGGCGATCGACGAAATCCGCGAAGCTTTCGACGTAACTCCCATGAAAAAGCATCCTGATACTGAGAACCAGCGGGTAATTCAAGTTTGGTTTCCCGGCGGACATAGCTGCGTAGGCGGTGGAACGAAAGAATACAGTGGGTTATCAGATGCCGCCTTGCAGTGGATGTTGGATTCAACCCGTAAACTGGGACTTGGGCTAGAATTCGATCCTAGTGTCATTCCAACAGGTATCAATCCTAATTATGAGTGTGACTTTAAGAACGATCCAGGGGTTTTCAAATTAGCAGGAATCAAGTTGCGTGAAGTGAGCGATGCAATTGAAGAACTGCATGAAAGCACGATCTTGCGCTTGCAAAACCGCCAGGATTACCGCCCCAAAAATCTACAACGACATCTCCCAAAACTTGATTCCATCCAGCAGGCAGAAAAGACTGCATCACAATCTGAAAAATTAGCAACATCACCACCTAGAACCGAGCAATACCGAGAATCTGAAAAATTAGCAGCATCACCTCCTAGAACCGGAAAATACCGAGAAAGAAAAACCATCATGGCAAGCAAAAGAGATACTTCACGGGACGGATTTAAAAACAAACTGGAGACGGCAGCTTTAACTGGCTTAAAGCCAATTTGGAGCTTTATTCAAAACAATTCAGGTCTTGCCAAAAAAGTCAATAAGACGCTGATCAACAATGCCATCAATAAGATTCCGGTTCGTCCCTATCAGTTTAGCACTATGTCTCCCTACACATCTTGGGATTCATTGATCGATCGCTCGTACTCTGGACTCCAGTTGCCACCTTTAGATTGGAAACCCTTGACCAACGAAAATCACGTCGGCATTAATTTAGCGCCTACCGAAGAGTTTGAGAAAAATCTGCCGCCGATTCAGGATTTGGAAATTTTGTATCGCAAAGACGGGGAGACACAATACTCGCCCAAATCTTCACTGATGTTTCCCTATTTTGTGCAGTGGTTCACCGATAGCTTTCTGCGTACAGCCCGCGACGATCACCGTAAAAATACTTCCAACCACCATATCGATCTGTGTAATGTCTATGGGTTGAACCCCAAGATTACACAGATGTTGCGATCGCACAAAGGCGGCAAGATGAAAAGCCAATTTATTAATGGCGAAGAATATCCTCCGTTCTACTACGACGAGGATGGACGAGCCAAAGAAGAATTCGCAGAATTACCTCATCTTTACACCGAAAATTCCATCCCAAAATCCGAGACATTCTCTCCCGAAAAAAAACAAAAATTATTCGCGATGGGAATTGAATTAGAACGGGCAAACGTGCAAATTGGCTATGTCATGCTGAACGTTCTTTGCTTGAGAGAACACAATCGCGTGTGCGACATCTTAGCAGAAAACTATCCAGCCTGGGATGATGAACGTCTGTTCCAAACTGCCAGAAACATTGTAGTAGTTGAATTTCTCAGGATTGTGTTAGAAGATTACATCAACCATATTACTCCCTATCACTTCCAATTCTTCACCGATCCACAGGCCTTCACTAATGAAAAATGGTATCGCCATAATTGGATGTCGGTAGAATTTAGTTTGGTATACCGCTGGCACAGTATGTTGCCTGATACTCTCATTCACAACGAAGAGACAGTACCCATGCCTGCCTCCATGTGGAACAACAACATGATTATCAGCAAGGGGTTAGGAGGCATCTTTGAAGAAAGTTGTTCCCAACCCGCCGCGCAACTGAGTTTATTCAATACGCCTGAATTTCTGTTACCAACCGAGTTAGCCAGTATTCGCATGGCTCGTCAATCAAAACTGAGAAGCTACAACGATTATCGTGAGTTGTGCAAGTATCCCCGCGTCACCGATTTTGATCAGATTAGTGGCAATAAAAGAGTTCAACGAGAACTAAAAAGTTTGTACGGACACGTAGACAATATTGAGCTTTATGTCGGACTCTATGCCGAAGATTTGCGTCCCAACTCAGCCCTACCTCCTTTGGTGGGACGATTAATCGGAATTGATGCGTTTTCTCAAGCGTTCACCAATCCTTTATTAGCAGAAAACATCTTCAATCCAGAAACTTTTTCGCCTGTGGGCTGGGAAATTATTCACAATACCAAAACGCTTTCTGAGGTAGTACACCGCAACATTCCTCAAGGTAAAAACTATCGAATTTCGTTTTACCGCTACAATTGGAAACCCGTTTAATCAGCAAACGCATCAAGGAAAATATGAGCAATAAGTTGTTTACAGAATATCCCGAACAGAATGAACGTGAATATTGCGATCGCCTAGTCGAGCAAACAAATATCCGCATGGATAATCTTTATAAGGACAAGGAGCGGGCGCTGCGAGATACTCACACCAAAAGCCATGCTGCTGTTAAAGGAATTCTCGAAATCTTTGACTTTGATGAGGAAGCGATTAAACGCGAGTTGAACAAACGCGCCTCGTTGACTTCTTCCCAACTCAATGCTATTTCCCTGAAGCAAGGCTTACTCTCTTTGCCCAAACAATATCCTGTTTGGCTGCGATTTGCCAACGGGGCTTTCCAACCCAAAAATGATTGCGAACCAGACACCCGCTCAATGGCAGTGAAAGTGATGGGAGTTGAAGGGGAACGGCTGGTGCAAAGCTATGAGTCGAAAACCCAGGATCTGATTGTTCATAATTCAGCGTTTTTCTTTGTTGAAAACATCAAAGATTACTACGGCTTTTTTTCTGCCGTCGTTGAGTCGAAGGAGGCAACAAAGAAGTGGCTGTATCAACATCCGAGGCAATTCTTAGCACTCCTCAAGGGTACGAGTTCGACTCCAAAAAGTTTACTAACAGAACGATATTGGAGCAGTTCAGCCTCTGCTTTGGGTCTCAAACCCGATTTTGATGCTTCCAAAACGAGTCTAGTTCCTGTCGAATATCCGGCTGTGATTAAATATGCGTTTACTCCAGTTTCAGGCGAACCGCCGCACAACAAGATTTTATCTCAGTCTCGACCTGGGATTCCTAAACTTCCTTTTAGCGATCGCGCCAAAGCTTTAGGTTTAGATCCCAATAAACTCGACAATTACTACCGGGATGACATCATTCAAGCCCTTTTCCAACCTGATGCTCAATTTTGTTGGGACTTTGGCATTCAATTCCAAACCAACTCCAAGATGTCGATCGACGATACCACGATTACTTGGAAGGAAAGGGAATCTCCTTTCTTCACAGTAGGTCGTCTCACTGTCAAGCATCAAATCATTAATTTTGAGAAACAATACGATTTCTGTGAAAACCTGCGATTTTCTCCTTGGAACGGTCTAGCAGTCCATCGTCCGGTTGGTGCAATAAATCGGCTGCGTGGCATTGTTTACCCGGTTGTCGCTTCCTATCGCTATCAGAAGCTAGGTCTGAGCGACCCAATCCCAGAACCAACTGGAAACGAGACCTTTTGAAGAAGACTGGGCGGCATGGGGCCTAGGGCATAGGGCATAGGGCATAGGGCATAGGGCATAGGGCATAGGGCTATCCTCACCACGCTTGAGAACCGCTATAGACGCGCTGTAACAAATTTTGAGGGCTTCAGCCCTCACTGCGAACCTAGTTTTGTGCTAATTTGGGCGGGCGGCCCATTAAGCCGGTCATCAGCCGCAAGGATACAAATCGGACTGGGGGAATTGTTCGCAAACACCACAATCCGAAGCGGCGAAATGCTACAATAGGCAGCCAAGTATTAGAAAATAACCTGTCTAGAAAATCGGTAAATCCTAACACAATTAAATTTTCTTTTTTGCGCCAGTTGTGATACCGTTTTAAGACTCGCAAATCGCCGATGTCTTCGCCTTTTTGGTGGGCTTGCTGCAAGATTTGGGCGATCGCCCCTGCATCCCGAATGCCCATATTTAAGCCCTGTCCGCCGACGGGATGGCAGCAGTGGGCAGCGTCGCCAATTAATGCTAATCTGGGCAACACGTAGCGATCGCTCTGCATTAACTGCACCGGGAACAAAAAGCGATCGCTCTCCAACTCCAAACTGCCCAAAATCCCGCCCGTGCGCTGTTCCAACAAAGTCAAAAACTCTGTTTCGTCCATTGACTGCAAAACTTTTGCTTCCGCATGGGGTGCAGTCCAAACTACTTGACAACGGTTCCCAGGTAATGGTAAGACTCCCATCGGGCCGCTCGGCCAAAAGCGCTCAAAAGCGATATCGTTGTGCGGTTTTTCTGCTTTAATGGTGATAGCAATGCAGGATTGCCAGTATTTCCAGCCGCGCGTGCTGATGTTGGCTTCGGTGCGGATGCGCGATTTAGATCCGTCGGCGGCAACTAATAATTTGGTGCGAATTGTGCGAGTTGCACCGTTTTGTGTGATGAGAATTTCAGCCGAATTAGTTAAATATTTTACTTCGACTACTTCGGCAGGACAAAGCCAATTAAAATTCGGGTTTTTTGCCAAAGATTCCTGCAAAGCTGACAGCATGACTCGGTGCTCGCCAACGTAACCTAAAGCTGTTTTTGGTACCGGCAATTTGCCAGTATTTCCCAAATCCGGGCGGTGGAATTCGACGACACCGGGATAGTCGCCGTCGCAGAGACTAATTTGCTCGAAGGTGGTGATTTGTGGCAATATTTGCTCCCATACGCCGATACCTTCTAAAATCATTCCCGACAGTAAAGTAATTGCATAAGCTTGTTTTTTGGCTGCTGCTGCTGCGGGGAGTTGGGTTTCAATTATGGCGATTTTTAATCCTGAATCTTTGAGGGCGCAGGCTAAGGTAGCGCCAACTATGCCGCCTCCGACGATGGCTATGTCAAAGTCGAGTGTTGGTGTCTGGAGGGGGGCCACTGTTTGAGAAAGTTGGTTTACAGGCATTTTCAAGGGATTTTGTCAAAGTTAATTGGATTGTTACTTTTTTATTGTAAAGAGTTATTTCGATTTAGGGCGATCGAGCGACGGAGACGGGAGATGGGGAGACGGGGAGATGGGGAGACGTTGAGAAATTTATGATTAATGACAACCATCAACTGCCCACTATCAACTGTCAACTGTCAACTGTCTAATGACTGCTGACCATTTCCTTGACGTTTTCTGCAGCCAGGGCTAATAATTTCTGGCAAATGGGAATCTCTACGATAAACTCTGCACCTTCCCCGGGTGCGGAAACACACTGCAATTGGCCTCGGTGTTTCTCAACAATAATCTGATAGCTGATTGACAGTCCCAATCCGGTGCCTTTGCCAACGGGTTTAGTAGTAAAAAATGGGTCGAACAACTTGCGAATGATTTCTTGATTGATTCCGATTCCGCTGTCGGCTATCCGAATTGTTGCGGTGTCTGAATTCGCACTGGTGCTAATCCGAATTGTGTTGGGAGGAGAATATATTTCTTGGGAAGAATGATTGCTGTTGTATTCTTCTAGGGCGTCGATCGCATTTGCTATAAGATTCATAAATACTTGATTGAGCTGACTTGGATAGCACTCGACTTTTGGAAAGTTGCCGTATTCTTTGATAATCTTAATAGCCGGACGACCTGCATTAGCTTTGAGTCGGTGCTGCAAAATTAGCAAAGTGCTTTCGATTCCTTCGTGAATGTCTACTAGCTTCATCTGCGATTCGTCGAGTCGGGAAAAGTTCCGCAAGGATACAACTAAGTCGCGGATGCGATCGGCTCCTACTTTCATTGATTCCAAAATCTTCGGAAAGTCGGCCATTAAGAAGTCGATTTCCATATCTTCCGTTGCTTCGGCAATTTCTGGGAGGGGATTTGGGTATTTTTTCTGGTAAAGGTGGAGTAAACTGAGCAAGTCTCTGGCGTATTCGCTGGCGTGGGTGATGTTGCCGTAAATGAAGCTAATCGGGTTGTTAATTTCGTGGGCGACTCCGGCAACTAGCTGGCCGAGTGAAGAGATTTTTTCGGTTTGGATTAGTTGAGTTTGAGCTTGGTGCAAGTCGCGGAGAGCTTTTTCGAGCTGGACTGCTTGCGATCGATATTGTGCGGCTGATTGTTCCATCGCTGCCAAAACTTGCACTCGATCGCTAATATCGGTGTGAGTTCCTACCCACTCGCGAACGCTGCCATCGGCTGCCAAAATGGGGACGGCGCGCACCCAGAAGTGTCTGTAGCTGCCGTCTGCACCCCGCAAGCGGTGCTCGACTTCGTAGAGACTTTTTGTTTCTCTGGCGCGCATCCAAGCTTGTATTGTGCGATCGCGGTCTTCTGGGTGCACTGCTTGTATCCAGTTGTCCGTCATCTCTTCCAAGCTCATGCCCGTGTAAGCCATCCAATCCGGCTGAGGTTTGTCGAAGAGTCCGCTAGCGTTGGTCATCCAAACCATCTGTGCGGTGGCCCTTGCCAGCGATCGATATCTTTCCTCGCTCAAACGCACAAATTCTTCGGCTTGCCGGCTGGCTGTCACGTCGCGCAAAATAGCTGTGAAGATGATTTCGCCTGCAACTTCGAGTTTGGAAATAGAAGCTTCGGCGGGAAATTCCGTACCGTCTCGGCGGCGCCCGAAAATTTCTTTGCGGTTGCCCATTTTTCGGGCTTGTTTAACGCCGCCGAAATTCCTGACGAGGTGACTGTGAGAGGTGGCAAAAGCTTCGGGCAACAGTAGGCTCAGGGATTGCCCGATCGCCTCCGCTGCAGTACACCCAAAAATCCTTTCTGCACCTTGGTTGAACAGGATAATTTTTTGGTCAGCACCGACGGAAATAATCGCGTCGTCGGCAATTTCTACAATCCCGGCGAAACGAGCTTGAGACACTTGCAGCGCTTGTTCAGCTTGTTTGCGATCGCTCATGTCGCGGGCAATAGTTGAAATGTATGCGAGTTTGCCGTCGGATGCCGAGTGGGATAGGATGACTTGGCTGACGGGAATTTCCAGGCCCGATGCTGAGACAAAGGTTGTTTCTCCACTCCAAAAGCCCTCGGAAACAGCGGTGGCGATCGCGCCTTTCAAAGCACTGCGGGCTGAGGCTGCCGTGAATTCTGCAACTTGTCGGTGGGATATATCTGTATTTTCGTCGATACCCACCATTTTTCTGCCTGCTTTGTTGATGTAAACGGCACGTCCTTCGAGGTCGCAGATACCTACAAAATCCGGCGTTGCTTCCAGAATTGCTGCCAGACTTCTGTTGGCAATTTCGGCTTGTTTGCTCTCAGTAATATCCCGCGCGACGCTAACTATTCCGCTGATGTTTCCTTGCCCGTCCCGGTAAGCGTTTTTTGTCGAAAGAAATGTCCGCAAATTGCCTTTAATTGGTAGTTGTTCTTCGATAACTTGCGTTTTTCCCGCTGTTACAATCTGGCGATCTGTTTTCCTAATATTGCTCGCAATTTCGGGCGGAAATAACTCGCTGTCATCTCTGCCGATAATTTCGCCGACCGATTTGCCAATTATACTAGCGCCCGCATCGTTTAGCATGATGTAACAACCATGAATATCTTTGACAAATAGGGCTGTTGGCGTACTGTTAATGACTGTCACCAGCAGGTTGTAGTTTTTTTCAAGCGCCTGCTTTGTTGTTTGAGAATTTATAATTTGTTGCTGCAATTGCTCGTTGGCGAGTTGCAGTTGGAGAGTCCGTTTTTCAACTTGAGTTTCTAAGTCTGATTTAGCTTTCCTAAGTCCCAGTTCTGCTCGATAGCGCTTCCGGTCTGCGGTACACAGAGTTTTCGCGTTCTGCCAAATCAGAACTGTAAAAACGATCGCATTCAAGACACTTAACAGCGATAGTCCTAGCTCTGGTTCGTAGGCTTGAAATCGCTCTCCGTAAATGATTAAAAAACCCGCTAAAGGCGGAATAATGATTGCCTGTGGCAACAAGCGCCTTGCCATGATGCCGCCCGCGCGATCGCTCGCCATTACTGCTATTAATCCTTGCTCTGGATTGGTAAATAAAATGCCGAGGCTGAGCAACATAAATGCTGCGGACGTGTGCAAAGCCATGCCTGTATGATCGCCAATTCGGTAAAATAAAGCTTTGCCGTAGAAATAGCCTATCAAACCCAGAAATGCAATTAAAAATGTACAACAGCTTAATATTTGAACCGGCGGGTATTTAGGGCGGCGTTGTGACAGCAGCAACTGGGCTGTTCCCAGAAATAAAAAAGCAGCAGCAGTATTCGGTGCCATGCGTCCTGGTGTTCCGGGGTTTGGCAAGGTGTAACTTTCTTTAAATAACAGTTGGTCGATGCCTAATTCTAAATTAAAGCTGTATTGAACTAAGGTTAACAGGCTAATGAGTATGATTAAAATGGAACTGCTAACAATTAAAAATTTAGATATTTTTTGAAGTTTTATTGTTGTTAATTTGGCGCGTCCTTGTTGTTGGAGGCACAGAGAAAGCCCGCCCAAAATAAAGCATACCGCTGTATTGGCTTTCATGGTTACGAGTCCGGGCAGAATGCTTTTTAAGAGTTGCAGATCGAAGATCCAACCCAAAATGACTGTACAGCCGATCGCGATTACTGCAATTCCAGCTTTTTTGGCAAAAGACTGGAGCGCAACAATTGTGGTTGAAGGTGGCTGCGCTTGTGCGGGTTCAAAACGTTCCAATTTCTCGATACCTCAAATTATTGGAGTTTATACTTATCTAAGGTAACAATAAAGACTGTCGTTATATTGTTGCGCCTTATACAAAGCTGCTTAATATCTTGTGAAAATTGCCTAGCCCAAAATATTAATTATCTTATCTAATTTCAGAGAGAGTGTCAACTAAAAGTAGAAGGCTAGAGATGTAGAAAAAATTTGGCGTAATTCAAGATTTTTTTGGGCTGGTTAGTGAAAATCAAAGATTGCTTGTTTGTTGTTCCTTCGGTTTTTTTCATTCTATGTCAAAAATTAGCCATCGCCCGATTCATCGGTTCAGGCGAGTGTTTGCAGTCAGTCGTTGGAGGGGTTATGGTGGCGGATTGTGCGATCCTCTACGTTGATCAGCCTCCCATAGGGGCGGGCTGCACTAACGGCACAAAAAATAAGACTCGGCGGTTGAAACCGCGTCTACACAAACTTTCGTCCGCGCAACGCGAGACTCAATAGGGCGTATTAAAACCGGATTTTGGTATCAAATCTCACATCAATGGTCTTGGGTTTCGTTCTTTAACTAATGACTAATGACTAATGACTAATGACTACTGTCAACTGTCAACTGTCAATTGTTGAAGTGCGAGCATTGCTTCGGTTGCTGATGGGTAACGCTGGGGAAAAGCGTACAGCACCATCTGGTCTAAAATGCTAGCAAACTCCGGGGTGACAGTTGCATTTTTCTGCCAGATGAGATTGCCTAAATTATCGACTTTGAGTTGTTTCGGCCGCATCCCTGTCAAGGCTTGAATGCCGATGATTCCGACAGCGTAGATGTCGCTGCAAAATTTTGGCGAACCGATGGCTTGTTCGGGGGGAATGTAGTCTTGCTGGGTGCCGCCGCGCGATCGCGTTTGACCTGTGCTATTTTGCGAAATGTTGATTTCTTTAACTGCTCCAAAGTCAATTAATACAATCTTGCCGTCTGATGCACGCTCGATTAAGTTTTGAGGGTGAACGTCGCGGTGAATTACATTTTGTTTGTGAACGAAGGCCAGGACTTCTAAGATATCTTTTAACAAAGCAATAACGCGATCTTCTTCCCAGGGTTGACCTTCGATTAATTCTTGATACAGGGGTTCTCCTTCGATGAATTGATAGACTAAATAAAAATATCCATCTTCTTCAAATCGAGCTAACAATTCCGGTATCCGATCGTGTTTTCCTAAGCGATACAATACGCGCGTTTCTCGATCGAATAGCTGGCTGGTTCTGTCTGACTGGCTTTTCAGGCGCTTGACGAGACACAAAGGTCGATCGGGCAAATTTTCATCTTCAGCGAGATAGGTATCGCTGTACTCGGTGCTCGCCAAATGTTCTCGGATTCGGTAACGCATCCGCAGCAGTTGTCCCAATATCGGATCCAGAGATTGAGCTGGTTGCGTGCCTTTTTGTACACCTCTGATGATGCAGTCCCAAAGGTTTGCTCCGACTACTCTTTCTTCTGCTTCAATAATTCCTGCTTGCTTCAGTACCTTGGTGAGGTCTTTCCACAAGTTGTAGCCGACATACCGCGCCAGGTAGCCCACTGTGTAGCCACGGGCGGATCGTTTTGCTGAATTTCTTGATACGTCAAACCCCCTAAAACGCCTCGCGCGATCGACTGTTGCAACCGAGTTAGGCGTTTTTGGGTTTGTTCGTACACCAGATTGTCTAAAAAATTTATTGCTTCTTCTACTGTCATATTTTCATGGTTTAAGTTACTCGTGCAGCCGCTATAGGTTTTGTTTTTATGTTTCTGTTATGGGCGGTTTATGTTCAACTGATTAGTCTTTTAGGATCGAAAACTTAATAACTTAAGCACTTCCTACAGTCTTTTCGTATCTAAGGATCGAAAACTTAATAATACCAATTTCATAAAGTAGCGCTAGATATTACCCCCCCCGAACTCGCGGGGGGCTAAGACTTCATCTATAGCACATCTTTAGAAAAATGGTATAACTTAAGCACTTCCTACAGTCCTCTCTCCAGAAGCCGCGAGATAGAAGGAGGCAGAGCCTCCGCACCTGCATTACCGGGCAGAGCGAAAGTAACGAGCAATTTGTTATTTGTTGATTATAATTCCGAATTGCCAACTGCCAACAATCAACTGCCAACTGCCAACTACTTAATCTTGTTTACGTAGCCCCACAAACTGTAATCGCGGCTCAGCCAACCCCGAAAAAAAGCCATTTGACTCGGATCTTCTTGCACCCGTTTGTAGCGGTAAATAATCCGTTCGTTAATCATTTGTAGCGCTGTATTTTTGTTATTAGCGACTTTCAATGCTTCCCTGGTGCGCGAATCAAAAATACCAGTTTGGGGCAATCCTAAAGCTTGCTGCAAAAATGTAATAGAATTGTTAATACCGAAATTAACTGCGGTGTCAAACATGACGATCGCCAAAGCAGGCTGCATAGTTCCCGAAAGACTAGAATCCCAGTAATATTTATAAATTTCTAGGAGCTCTGCTTCCGACATTTGCGTCACGTCAAGGGGCGGCAGCCCGCGACTGTAGCGGTACGAGTTGTATTCTGTTTGCAGGATGCCCCGATAGGTTCTGCCGCCTTTATCGGCTGGGTGATTGCTGAATCCACCCTCAAAATATAAGGTGAAATAAAGAGCAGTTTGAAATACTCGCTGCCGAAAGTTCGCTGTTTGCTGCTGTGCGAGAGTCTTTTGGGCAAAAGGCAAGGGGATTGCTAAGGCTAACAAGAGTATCCCCAGCAGGAGGTTTGGCTTCCACTTGATGTTAGGTTGGTGCTGTGTCGCTTGCTTGTCGCTCATAAATTCTCTGTGACGATCGCGCGTAATTCCGCTAAAACTGGTACTCTGCAAAATAATATAGATTCAACCTTTAACTTGATAGCACAGATAGGCCGCCAAATGAATTCCGATTTTCGCAACCAATCCGAAACACCCCAATTTGAAGATGCTGCATCGCTGACAGTCGTTGCAGAAACCTATTACTCCCAAGGTGATTTAGCAGCAGCAGTCGCTGCTTGTCGCCAAGCTCTGGAATTGCAACCGGATTGCGCGGCGGCTTACGTGACAATGGGTAACGTGCAGCAAGCCAGCGGCCAAATTGAGGAAGCGATGCGGTTTTATTCGGAGGCGATCGCCCTGAATCCCGATTTTGCTGAGGCCTATGCTAATTTGGGCAGTATGCTCTACAAGCAAGGGCGTTTGGTGGAGGCGACTGTCAACTACCAAAAGGCGATCGAACTCAAACCAACTTTGGCCGCTGCTTACTGGAATTTGGCAGGGGCGATGAAGCAGCAAGGGCAGTTTGATGCTGCTGTAGCCTACGAACAAAAAGCTCTCGAACTCAATCCCCATCTGGCTCAGGTAGATTTTTACATAAATTTGGGAGATAAATTAGCGCGGCAGGGAAAGCTAGATGAGGCTGTGGCTGCATGGCAGCGGGCGATCGCATTAAAACCCGATTTACCCGAAGCATACTGTCAAATTGGCATAATTTTGCGCCACCAAGGCAAATTTAAAGACGCCATACCCAACCTGCAAAAAGCCCTAGAAATTAAACCCGATTTTATTTCGGCCCACCAACATTTGTGCGGCATCCTCAGAGATACTAGCAATTTAGCAGCCGCCCGGCAAGCCGTGCACGCATACAGCCAAATGTGCGCCGAAACCGATCCGATTATGACGGCGATTTACTTCGTCAGCACCTATCAAGTATCGGGATTGAATCAAATTGCAGGCGATCGATTTTTAGAATTAGAATCCTACTTGCAGCAAAACTTAGAAACGGCAAGTTCGGTAGAAATTAAATCGCTTTATGCAAACTTCTTATTCAGCACGCCCTATCTGCGAGATGACTTGGCAGCCAACTCTCAACTTTACAGATTAATTGCCAAAAAGTACGTTGACAAATGTATCAAACCTAATTTTCCTCAACCTGCAAATTACAGTTACCAACCAAAAGCCCCAGGTAGCAAATTAAAAATCGGCTTTTTATCCAATCACTTCAGCCGCCATTCTGTAGGTTGGTGCAGCGCTGACATCATTCGCGAATTGTCCGGCATCACACCCAACCTGCATTTATACGCTTCCGAAAGAATTGTTCCTGACGATCGCACTCAGCAATTTGAAAGTTTCGGCAAACTGACTTTTCCCAAAACTTACCCGAACGGACTTGCCAATTCCGCAGAAATTATCGCCCAAATTCAGCAAGATGAATTAGACGTTTTAGTCGATTTAGATTCTCTCAGCGTACCGATTCACGCAGACATTCTCTACCAAAAACCAGCACCAGTTTGTATTTCTTGGTTGGGATTTGATGCACCTTACATATCCTCGGAAAATTACTTTCTTACAGATTGGCACTCGCACCCAGAAGGTCGCGAAAAATATTATGACGAACAGCTAATTAGGATGCCGGATTCTTTTGTAGCGGTGTCAGGTTTTCAGAGGTACGGAGTCGATCCGGTGGCATTGAGAAGGTCGAATCGGATCGGTTTGGATCAGATAGTTTACCTGTGCGTCGCTCCGGGCCGAAAATTTAATCGCGACTTAGTAAAAGCACAAGTTGCGATTCTCAAACAAGTGCCGAACAGCGTTTTAATTCACAAAGCTTTGGGCGATGCTGCGGTGTTTGAGGCTGCGTATCACCAAGCTTGCGAAGCTGAAGGAGTCAGCAAACACCGAATTAAGTTTTTGCCGAGGTTTGCTACGGAGGAAGAACACAGAATTGTCTATTTGCTGGCAGATGTTTTGTTGGATTCCTATCCTTATAATGGAGGAACTCACACTTTAGAGGCTTTGTGGTTTAATTTGCCTGTGGTGACTCGTACCGGAGAGCAATTTTTGTCGAGAATGGGTTATTCGTTTTTGCAGGTTTTGGGGATGGAAACTGGTGCCGCTCAGTCTTGGGAGGAATATGTGGATATGGGTGTAAAATTGGGTAAAGATGGTGATTTGAGACAGGCAATTCAAGCATATTTGATGAAGTCTAAAGACCCAGCTAATTTGTCGCCGCTGTGGAATCCTAAAAAGTTTGCTGATGATATGTATGGGTGTTTAAAAAGTTGTGTAAAATAGGATGACTAATATCATTTCCGGTAACACCGGAATGATGTTGACTGTTGACTGTTGACTGTTGCCAACTAACAACTAACAACTAACAACTAACAACCAACAACTAATGACTAATGACTAATGACTACTGACTACTAACAACTGGCTAATGACACTACCAACTATTAAGTTTTTGAAGCAGCCGACTTCGGAAGCTTGGATCGAACAGGCGATCGCCCATTTGGATACAATTTTGTTAGATCATTCTCACTGCGAGCGGAAAGCGGCGGGAGTAGCGTTAAATTTAATGTTTCGCTATCCAGCGCGGGAAAAGTTGGTGAGGATGCTAACAGCGATCGCCAGGGAAGAATTAGAGCATTTCGAGCAAGTCAACCAGCGGTTGGAACAGCGCGGTATCGCTTTGGGGCCTTTGGCTGCGCCTCCCTACGGTGCCGGTTTGTCCGCCCAAATTCGCAAACAGGAACCGGAGAGACTTTTGGATTCTTTGCTGGTTTCTGCTTTGATTGAAGCGCGGAGTCACGAACGGCTGGGGCTGTTGGGCGATCGTTGTCCCGATGCCGAATTAGCTAAGTTTTACCGCAGTTTAATGGCTTCGGAAGCGCGCCATTATGGGATATATTGGATTTTAGCAACAACTTATTTCGATCGCGCTTTGGTGATAGAACGGCTGGAGGAATTATCATTGTTAGAAAGTGATTTGCTGGCAACTCTTTATCCTGAACCGAGAATTCACAGTTAAAAATTGGGTGTATTTCTATACTGTAAAGCACAAATAATCAGTAGTTTTACGGTTGCTACAGCAAACCAATAAGTATAATTTTCAACAACCCATGAAAACCCAACATTTAGATTTTTTGATTCGTTCCTGGGAAACGCGCGATCGGGCGGATGCGTTCAATTTAATTAAAAATATTTTAGCAGAGTACGGTTTAAACTGTGAGCCTTGCGGGGCAGATCGAGATGTCTATGATGTCGAATTATTTTATCATAAAAATGGTGGAGAATTTTGGGTAGTAGAACGGCAAGAAGAAATCGTGGGTACGGCCGCTTATTATCCGATTGAACGCGGTAATAAGGCTGTAGAAATTCGCAAAATGTATATTTTGCCGACAGTAAGGCGAAAAGGTTTGGGAAAGTTTTTACTGCAAGAGTTAGAAAGTACAATAATGGCTCGCGGCTTTGATGAAATTTGGATCGAAACGGCTAGCGTTCTCAAGGAAGCTGTTAAGATGTACGAAAATAGCGGATATTTACCGACGACTGGTGTGGAAACGCCAAGGTGCGATCGGGTTTATGTAAAATGTTTAAGTTAAAAGCCAAGTCCAAAAAACCAAGTTCGTAGTGAGGACTTTAGTCCTTCTTTCCCCAAACCCAGTTTGTGGGAATTTTACGGGTTTTAATTTCTTTTTTGCCGCAGCGGAATCTCGATCGCAAATTCGGCACCTTCTCCCACTACAGAATTGCACGACAACTGACCGCCGTGTTTTTCTACGACAATAGAGTGCGAAATTGCCAATCCTAAGCCAGTGCCTTTGCCGACTGGTTTTGTGGTAAAAAATGGGTCAAACAAGCGCTGTTGCACGTCTTCGCTCATCCCTGGGCCGCTGTCTGTTATTCGCATCGCCACGCAGTTATTTTCCGTTACTTCGGTACGAATCGTAATTGTGAGATTTTTGCCCGTGCGAGCGAAATTATCATTTTCCATTTCCACAGCGTCGATCGCATTTGTCAACAAATTCATAAATACTTGATTTAACTGACCGGGATAACATTCCACTAAAGGCAAGTTACCGTATTCTTTGACAATATTAATAGGCGGGCGATCGGGTTTATTTTTCAGGCGGCTTTGCAAAATCAGCAGCGTACTTTCGATGCCTTCGTGAATGTCAACTTGTTTCATTTCAGCTTCGTCAAGTCTTGAGAAAGTCCGCAGGCTCAAAACAATGTCGCGGATGCGATCGGCTCCGAGTTTCATAGATGATATCATTTTCGGTAAATCTTCAATAAGATAATCAATTTCCAACTCTTCTCTTGCCTCTAAAATTGTGACAGGTGGCTGCGGGTATTCCTGCTCGTAAAGTTGCAGAATTTTTAGCAAGTTTTGAGTGTATTCACTGGTGTAGCTGAGATTACCGTAGATAAAATTAACCGGGTTGTTAATTTCGTGGGCGACACCTGCTACTAACTGTCCCAAACTCGACATTTTTTCACTTTGAATTAATTTAGTTTGGGTGCGTTGGAGTTGGTGCAAAGTTTGTTCTAGGTGTTGAGTTTGAGCTCTAGCTAATTCAGCCGCTGTACGGGTTTGGGTGTATAATTCTGCGTGGTCGATCGCGATCGCAATTTGAGCAGTTACCGCTTGCATCAGCTCGACTTCCGAATCGCTCCAATGGCGCGCTGACACAGCCTGATAGCAGCTAATCGTGCCTATATCGCCGGAAGCAGTATGAACCGGCAGCGACAGCACTGAGTTAATTTTAAATAACTGAAAAATTGCGCGCACTTCTACATCTTCAAACAAGCTAACATCATCAACTCGCATAATTTTTCTGCCCAAAATCTGCTGCACTGCGGCACTAGATTTGTCATCTACAGCATAAGTACCCAACAAACTCGGCAAATCGGCATTCTTCGCTTCGCAAACTATTTCCCAAACCGGAGGATTGCTGTTGGGGCGATACCAAATGAAGATGCACCAATCTAGCTGGATAAGATTGCGAATTTCTTGAACAGCGGTTGCTAAAATTGTGTCTAAATCCAAAGAATTTCGGATTTGGTTGGCAATTTGATTCAACAGTTGTTCTCGTTGAGCTTGCTGTCTCAGGGCTTGTTCCGATCGCACTAAAGTGTCTTCTGCAAGTTGGCGATCGGTTAAATCTTGGACGACCGCTTGGATATGTTTTTGATTTCCCACTTCGATGGCTGTCAGCACGACTTCTGCAAGAAACTCAGTACCGTCCGAGCGCTGGTGCAGCCAATCAAAACGGTGGTTTCCGCGCTCAAAGGCGATCGCCATCATTTCGCTCGCCAATGTCGAAGAATCTCTGCCATTGGGTTGAAAAGGCGGCGACAATTTACCCGGATGATTGCCAATAAACTGCTCTTTGCAAGTATATCCAAATAGTTTTAATGTGGCGTTATTGACATCGTAAATACTATTTTCATCGGACATAAAAACAGCTATAGTGGTTAATTCGTAGAGCGATCGAAATTTGGCTTCCGACTGCTGCAGTGCGGCTTCTGTTTGCTTGCGATCGGTAATGTCGGCAACCATTGCCAAAGCCCCGACATAGCGCCCTTCTTTGTCAGACAACGGATTAGTAGAAAGTATCGCCCACAAGTCGCTGCCGTCGCGGCGACGGAACTTAAAATCGTGCTGTTCTTTAATTCCTTGACGGCGGCGCTCCAGATTGAATTGCGCGATCGCGATGCCTTCTGCATCCATGAAAGCAAATAGCGACTTCCCGATCGTCTCCTCTACGGTGCAGCCGAGCATATCGGCCATTTTTTGGTTGACAAAAGTAGTTTTACCCTCCGCATCGATTATCCAAATTCCTTCATCGGCTGTCTCGACAATGCACCTGTATTTTTCCTCGCTTTCCTTGAGGGCTTCTTCTGCCAATTGGCGCTCAGTAATGTTTTGAGTCATCAACAATCCGCCGGTGATTTCTTGCCGTTGGTTTCTGACTGGCAAAGTGTAAGCGAGGTAGATGCGATCGCGGTAAGTAAATTCTGTTACAACTGTTTCTCCTGCCAGGGCTGCCCGATAATTTGGCTCGACAGCAGCGCAAAAATCCGGCTCGAATACTTCCCAGATTGTCTTGCCTTCCATCAATTCTTTGGAAAGCCCCACTGCTGTTAATTCTGTACCTTCTACCAGGGTGTAGCGCATTTCTGTGTCAAACAGCATCACCGCACCGTTAGGAATGTTGCTTGCCATCGTGCGGTATAGCTGTTCGCTTTTTTCCAGTGCTGCTTCTGCTTGTTTGCGATCGCTAATGTCAATCACGAGTGCACCGATGCCGATCGCCTCACCGTCTTTGTCGAACAGAGGAAAATAAGAGCCTGTCATGTGTCGCACAACCCCCGGCAGCATGGGATTTTCAGCGCTCATCTCGATATTAATTAAGGGAGTTTTCGTTCTCAATATTTCTTCGTACAAAGGCTCTACTATTGGAGCCATATGCGGCAATATTTCGCGTAGAGTCTTGCCGAGGTGTTCTACGGCAGTGAGGCAATTTATTTGTGCTAAAAATTGATTAATTTGCACGTAGCGCAGTTGCGAGTCAAAAATGCAAATTCCCGCCGGGGCTTCCTGCAAAAAGCTATCGAACAGTGCTTTTTTTTGTGCTAATTCTTGTTCTAAAACTTTGCGATAGCTGATATCTGTCAAATAGCCAACCATCCCAATAACTTCTTCCGTCTTGTCTTTCAGCAGCGAAAGTGACAGGTGCGATTCAAATTGTTCTCCAGACTTGCGACAGGTAATAATTTCTACTTCGTGAAAACCTTTTTTTTGTAGGGGTTTGATAACTTGCTCTAATAAAAATTCCTGCTGTTGGGGAGGGTAAATTATAGAAATATGCTTTCCGATTACCCAATCTTCTTGATATCCGTATAACCTTTCGGAGGCTTGATTCCAACTGGTAATATACCCGTCGATATTGGTGCAAATCACCGATTCTCGAATTTGGTCTAAAACCAGACTGTGGTGGTGCAGTTGCGATTTTGCCACTTTGAGTTCGGCGTTTTTTTGTTGGAGTAGTTCCTGAGTTTTTGCCAGTTCAGCAGTCTGCTTCGCGAGCAATTTTTCTAGATTTGAATTGCTGTGTTCTGTTGATTCCAGCGGCTCGCTATTGTCATTCTGAATATTAAAAATTTCTTCCGCACTCAACCAAATCGCGGACTCTCCTTCTGTTTCAATTGTCCGCTGGGAAACTCGCACGGGTACGAGATAGTTATTTTTATGTTTATATGCTGCAGCGCACGATCGCGTAGAGCTATTTTTAGTAAGATTTTCTCGATCTTTTTTTGTTTCAGCGCAATCTGTTTGCAGAATTTCCCAGTAGTTGAGCTTGATAGTTTCTGCAACTGTGCGCCCGATCGTACTTGCAAAAGCTGGATTTACGTCCAAAAAAGTCCCGTCCGCGCGGCACAATGCTAGCCCGATCGGACTTAGTTCTAATAAGTTGCGGTTGCTGCGATCGCTCCGGTCTTCTCCTAACTGGCTTTGCATCTGACTTAGCTAGACTTGGGTGATTCAATTGGGAGCATATGGGGCTTTGTAAAAAGCATTTTTTTATTGAGAGTGTTCCGCGCGTGCATTCATTGTAAAACTCGCGAGCCGGGACAGCACTCTAAATGTAAAACAGAGACGCTCCGATTCAATTATATCTTTATTATCTAGTTTATTGTAACTTTTATAACTCGGTAAGGAAGTTCGACCAAGAAAGCCGAACTTCCCTCTATGCGTTACATCAGTTAAATCTGCGATCGAATCCGTTGCGGAACTTCGTTCAATTAATCGCGGGCGATACCTTCGGCGCGGGCGGCCAACTGCACTGCATCGGCGACTGCTATCGCAACTCTTTCGTCAAAAACAGATGGTATAATATGTTCTTTGTCAAGTTGAGAAGAGCTGACTAAAGAGGCGATCGCGTAAGCTGCACCCAAATACATACTGGTCGTAATCGTGCTAGCTTTGCAGTCCAAAGCACCTCGAAATATCCCCGGAAATGCCAAAACATTGTTAATTTGATTTGGGTAGTCGCTGCGTCCGGTAGCAATAATCGCGGCATCTTCCATAATTAATTCTGGCTGAATTTCGGGAATGGGATTTGCCATTGCAAAAACAATCGGATTCTCGGCCATCGATTGCACCATCGATCGCGTCAGCACGCCGGGGGCGCTAACGCCTAAAAATACATCCGCACCGGCGATCGCATCTGCCAAAGTACCGCCCTTGGCCACAGCAAATTCTAGTTTTTCTGGGTTCATATCCGTGCGGTCTTTGGAGAGGACGCCTTTGGAGTCGCACATGATGATATTTTCGGCACCTGCTTGGCGCAGCAAGCGGGCGATCGCCACTCCGGCCGCACCGGCACCGTTAATCACGATACACACTTTGGCGAGGGATTTTTTCACGAATTTCAAGGCATTAATTAATGCTGCCAAACTGACAATTGCAGTGCCGTGCTGGTCGTCGTGAAAAATTGGAATATTTAAAGTTTCCCGCAATCTTGCTTCGATTTCAAAACAGCGCGGAGCAGAAATATCTTCGAGATTTACTCCGCCAAAAACCGGGGCAATGTTCTGCACAGTACGAATAATTTCTTCGGTATTTTGGGTGTTCAAACAGATAGGAAAGGCATCAATTCCGGCAAATTCTTTAAATAGCATGGCTTTGCCTTCCATGACCGGCAGGGCGGCTTCTGGCCCCAGGTTTCCCAGTCCTAAAACTGCGCTGCCGTCGGTAACAATGGCAACAGTATTTTGTTTGATTGTGAGGTTGTAAACTTGTTGCGGATCGTTGGCGATCGCAGTGCAGATGCGGCCGACTCCGGGGGTGTAAGCCATTGCCAAATCAGACTGGCGTTTGAGGGAAATTTTGCTTTCTACGGTGATTTTTCCGCCGCGGTGCAAGTGGAAAGTGCGATCGTACACGTCGATCACTTTGATGTCCGGTAGCGTTTTTACTGCTTGGACTATTTCTTCGCTGTGCTCGGTGCTCGAAGCATCGACGGTGATATCGCGCACCGCAGTGGCGCGGGTTTGCTCGATCGAGTCGATTTGTCCTAAGTTGCCGCCTGCAGAGGCGATCGCGTTGATGACGCTGGCGAGCATTCCCGGCTGGTTCGGCACAGCAACGCGAATCGTTAAACTAAAGCTGGGGTTCGGTGTCAGTTTTACCATGATGGCTTAATTTGAGATTTGAGAATTTCAATCTTAGATTTTATCGCCCATGTTAGACATAAAATTTAATAATTAAAATTTTCAACTTAAATTTTTAACAAATTCTCCGATCGCGGCAGAGCGATCGCACTATATATCGCCGTAGGGTGCGTCAGTTTCAAAGTGTTTTAACTGTGTCAAAAATTGGGACTGACGCACCCTACTAACTACTAACGATATATCGCCGTAGGGTGCGTCAGTTTCAAAGTGTTTGAATTGTGTCAAAAATGAAGACTGACGCACCCTACTAACTACTAGCGATATATCGCCGTAGGGTGCGTCAGTTTCAAAGTGTTTTAACTGGAGCGAAACTGCAGGCTGACACACCCTACTAACTCTCAACTGTCTTTTGAAGCGAGACACCCGGAAATTTTATGCGGCGTTTTAGCGGCTTTGATGGTGGAGCTAAAAAGTAGATGCACGGCTGTTTGAGCCTGCAGGTAAAATCAGAGCGACTGACAAGCGAGCCTTTTATATATTAATTTTCCCGACTTGTTTAACACTCTTTTATAGCGAGTGAAATGTTGATTTCGATCGAATTACCTGCACGATTTGCCCTCTAGATTCCAGCAACTGAACTAACAAGCAATCTATGCGATGCCTGCACGCTGCACAGCTTGGGCAGATCGCAGCGATTTGCTGGTTGCTAACTGTCAATTTTAGCGATCGGTCTCCGCATCCGCACAAATAACAGTAAAGAATTTGCAAGCAATACAATCGGGAGGAACTTTTTCGGAGTTTGGGAGTTCGACAGGTTGCTCGTCTTCGCTGTCGGTGGGAAAGATGCACAGGCCAACTTGTCTGACTCCAGCCATGAGTTCGACAACTCGATCTAAAATGCTGTCGATTCTTTGAATTAGTTCGTCTGCTACATCCAGACTCGGCGCGATGATGAAAAAGGTTTTGACTCCTTCGGGACAAGCGGCGAAGCCGAGGGTGCAATCTTCTAATAGTGCTTGAGTTGAAAGACTCAGAGGCTCATCGAAGCGATCGATTACTGCTCGATCGAAGGCTTGTGTCAGAGAACGATCGCCAAAAACAGGTTGAGATAACATAACTACTTCCTTTCGTAGGATTTTTGGGAGCATTGAAAAAATTTTAACATACCTTAATGTAAGCGATTTAACAAAATTATTTAGCGATCGCGATCGTTGACTATATGTGATCTTGACAGGTTTGTTTGGCGATCGCCATTGTGATAATCTGTAGTCTAAGATACGAAACGCTGTGATTGAGGTCAGGATAGAAAATATTATCGAGGGGGAAATCCCCCCAGCAGTAAAGCTAAAAGTTGCGATCGACCTCAACCCCTAGCGTTTAAAATAAATATCCAATCAAAATATTAAAGATGAACTCGATCGCCCAACAGTTAAAAACCAGATTTGAAAAAGCCTTCACCTCCGCATTCGGCGAGAGTTATGCGGGTACAGATCCGATGCTAGCCCCTGCGGGAAATCCCAAGTTTGGGGACTTTCAGTGCAATGCAGCTATGAGTTTGGGCAAAAAGTTAGGCAAGCCCCCACGGGCGATCGCCTCTGCTATTATTGAAAATCTAGACATCGCCGACATCTGCGAAACCCCAGAAATCGCCGGGCCCGGTTTTATCAATTTGAAGCTGAAACCGGCTTATTTGGAAGCGCAAATAAGTGAGATCGCCGCCGACACCCGTTTGGGGATTGAACCGGTGAAAACGCCTCAGAGAGTGGCGATCGACTTTTCCAGTCCGAATATAGCCAAAGAAATGCACGTCGGACATTTGCGATCGACAATCATCGGAGATGCGATCGCCCGCATCCTCGAATTTCAAGGCCACGACGTACTCAGAATCAACCACATCGGCGACTGGGGCACCCAATTCGGGATGCTGATCGCCTATTTGCGCGAAGTTCACCCGGAAGCATTAACAACCGCTGACGCTCTAGATTTAGGCGATTTAGTGGCATTTTATCGCCAAGCAAAACAGCGCTTCGACGCAGACGAAACCTTCAAAGAAACCGCCCGCCAAGAAGTAGTAAAACTGCAAGCAGGCGCAGAAGACACCCGCCGCGCCTGGAAACTGCTGTGCGATCAATCCCGCCGCGAATTCCAAGTAATATACGACTTACTAGACATCAAACTAACCGAACGCGGCGAATCCTTTTACAATCCATTATTACCCGCAGTAATCGCAGACTTAAACAAGTTAGGTTTGCTAGTAGAAAGCGACGGCGCAAAATGCGTTTTTGTAGACGGTTTCTCCAATAAAGAAGGCGAACCGCTGCCGCTAATTGTCCAGAAAACCGACGGCGGCTACAACTATGCAACAACAGATTTAGCAGCCATCCGCTACCGCATCCAAAACGACAGTGCAAAGCGCATCATTTACGTCACAGATTCAGGACAAGCCAACCATTTCGCCCAAGTATTTGCCGTAGCCAGAAAAGCCGGTTGGATTCCCGAAGATGTCGAAATTGTCCACGTTCCCTTCGGTTTAGTCTTGGGAGAAGAAGGCAAAAGATTAAAAACCCGTTCAGGAGAAGCTGTGCGCTTGCAGGATTTGCTCGATGAGGCGATCGTCCGCACCCGCCAAGATTTAGAAGACAGATTAAAAGCCGAGGAAAGACACGAAACAGAAGAATTTATTGCCAGCGTCTCTCAAACAGTTGGTTTAAGTGCCGTCAAGTATGCCGATTTAAGTCAAAATCGCGCCAGCAACTATGTATTTAGTTACGACAAAATGCTTGCATTGCAAGGAAATACCGCACCTTATATGCTGTATGCTTACGTGCGCGTCCAGGGCATTCGCCGCAAAGGAGAGATTGATTTTGACAACTTAGATGCTGGTGCAAAAGTAATTTTGCAGTCAGATGCCGAGTTAGTATTGGCAAAGCATTTATTACAGTTCAATGAAGTTATAAATGCTGTGGGCGGCGACTTGTTACCGAATCGAATTTGTCAGTATTTGTTTGAATTAAGTCAAAAGTTCAATCAATTTTTTGAGCAATGTCCGGTTTTGAAAGCCGAGGAACCGCTGCGGACTTCGCGGGTAATTTTGTGCGATTTGACGGCGAGGACTTTGAAATTGGGGTTAGGATTGTTGGGGATTCAGGTATTGGAGAGGATGTAAATTTTTAACCGCCGATCGAGAAAGAGCGATCGCCTTTTTGAAGATATGACTAGATTCAATATTGACTGATTCATACTAAAAAAAGCGTTCGTAATCATCGTGTTTCCCAATCCAAAACCATGTCACTGTATCTCCTTGTAAAATCCCTACTGCTCGATAGCTCCGCGTTATTCTCACAGACCAGATATTGTCTTCTTGGTTGATAGACTTGAAGTACAAATATCGATGAAAGGGATTTTCCAGCCAGAAACTATAAGCTTTTCTAGCTTGCTCTTTTACTCTAATGTCAAGAGAATTGTAGTTTTCCCAAAAAGAAGGAAGGGTAGCAGATTTCATAACTCATTCAGTTTCATTTCCTGTGCCTTTCCTTCAGCAATTTCTTGTTTTGCGCGTTGGGCAGCAGCCACAAGTTGCGGTTGCGTTTTCTGGAAAGATTCGTCCCATCGAAGCTCATCTTTTAAGTCTTCGATATACTCTTTCAAGTATTCTGCTACTCGCTGCTGTAAAGTTTCTGGCAGAGACTCCATCATCTCGCCGATCGCTGCATCAATACCTTCCCACAGTTCAGAAAGCGGTACAGTCTCTCCTGTCATTGCTTCGTGCCATCCTTGACGAAAACAGTCTTCGGCTGACTTCAGCGGTTCCTCATCAGCAAGAACAATAACGCGAACTCGGCGACCCGAAAATTCTGAAGCATAAGTAAGAACTTCTTCCCAAGTTCCCTCTAGTTCTAACATTTGTGATGTCATTTTTTTTTATTTTGATTCTTAACCGTCAGGACGGACGATCGCTATCCTCTTCATCTTCTATTTCTTCAGGAATAGTGGCATCATTCAACTGGCTAATAATTTGTAGAATTTGCTCTACTGAAATATCCACTTGTTCTGATTTTGCATAAATACTCATCAAAAAGATTGCTGTAGGCATCAGAACGTAATATATTAGTCGATACCCAGCACTTTTGCCCTTTTTGATATCGCTGTTTTTGACACGCACCTTAAAGACAATATCATTAATTCCCGGTATTCGATTTCCCGGCAATTCTCCAGCTTGAAGTTGTTCGACAATCGGCTGAACGTCAGAGCGAATGTGGCGGTACTTTTTGGAAAGTATGCGTAAATTGCGCTTAAATTCATCGGCAAAGTACACATTAATTGAAGGAGATTTACTCTGCATCAATTCCATCCCACAGTTCTGATACAGGTCTAGTTTTTCCTGTCTTTATTTCTAGCCATGCTTGTCGAAAACTTTCTTCTGGAGATGGGAGTGCTTCTTCATCTTCGTTAGCAAGAACGATGATGCGGACTCTGCGTCCAGCAAAGTTTGCTGCTTGCGCTAGAATTTCTTCCCACGTCCCTTCTAGTTCTAACAATTTTGTTGTCATTGGTTTTGCTTTTTTTAAGAGTTGGATTTAGTAAATTGTAGCGCATTCCTCAAATGGAGCATTTACGGCTTTTTGTTAAAAATCAAGCTCTCCAGAAGACCTTTAAACATTGTTACCACAATTTGGCGATCGTTATCTCTCACAAAAATATCGTAATTGGGACTTGAGTTAATTTCAATTAACCAATATGCTCCGTTTTTATCTAGCGCTATGTCAAACCCAGCATAATTAATCGCCATTTCATCAAAAACAGGTTTAACAAAATCTTCAATCTCCGACTTGAGAGCGGGATTAATTATATGTTTGGCTTTTGCACCTTCCCAGTGCAGCGGGCTTAAATTCCCCGCAAATTCAGCCTGAGATTTGTCTTTCTCGTACAGCAAAACTAGCTTTTCTTTGCAGAAGACAGCCCGATATTCGCGGGCAATTTCGATATATTCTTGAGCGAGCGCCACATAGTCATAATCTTTGCTGTTGACGTTAAATATAATTTCTAGGGCTGCTTTAATTTGCTCTATAGTTTTACACAAAAAAACATTGTTGCCACCAGCACCGCGATTTCTTTTGAGAATCACCGGGAAAGCAAATTTTTTGTTTACTTCTAAAACAATTGATTCAATATCTGGGAAAGTTAAATATTTTTTATACTTCTCCTCGCAGTGAGGCGAGACAAAACCGAGAGTTTTGGGAGTATTTATCTTGCCGTTTAAGATTTGATAGGTATATTCTTTGTCTTTAAAAATCTCTGCTGCTGACGCGCTGTTAAATGGCGTCATGTAATTGACAAAATAATATTCTTCGCCGCCGTGTTTGATTCTAATCAAGTTTTGGGTAGGATGCAGGATTTCGCAAGGGATATTTAATTCCTCACAAGCTGCCAGCAGGATTTCAATATTCGTTAGCATAATTTGAACAGGATAAATTTTTAGGACTTACGCGCCCTGACCTCAGAAACCCGGTTTCTTAAAACTCGTAGAAACCCGGTTTCTAGCCACCATGGGTAAGCCTTGATTTTTTTCATTCATACTGTACCACAGGAGGAAGCAATGAGACTAAAAGGGCGATCGCTCTTTGCAGAACAACCCTATACCCCTCATGCTGCTACTGCTTCATCCGAGGCAGTCTCCTCTGGCAAAACATAAAAATCTACATCAATTGCCGCATTCAATTGATGTACTTTTTCAACAATATATTTATCAAAATGAATCGCTGGGATGCTGCCACTTCTGTAATAAATGACGCAAGAAATCTCGACTTTACAATGCTTACACAACTCTACCAAAGATAGCCATCCCGGTTGAAGTTGTTCCATCACAGATTTAATGTGAGATTCTAAGTCGTCCGACTTGCTAAGTTGAGAATCTACTCTCCAGCCATTGTACTTTTTGCGGATAGTAGCCTTTGAGTGAATTAAATCGCCAATTTTCCAAGTTTTACTTGGTTTTATGCCGACTTTTTCTGTTACCTCTTCTGGAGATAAGTCAGTTCCAATTAAGGCAAAATAAGCGTAAATCTCTGATTCCATCCTCAAACTCCTGTTTAATATGATTAGAAATCATTAATGTTTATATCTGTTGGTTCGCCCGGACTCATACCGCCTTTAGGTTTGACATATATGTTTCCATCTCTGTCTTTGTAAAGGTCTTTTTTAGAGGCATTTTCTTCATTTTTGATTTCGTGTATGTCAATTTCTCCTGTTTTCAATCTCTCAATCTCCTGCTTGGTAAGCAGCTTGTCTTGTCTCCAGTTTCGCTCTTCTGCACTATTCCCTGATATTATTTCCGCTATTCCTTACACCAAAAAAAGCTGAGGTTTGAACATTTCTCTCAAACCTCAAATTGAATCAAATTTTATCCAAACAACCGCTGCTGCCCGTTTGCCGCATCTTTCCCGGCATAAATCTCGCGCGTTCCCTTGGGAATGTAAATCCAATCGAATTCTTGCAAGCGGTTTGTCAAGTTGGAAATACTGACTCCCAATTCATCTCTCATTTTATATAAGTGCGACCATTTTGTTAAATCGCGTCCCTGTCTTTTATCTTCCAAAACAACTCGGGGCATTAACAAACAGCTTGCAAAATATTGGGCTTGCCATTCGATCGACGCAATTTTGGTATTCGCGATCGCACCCCGACAGACAAACGGTTCTTCGACATCAGACGCTGTTTTTCCTCGATCGCCCAAATTGAGTTCCAACTGTTCCACAGTGCCGTCTGCTTCGTCTTGATTGACGTGCAGCACCCAGTGGCCGATTTCGTGGGCGATCGTCGATTCGATGAACCCCGGCGGTTTTTCGAGAATCAATTCGTTGATTTCGATTAACCGCTGCTGGGGTAAAATCCTGGCGGCGATCGCACCTTCTTCATCCGGCTCAATGTAGTCCCAAACTACGCCCAAATCCAGAAAATCAGCAACCGTCGTCGCTTCAAAAGGCCATTTCGGAGCAAACTTTTGCGTTTTCTGCATCTGCATCAGGATGTCATTTGCCAAACGCTCGATCGATTCTTTGGGATAGAAGCAATACGGTTTAAAAATACTCACTATCAGGGGCCTCTCTTACGCTTCAAAAGATTGTTTGAGCCAATCTGGATTTTCTTGCATCCGGCGGAAAAGAGCCTGCATTTCCTTCGGATTTTGCTTCAGCAGCGCTTCGTACTGCTGCGGCAGCCTACCCGCCAAAAAAATCAATTCCTCTTCGTTAATATCGAGATTCCGCGCCAATGCTCGAATTACGTCCTCTTTTGGCGCGTAATCGGCGCGATCGTTCTCCAACTTCGACAAATAAGTAAAATCCACACTTAGCATAGCAGCAAGCTCACGTTGTGAGTAAGCCTTATCCTTGCGAGCTTGACGGATCAGTCTTCCAAATGTTTGTTCCACGGTTTTTCGCCTCCTGACAAGCATTCTAGCCTGTTTTGATGAAAACTTCAACAAAATACTTGACGGGAAAATCAACATACGTTACTATAAATTTAGTTGACGCTTTAGTCAACTTTTCGACCGCACTGCTGTGGCAAAAAGTGGAAATCATCTAAAAAACACGCTATATATAGCGCTGCAAACTTGAGAGGAGCGATCGCCACCCGGCATCTAAACCCTTGTACGCAGCCAATAAGGAGGAACAGATAGCAAATGCTGAGAACCTGGACAGACACGCATTACAAGCTCGAAGACGATGATTGGCTATACATCGCCACCCACGAAGAACAAAGCTCAGCCTCACTGGTTTGTCCGGGCTACGCGCGGGATGGCGAAGGCTTTAGCATCCACTTCACCCCAGCGCACCTAGAAACCTTAGAGCATTTGCTCACCGCCCTGCGGATTATCAAAGCTCAACAAGAGGCGATGCTGGAGTATACCTATCCCGAACCAAAAGCCACAACACATCTTATTCGGTAATCGGAAGGGGAGATGGGGAGATGGGGAGATGGGGAGAGGGGGAGAATTAGCCAATTACCAATTCCCAATTACCAATTCCCAATTGTCTGTAAATCAATAAAGAACTAAGGAAAAACAACAATGACTACTACAAAAGAAAGACCTACATTTTCAGTATTTGGAGCCAAACCAAGCAACGCTTTGCTAGTACCAGAAATCCCGATCGCAGTACGTAACAATTGCCAAAGCGGCCAATGGGCGATCGGCGATACCGATTACGGTTCCAAGTGTTCGATTACCATCCTTAAATTTGCCAAATTTTTCGGTTCCCTCGGTCAAACTTCCCACACACTTTGGGGTCAACTTTGGTTCGTCGCAGAAACAGGCGAACTCCCCCAAGGAGTTGTCATGGTGACATACATCAAAAACCGCAGCTTGAACGATTTTAACCGTTTAGTCGCATCAGTTCAATCACGCGGCGTAGAGCCGGCAACCGGAATCTTTGTTCCCGAATTCGTCAAACATTCCGGTCAAAAACCAGACGACAGCGGAGTAGTAAAACCAATCAATTACTACAGTTTAAAATGGTCGTGGATGGAGCGAAAAGACTGGGCAGTTATCGATCAAGCAGCAGCAGTTTTGTCCGATCCGAGCAATCAATCGCGGATGATTGACTTAGAAGGAACCAGGGCTATGATCTGTTTAGATAACCTACCAGCAGCACAAGTTGCGTCCTTGATGGCCGCTCACACTAGCGGTGAAAACGATGCTATTGCTTTGAATTCTAACGGCGGTATGTCGCTACCGTCAGCGGAAGATAGAGCAACTGCTGACTTGTTCTAATTTTGTGGAAAAGGCGCGATTAAATCGCGCTTTTTCCGTAACTGTGACAGCGAAGAGTAAAATGAAAAAAGTCACTAAAATTAAAACCAAACCAAACCTGCAAGAAAGCCGTTTGAGAGAGAATTTTGAGATGCTCGATCGCATTCGGGATGATACAGTCAACGACATCGAAAGTCTTACCGAAGACTTCCAGCACATGACTGTAGTTGCCGAATCTATCCGGCGGAATTACCGAGCTTTGCTATCGGAAAATCAACTGCTAAAAAACACGCTTTTAAGTATAGTTGAGGAGTGCGAATGCTGGCAAAGCAATCGGTGCGATCGCTGTCAAAAAATTCTCAAATCTCTAGACAGCAATCATCCCGACTTTCCACCGAATGCAGCCAAAGAATACCGAGCTATTCTCAGCCAACTGCGGAACTTAGAATAGCTAAAAACGTCTCACAAGCCAACCCTGCAAAAATTTGAATCAGGAGCAACAAACCTTATGACACTAGCAACAGCCAAAGATAGCAAAACCAAGATTTTGCAAAATTTTCAGCAGATTTTAGCAGACAAAAAAAAGATTGAATCTAAAGTCGAAACTAAGGAACAGTCAGCGGAAAAAGCCAAAAGCAAACAACTCCTAGAAGTTGCTTCTACCTACACAATCGATAGCATTGTTAAAGGCTTGGCAGACTTGCAATTAGATTTCGGCAGCATCACCAGCGGACTTTCGGAAAAACTGAAGGCGGAATCTGCGAAATTAGATGAATTAAAACGGGCGATCGAAATTGAAGCCGAACAATTGCAAGAGTTGCAGCAAGTTAGAGTTGTAGCAGACGCTCTCCACATTTTAACTCAAGAGCACCGGGAAAAACTGACGCTCCTCGAACAAAACGCCGCCAATCAGCGCGAAGTATTGGAAAAAGATACAACCCAAAAGCGCAAGATTTGGGAAAAAGAACAGCAAGAATTTGATGCAGCATTTCAAGAACAAACTGCACTCACAACTAAACAGCGCCAGCAGGAAACAGCCGATTATCAATACGAATTGCAACGCGACCGCAAAATTGAAACCGACGAATACGAAGAAACGAAGCGCAAACTAGAACGGGAATTGCAAGAATCTACCCGCGAAAAAGACAAAAACTGGGCGGAAAGAGAAAAAGTCCTCAGCGACAATCAAGCGGAGTTTGAAGAGAATCAAAGGAAAGCCGCTGGATTTGAAGAAGAACTCAAACAGGCTTATATGAAAGCCAAAGAAGAAGCTATTCAAGAAGTTTCCCGCGAAGCTAAAGTCAAGGCAGATTTAGCGGACAAGGAATGGGAAGGAAGCAAGCAGGGATATGAGTTGAAAGTGCAATCTTTACAGCAGACAATTGCGCGGCAAACTGAACAAATTGCTGAGATTTCCGCGCAACTGCAAGCTACGATGAAGCAAGCGCAAGATTTGGCAATGAAAGCTTTTGCGAGCAAATCTTAAAGATTACTCGGCGGTTGAAACCGATCCTACACAAACGAAGTCCGCGCAACGCGAGACTAAGAATTAGAATTGAAACGAGACCAAATTTGCCCAACTATTAAGAGATGGAAAGTTGTGAACAAAAAAGTTAGCGACAAAAGCACCAAGGCTGAAATCTTAGAAGCGTACAAGGAAGCCGCAGAAGCAAAGGCTGCTTTGGAATCGCAACTGAAGCATATCAATAATAACCAACCAGCAAATGCTTCCCCAAAGCAAGCAGCAGTTTCTGAAAAACTTATTGTGGAGGCACAAAAATCAATGGTTTTAACTCAAACTCAACAAAAAATGCAGTCCACAATCGACAATCTGATTTTGCTGCAATTTGGCTTTGGTGGCGCTGTCAGCGAGTTGTCTGAAAAGTTAACTTCCGAAGCTACTAAATTGGAAGAATTGCGGCGCGTTGTGGGGGAAGAAGTTCAACAACTGCAAGAGTTGCACAGTTTAGAAGATGTTGCGGAAGATACGCTGGATAATTTAATTCAGCAGTACGAAGAAAGTGCGAAAACTTTTACTGACGAACTCAGCGAACGACGCGAAACTGTTGAACAGGAGTTTTTGGAACTGCGGCTGGCTTGGGAAAAAGAGCAGGAATTGCAAAAGTTGACTGTTACAGAACGTAATGATAATCAGCAAAAAGATCGCAGCCGGGATGAGGAGTTGTATGATTACGATCTGAATCTTCAGCGAAATCTGGATATCGAAGAATACGAACAGCGCCAGCAAAGGCTTTATCAAGAAATTGAAGAGTTTCGCCAGGAACAGGAGAAACAGTGGGCGGAACGCGAAAAATCTATTTCGGAACGGGAAAAACTGTCTGCGGATGTTAAGGCTAAGGTGGAAGCTTTCCCGAAGGAACTGGAAGCTAATATCAAGAATGGGAAGGATACTGGTCGCAATATTGGCAATTATCAAGCTAAGGTTAAGGCGGATTTGTTGGCTAAAGATATTGAAGGACAAAAGCAAAATTATGAACTGCAAATTCAAGGGATGTTGCAGACTATTCAAAATCAAGATGCGCGGCTTGCTAGTTTGTCACAGCAACTTGATTCTGCTTTGAAACAGGTTCAAGATTTGGCTGTGAAGGCGATTGAGGGTTCGTCGAATTTGAGTTCTTTCCAAGCTGTGAGGGAAATTGCGATCGAACAAGCGAAGACTCAGCAGAAAAATAAGTAGATACAGCGCTTTTAGGAGTTAATTAGGTTGCTTTAGATACCCGATTTCTTGAAGAAGTCGGGTATCTGGGTGGGGTGAAGTAAATGGCGTTTATGCCTAAGTCTTGGAGATAATCTAATTGTTACATGACACCCCATAAGTCGCCGCCTTTTTAGCCTTGAAGGGTGGGAATTTCGTGCCATTGTTCCCAAAGAAAGTTTTGCAGTAGCCGTCTGCGGGGTTGTTTACTTCTGGCGAAGCGATCGGGGAATTTTTGATAAAATATAGCGTTCTTAACCCTAACCCAGTCTGGTGTTTGAATTTGCATATTAGTCTTGCTGACCTTCTATAGGCTAAGGCTACAATTATCAGGGCTGCTTTTGAATCTAACTTTTGGTATAACCCCTACCTGTTAAGTAATATTACTTTAAATAAAGTTTTATTGATATTCCCTGATTTTTTCAGGTTTTTGCTCAAGATTAAGTATATGCGTAGTGTGTTGTAGCATTCGGGAAGTTAAATCAATGGTTACTCTTCGCCTTCAAGAATTAGCTGAAGCAAAGGCTTTATCTTTACTGAGTCATATTTCAAATATTCCAGAAGAAAATATTCCAGTATTATCTAGAGAAAACTTAGGAAAACTTGCTTCTGCATTAGGAAACTCAGGAGGCGACGAATTTTTTGAAATATCAATTTCCCAAAAGGCTCGAGAACAAGCTTTATCTTTACTAAGTCAGGCAGCGGGCATTGATGAAACTGTTATTCAAAAATATGCCAAAGAGCAGATTGAAATAACAAAGGCTACTGCTACAGATTTGACAAAGATTGCCGAAGTTTTAAAAGTTTCTACTGTCGAATTAGTTAATCCTGTTTTGAAAATAGAAGCCGTAAAGCTCAAAATTAGTGAATTGATTCAGGCAAATAATACATCTTTAGAAGACTTAAGTGCTAAGACTCAAATAGACTTACCAACTCTTTGTTTTTACAGCACGCAACCTATAGGGAAGCAAAAACTAAATGACTCTCCAATACGCGACAATCTTGGAAAAATTAGTGAAGCGTTGGGTCTCTCTAGCATAGAAAATTTACTGGATGCAGATGTAGAATTGCCCCCGACAAGACTTCGCATTCTAGAGGTAGCCAAAGAAATAAATCTAAGTTTAGAAGAATTAAGTTTAATTTCAGGTATAAACCCCCATCTCCTAGATTTGTTAGCCAACCATCCTGTAGATATAACAGCTCTAAAAATTTTAGATCCTATATCTTGGAACACAGAAGGAATACTTTGCAGATTAGTTTGTATAGTTTTAAATCGGACTAACAATTGTTTTTGTGAATAATTAAAATCTATAAAAAAAATGAAATCTCATGAAAAAGATATTAGAAGTTGTGAATATCGAGGTCAAAGTTTAAATAATAAAAATTTTTCAAATGCCTGTTCAGGACAAAAACCTTTAGAAAAAATAAAAATCGTTAGTTTGGGTATCCTCGGATGTTGTCTATCGAGTATTGTACCTTTTCTTTCAGGTGGCTTGTTAGAAATTGTCTGGACGACAACAAAAGCAGATTATTCAGTAGACTTAATTAAAAGTGTATCCATTACCTTATATCTAACCAATTTAGTTTGTATTGGACTTTTAGGCTGGCAAGTTGCTACAGCGATCGCGAGCGTAGTATTGATGTTTATAGGAGCTATTATTTACATTACTTTTGAAATAAATAGTTCCAATTTAGGAATAGGAGGCGTTGCTGTTGCTCAAGGCTTTAGCATGGCTTTAGCTTGGGGAGGGGCAATTAGTATAGCATTTTTTATGAGTTTAAATGATTTATGTCTGGGAGCTGTCGGGAAATCATTAACACTTTTAGGAGCTGTAATTTCAACTGAAAGTATAATTTTATTAGGTTTAAAGTTTGTGAATAATCCAAAAGCTGAATCTGGTTTTATTCATAGCATTGCAGCCCTCGTAGTCATCCTTACAGCCAGTATTATCGCTCAACAAGTAGTGAAAGGTTCGCCCAAATTTGCTTGGCTTGCAGATGAAGCGCTTTTATGGGCGGCAAAAGGTGGAACGTCTTTTTATGGAGTCGATTTAACAGAGGCTTGCTTTGATGGCGCACATTTACCCCATACAGATTTTAGAAAAGCAAATTTAACTCGTACAAGTTTTAAAGGTGCAACCGGATTAGAACTGGCTCTTTTAAAAGATACGATATTAGAATCACCTAAAATCAGAGATTTATTGACAAGTCACGAAGGTGAAGGGGAAATTTATAGCGGATTATCTTTAAAAGGAGCAAACTTGAAAGGAGCCGATCTCCAAAATTCAAACTTTATGGAAGCTGATTTATCGGGTGCAGATTTGAGAGGGGCGAATTTAGAAAGAGCTATACTTACAGGATCTAATTTAAACAATGCTAATTTAAAAGAAGCTAAATTAAACGGCGCGAAATTAGTAAAAATACAAGCATTAGGGGCAACTTTTTCAGAGGCTTCTTTAACAGGTTCTTGTATTCAAGATTGGAGTATTAATCAAACTACTGACTTTGATGATGTCAGATGTAAGTATATTTTCCTGAAATTAAGTCAGCATCAAGGTGTAGAACGGCAACCCACTGATAGAGAATTTCAACCCGGAGAATTTGAGAAATGGATAAAAAAATCCAATCAAGTGTTTGATTTAATTTTTAGGCAGAAATTAGAGTTAAGTGCTTTTTTGATTGCTTTAGCTCAAACTGCTAACGAACATGAGGGTGTTGATACTTCTCATTTTATTATAGAAAAAAATGGGAATAGTATCTTAGCTAAATTAGGCGTTTTTCAAGGGGCTGATACCTCAGTTATTCCCCAGAGCTTTATAAATTATTATAAAGATGCGGTGGTTATTCAGGGTGAAGAACATAATATTGTAATGAATTCAAATGCAGAGGTAAAAATCGTGGAAAAGAAAAAAGAAACCCATGTAGGCGGCGATCTCATTGGTGGAGATAAGGGAAATAAGACTACAGTTGGTAATATCACTGCTGGCGATGTCACGGGTTCAGCACTGGTAGGCGATCTCAGCGGTCAAGTTTCCGTAACAATTCAACAGCTAAAAAATGTAAAAGCTGTCGATAGCGATGAGTTAGCAAGTATTCTCACGGCTTTACAAGAAGCAATTCCTGGTGACTCTGCTCTTTCTGAAACACAACAGAGAAGTGCATTAAAAGCAGTGGAAACAATAGCAAAAGAAGGCAAAAAGCCACCTAAAGAACGCGATAGTGACATTTGTTCGATGGCTTTGGATGCTCTGACAGGTGTTACCGCTACTGTAACAAATGTTAGCAAACTAGCAGAACTTGTTGAGAAATATCTACCGACTCTTACTCAACTACTAAAAATTAGTTTGTGATTAGCTATACTAAAATCAGCATCCCCAACCCATCAACAGTTATGGTACAACAACTACCCGCCGAAACTGTATCCGAAATCATCTACCCCGATCGCGACGGAGAACCAACAGCAGACAATATCAAACAATTCCGATGGATTGTCACTATTAGCGATCGCCCAACTTGAACAAGAACGACATCGTTATCAAGCTTTGCTACAACAAATACAGCAGCAAACCATAGACCCCGACCCTAGTAATTAACAAAACGAATCCAACTAAATCAATATCCCTTAGTCCAGTTTCCCAACTGTCTACTCCCACCAAGTCTTTCGAGAGCCTCAAACCCTATTTAGAGCATTATAGTTTTTAGTAAAAAGCCCGATCGCCCTGTGCACTTCTAGAAACTGTCCTTTGTTCTCCTGACTGCTTCATTCACGCTCATTATTGTATAAGTTAATCAACCAAAAAATATATTTGGGGCTTAAAGATTATGTCACAACAAATCATACGTCAAAAAGATACTAATGCTTGGATTCTGCAGTGCTGGGTTTCTTTTATTGTTGCCATTTCTGCAACTACTGTTGGTGTGATTTATTTACAGGTAGATCCTTGGCAAAAAGCTTTTATGGGTATGGGTTTAACTTTTTCGGTTGGCTCCTCTTTTACTTTAGCAAAAACCATTCGCGATAACAACGAGTCAACAAGATTGACTGCGAGAATCGACGAAGCGAGAGTTGAGAAAATTCTCGCGGAACATCATCCTCTCAAATGAATTTTAATTATACAATATATACGACAAACAGCCCGGGCGGGCTGTTTTTGTTGAGCTTGAGGTTAAAACCTGCGGATTTCAATGGCTACCTTTGAACTGACGATCGCCCTTATTTTTTTGGCGCTGGCGAATGCCGGCCTGAACCGTAGCCATATCTACGGGAAAACCAACGACAGGAATCACCTGATCCTTGCGTTCTTCTTCCAGATTCTTGAGTTCGGTGTAGTCAACCCAGTGAATGCAATTTACCGGACAAGTGTCGATCGCCTCAGCAATCAACTCTTCAGAATCCCCGTCTTGTCGAACTACGCGCGATCGCCCGTAATCCGGCTCAATGTAGAAAGTATTGCGAGCAACATGAGCGCAGTGCTTACAGCCAATACAGGTAATCTCATCAACATAGACACCTTTTTGGCGAAACACACCGCCTAATTCCGGTTCCAAACCAGAGCGATCGGGCGCATCCCGCAAAAATCCGCCCAACTCCGGCTCCAAACCAGTGCGATCGCTTGCTGTATCTATTCCGAGTCCAGAAAGCTCAGACATTTAGATCCCTCAGAATAATCAATAAGTCCAGGCGGACTCGAATCTTTCCCCGATCGCCAGCAACGACTTGCATTCCTGGCTGCGAACAATCTGTAAATTTTTAAGCACACCAGCGCTGAACCACCAAGCGGATCGAACCGTCTTGATTTTGCTTTTGCTCAGAAACTTGGAAACCCTGCTTAGCGCTTTCATTAACCACAGTATGGTAAGCATAGCGCTGAGTCACCTTATTCAGAAAACGGTCTACAGACCAAGCTTGCTGCCAAAATTGCAAATCGGCCACCAATTCATACTCAGTCCCGTTCCAGCTAAAACCTAAGTCATAGCCGTTTTCTTGCTCGATTACAACCTCAGCGGTGCTGGTGAGGCCGCGATAGCCGCGCACCTCAGTCGGGCCCGACTTCCAGTCGATACCCAAATCAGTTAAAGCAGCTTCCAAAGAATTCAAATTGCGGATCTGGGTCTTAATTTGGCTAAAGTGTGACATGGTGATTCCAAAAAAAATTTAAGTGAACTCAACAAAAAAGATTACCAATCGCTAAAAGCCACTTGGGCCGTCGCTTCGGCTGACTGATTGAGCGCAAGCGCGAAATATTCAGATGTTGACTCTTGATGAAGCACCACGCCAAGCTGGGCTTCTATAGCAGCAGTTACCTCAGCGCAGGAAGCACCGACAATGCCGGTGACTGTTTCCTGTACGCGGCCATCTGGATAAATCACAAATTCTAGTGTTTCCATAATCCGGGCTGACTGAATAGGAACGATGAAATCAGACACCGACGCCAGCAAGCTTGGTACGATGCCTCCTGAAGTCGCTTCTTGAGAGTTGGCTGACTCGCCACTATATCAATTTTGACTAATTGATAGGTTTTGAGTCACAACTTAACAGAACTTATTAATAGGTGGGATCAATACGTCAGTGTTATGTAAAGTTTCGCGTACATCGTGACATCAGTCAAGTCGATTTGAGATTTGAGATTTGAGATTTGAGATTTGAGAAAGAGGAGGAAGTTCGGCAACGGATTGTATAGCGGACGTAACGGATGTAATTGATGTATGTAATGGGTGGATGTTGAGGTTCGAGGGTAGAAGAAAGATTTTGCCCAATCTCCCAATCTCCCACTCTCCCAATCTCCCCCTCTCCCAATCTCCCAATCTCCCCCTCTCCCCCTCTCCCCCTCTCCCAATCTCCCCCTCCCCCAATCTCCCACTCTCCCTTCTAATTCCCCCTGGGGTCTAAAACGTCTCGCAGGCCGTCGCCTAAAAGGTTGAAACCGAGAACTATCAAGGTAATTAGCAAACCTGGAAACAAAATAGTCCAAGGAGATGAAAGAGCATATCCGCCTTTAAAAGCATCAGAAAGCATCGTCCCCAACTCAGGAACCGGCGGCTGTGCGCCCAAACCCAAAAAACCTAAACCAGCAGCTTCTAGCGTGGCTGTACCAGTCGAAAGAGTTGCTTGTACAACTAGCGGCGCGAGACTTCCCGGCAAAATGTGGCGAAAAATAATCCGCAAGTCGCTGGCGCCCAAGGCTTTGACTGCTAAGACAAATTCTTGTTCTCGCAGCGATAGCACCATGCTGCGCGTTAGGCGGATGTAAATGGGAATTTGCACGGCGCTGACGGCGATAATTACGCTTTGCAGGCTCGGCCCGGTGACGGTGACAACGGCGATCGCCAGTAAGATCGAAGGAAACGCTAGCAAAATATCCGCAAAAGTGCCGATCGCTACCTCAGCCCATCCGCGAAAATATCCGGCGAAGAGTCCCAACAGCCCTCCCACAAACAATCCCGCAGCCACAGAAACTAAGCTGACGAGCAAAGATATCCCCAATCCGTGCCACACTCGCACCAACAAATCTCGCCCCAAACTGTCGGTGCCGAACCAATGCTGGGCGCTAGGAGCCACTAATCGGGATAAATAATCGCGATCGACCGCCGGATTGTAGGGGGAAAGTAGGGGAGCTAACAGTGCCGAGAAAATCAGCGCTACAGTCAAAATTAAGCCGATTTTCCCGGAGGTCGATCGGGCGAATCGCTGCCAAGCAGGCTGTCGAAATATTAAATTTTGATGCAATTTGGGATTTTCCATTTTTAATAATGTCAAAAAAAAACAGTTGTGCCCGATCGCAGTTTTTATAGCCAATGACAGATGCCGAATCCTCGATGCCTTCGTTAAAGACCATTTAAGATATAGAGAACAAATAAATTTAAAACCCTAATGACATCAACCCTGCTCAAATCATCCTCCCGATCGCCCCTAAACGCTCCAACAGTGCGCCATTTCCCCAACGGCCTCACAGTTATAGCCGAACACTTACCAGTCGATGCCGTTAACCTCAGCGTGTGGATGAATTTAGGCTCAGCCGTAGAATCCGACGAAATCAACGGTATGGCTCACTTTTTAGAACACATGATTTTTAAGGGAACTCCCAGCATTCAGAGTGGAGAATTTGAACGGGCGATCGAACAACGCGGCGCTGTCACCAATGCCGCCACCAGTCAAGATTACACGAACTATTACATCACCACAGCTCCTAAAGATTTTGCTGAACTAGCCCCCCTGCAAGTCGATGTCTTGCTCAACGCCAGCATTCCCGACGATGCCTTCGAGCGCGAACGGCTCGTAGTATTGGAAGAAATTAGACGATCGGAAGACAATCCGCGCCGGCGCACCTATCAGCGATCGATGCAATTAGCCTTTGAAGTCCTGCCCTACAAGCGACCGGTACTGGGCCCGACTTCCGTCATCGAAAATCTGAGGGCCCAACAAATGCGGGATTTCCACAGCAGCAGATATCAGCCAGGGGCGATGACAGCAGTCGCTGTAGGTAACTTGCCGGTCGATCAACTAATAGAAATTGTCGCCGAAAGTTTTGCCAGCAAAAGCACAGCACAAAACAGCACCATAAATCTGCCCGCCCTCAGCAACTTTCACCCAGAATCCGAAATTCTCAACTACGGCCAAGAATCGCCCTTTACCGAAACAGTTCGCCGCGAATTTGTAGACTCTGCCCTCCAGCAAGCTCGACTGATCGTGATGTGGCGAGTCCCCGGCTTTGTGGAAATGTCCGAAACATACGCCCTCGACGTTTTGGCGACAGTATTGGGGCACGGGCGCACAACTCGCTTGGTTAAGGATTTGCGCGAAAATCGAGGGCTAGTCTCGTCAATTTCCGTCAGCAACATGACTCAGCGACTAGGCGGGGTATTCTCGATTTCCGCTCAACTGGCGACAGAAAATATAGCCGAAGTGGAAGCAGCCATCGTCGGACACATCCGCACTCTGCAAACCGAACTGGTGACTGATGCCGAAATTTCCCGCATCCGCACCCAAGTAGCAAATCGGTTTATCTTCGGTAACGAAACTCCCAGCGATCGAGCAAGTTTGTACGGTTACTATCAGTCGATGGTAGGAGATATCGCTCCCGCCCTCAACTACGCAGCCTGCATCCAATCTCAGACAGCCGAGGATCTCCGGGAAGCCGCCGTCAAATATCTGTCTCCCGATGCGATGGGTGTGGTGGTAATTCGCCCCGAAGCAGCATAAACCCGACTGCTTCTTTCCCAGACGCAATCGTTTGCTTGTCAAGCTAGGGAGCACAAAGAAGGTAAATCATCGCCTTCTTTGATTTGAAAATACTGTGTCAGATCGTGTCTGATCTAGGATGGTAACAAAAAAAGGTTAGTAGTGCGGACTAAAGTCCGCACTACTAACCCATCTTATTTCGATCGATCGACTGGACAGGATATCAAGTTCGATCGCACTCCGCCTTAAAGGTTTTGTATCGAATCATGAATTTAAAGCTTTTAAGGTACGGACGATCGGTAGAATGGCCGTAATTTTCTGAGAGTATAAACTTGGAATCGTTGAAGTGTGCAGGGAAGCATGAAATTACAAAACTTTCTCAACTCAAAAATTAGGTACGATGCCAAAGCAATCGCTGCCGACAACGAGCTCAGCCGCCAAATTCAAAGCCGTCTCATTGACCTGGGTTTACTGAAACCTCCAGTAGACGGCATCTTTGGCCCACTTTCTACCGCCGCCCTCCACCAATTTCAAACCTTGATGAAGTGCGGCGAACCGGGTTTTTTGGGAGCAATCACAGCCAAAAAGCTGATCGAAACGAAAACGACGGACATTCCCACACCTCGCCCGATCCTGAAAACGACCAGAGACACTATTTTTAAATCAAAACCCCTAGCGTCTTCTCAACTTCAGGACTCAGAAAAACAAGTAATCCCAGCGGGAAAAGAGTTTGAACTCCTGGCTTTTGTTCCTATTCGCGGTCACATTAGGGTTGCTCTCCGCAATGAATCTTTCAAAGGTTCAGGGATTTGGTATGTTTACGGAGGACACGCTCAAGTTACTTTAGACGGCGTTTTGCTTTATCCCAAACCAAACCCGCCCACTGTCCGACTTGGCATTCCTTATCGATCGCAATTAGATAATTTTTACAATCCTACAGGTGCTTGTAATGTAACTTCCATAGCGATGTGTCTGGACTTTTTGAGAGTGCCGCGGCGCAATAGAAGCGGACAATATGAAGATGAACTCTACGAATATGCGATCGCCAAAGGTTACAGTCGCTGGGATCCCTATGATTTAGCAAAGATTGTTAAAGATTACGGCGCTCAAGATTACTATACCGAGAATGCAACTATTGAGGACGTTCAAGATTGGCTGGCCAGCGGAAATCCCGCTGTCATCCACGGATACTTCACGTCTTTCGGTCACATTATAGTTGCTGCGGGCTACGACAGCGAAGGATTCTTCGTTCACGACCCCTATGGCGAGTGGTTCCCAGGCGGCTACGATACAAGTGTCAGCGGTTCTTATTTGCACTATTCCTATCGTTTAATCCGCAGCGTTTGTATGGCTGACGGAGATTTTTGGGTGCATTTTATCTCGAAGTAGTTGTTTGTTAGTGGTTATTTGTTAGTAGTTAGTTGTTTGTTAGTGGTTATTTGTTAGTGGTTGTTGGTTAGTGGTTATTTGTTAGTGGTTATTTGTTAGTGGTTATTTGTTAGTGGTTATTTGTTAGTGGTAATAACAAATAATAACTAATAACTTAACCAATATAGAATTTACGCATTTCAATCTAATGATGTCATTCTGAATGAATGCCGACCCTAGGTTCTGCAAGTAAAGTATGAATATCAAACCCTTGCAAACCGCCCTTGCGTAAGTTCTACTAAATAACAAATAACCAATAACCACTAACAAATAACCAACAACCAACAACCAATAACCACTAACAAATAACCACTAACTATTAATTTTCATGCTCAAATCCAGCCAAGTCGATCGCGTAATTGGAGCACTGGTAGAAATATAATCAACTCCGGTTTCCGCCACACTCCTAATAGTTTCTAAAGTAACATTCCCAGAAGCTTCAATTTTTACCCGATCGCTCTTTTCGCGAATTATGACCACAGCCTGCCGCATTAAGTCAAAGGACATATTATCCAACATGATAATATCCGCCTTGTGTTGCAATGCTGTCTGCACTTCAGCCAGAGTTTCGGTTTCGACTTCGATTGTCAGCGGATAGGGGATAGAATTGCGAATTAGGGCGATCGCCTCGGCAATTCCCCCAGCCGCTGCAATGTGATTATCTTTAATCATCACTGCGTCATCTAATCCCATCCGGTGATTGCAAGCGCCGCCGACTTGAGTTGCGTATTTTTCCAACAATCTCAACCCCGGTGTTGTCTTGCGGGTATCGACTAATTGCACGGGTAAATCGGCAATTTTGTCAACATATTTCTGAGTTAATGTAGCGATGCCGCTCAAACGCATTGCTAAGTTTAATGCTACTCTTTCTCCGGTTAGCAGCGCGTCGAAATTGCCGGAAATCTCGGCAATTACTTCTCCTTTTTCGCACAGTTTCCCTTCGGGTACTTGGGGGAGAAAACTGAGGCTGCTGTCTAAAAGTTTAAATGTGCGATCGGCGATCGGCAATCCGGCAATGACTCCAGCTTCTTTGACAATCCATTTAGCGGTACCCTGGATGCTGGCTGCGGGAAATAAGGCCGATGTTGTGCGATCGCCCCTACCGATATCTTCTAGCAGCCAGTTGTGCAGTAGGGAGTCTAAAACTATCCAAGGTGGCAATATTGCTGTCATGTTTTCTTTGTGATTCCTGCTACTAGGAACGATAGTCGATCGCGTAATTTTCGGCAAGTTGCAAGATAGTGATGGTGTTGGTGCGATTTTGGGCGATCGCACTACATAATGGGCTATTCTGTTGCTGACATTGGGTTTTGGTGGTTTAATGGAGTAGATGGGCGATCGCGAGCAGAAACCATGATACAGCCAGTCATTTTAGAAAAATTAGCAGAACTTCCTGAGTCTCTTCAGACAGAAGTGCTTCATTATATTGAGTTTTTGATTGAAAAGCAGGCTAAAAACTTAAGTCAAGAAAAGCAGACAAAGCGAGGCGGACTTGGCATTTGGAAAGGTAAAATCTGGATGTCTGATGATTTCGATGAACCTCTAGAGGAGTTCTAGAAAATTTTCTATCAGCATCAGTCTCATTTCAGACAAAGATTGAAAAAGAAGTTATAATTATTGTAGTACGGTTGTTCAAAATCCTATTTTGTCTCTATGTCTAATTGCTTTGAAGAGTTGGCTGTAAGAGCCTCGGAGTTAAAATTATGCTTTTATTGCTCCAATTCACTTCCGGCATCAAACCAAGAACACATATTTAATGCTTCTTGGGCGGGTTCCCATCAAACAAGACAACTAATTTGTAATGAGTGTAACCAAAGTTTTTCAACAATAGTTGATCGAGCATTTTTAATCTACACAAGTTTTATCATGAATGCTTGGTCATTTAAAGGCAAGCGTCACCAGTCAATACCTATCATTAGTAGATTGGAAGGTAACTATTTGATTGAGGCAGGGGCAAAACTAAGACTGAAGGAGCCGTTGATTGAGAAAGAGACTCAACCTAATGGACAAATCACGTCAAAAATTTCCTTTAATTCGCGGGGAGAAGCCAAACGCTGGTTAAAAGGTGATGCGGAGTCATATTTAGGAATAGCTTTGAGCCAAGAAGAGCAAGACGAGATAATTAGGCAAGCAAAGTCTCGATCGGAAGACGCACAACCACAGAAGGCTTCAGCGAATCTTAATCTTCAAGAACAGTACCGTTCAGCCACACACACAATATTGAAGTGTTTAGCCTTTTTCATCCCTGATTTGGCTTACCATGAGCAAACTAAGCAAGTTCGCGAATTTGCCCGCTATGCTCGGGGTGATTGGCAGCTATTTGCAGTTGAAGCGGAACAGCATCTTTCTTTAGCTGATATACCTGTGAGCTTATTAGGAGTTCATCACAATTCGGTAGAAATTTACTGGTGTTCCTATTTGAGAATGGTGATTGGAGTTGTGACAATTCTTGATCGTGTTAAAAGAGCAGTTGTAATAGCCAAAGACTATTCAGGTCCAGATAGGGTTTTATATGTTTTTGAAGACACGCATGGTTCTGGAAAGCCTCCTCGTGCATTTCAAGCAGAAATAAATTCACAAGACTTCTCTATGCCTATTATTGGGATTCAGTATTTTGCCTCCCCAACTCGGATTAATCACGTTTTTCAGAGCGAACTTTTAGGGCTTACAACTATTTACTATCCCATAGATGCTCTTACAGCCAAGCTCATGAAAACGATTGAGGATGTAAATCAAATAAGTGTGCAAGTTGATGAGAAGATTGTCGAGAAATATCGAGAAGCTGTTCTAGATTTTTTCACTAATCTGGGTAAGGTTTTAGGAAAATCGATAGACTTAGATAAAGTTTTATCAAAAATGTCAGATTATGGATTTGAAACTTTAACCCACAGATTTGCTGGTAGAAACTGTTGTGACATGGAGTTTGAATCCTCTGTAGACCAAATATTTCAAAATCTTCTGAATCAATACTTCGGATAGTTTTTGATAGCCAACCGTAGAATAAGGGTTTCAAGGATCGGCGACAAGTTCGCTATTCATAGGTTTTGATATTTATCGCGAGAAACAAGTACCTTAAGTGTTCTTGACCAAGACAGTACGGATTGTTTCGAGTCGGATGTTTAACAATCATTTTGTAGCGGGGGTCAAAAGTTCCCTTTTGCCTGTCAAACATTTAACCCCCGATTAAAATAAAGACGACTGAAAGAGGCAATTATTCTGACTATTCGTGAGATCGCGATCGCCCTTATTGCAGCAACTTCCAGAATCATTCTTGCCAGAAGTCAGCGAATTCATCGACTTTGTGATGCACCAGCACCAAAATAGAATAGCTGAACCCAAACTCCCAGACGATATTGCTAAAGCTTGGGCAAAATGGTTCGAGGAAGTCGATCGCTTGGAAGTAATGACTAATCAGCCGAAGAGCGAATATCAGCAACTCCTACTCAATAAGTATCGGCAACAAGGTTTAGAACTATGATCCTATGCGATGCAGAAGTTTTACAACGAGGAATGGTTGGGTTTAAAATGAAGAGGCTATCAACCTATCCCCTATGAGCGAAACCCTCTACATCGAAACCAGTATCTTAGGCTACCTAACAGCTCGATCGACCAAAAACCTAATCCTGGCTGCCAATATCGAGGTAACAAAAGATTGGTGGGAGTATCGCCGCAGTGCTTTCACAATGTACATCTCACAGGCTGTCCTAAACGAGGTAGCACAAGGAGACACAGAAATTGCGGTTCAACGTATGGAACTCCTTCGCGGTGTTCCATTGCTAGAATTAAATCAAGCTGTCCGAGAGTTAGCCGCACAATTTCTTGCACGCAGCAATCTTCCCCCTAAAGCAGATATCGATGCAATTCACATTGCCGCAGCCACCGTTCACGGCTTGGATTACCTGTTAACCTGGAATTGTAAGCATATCGCAAACGCTCAAATCCAGGGAAAACTTGCAGAAATCAGTTTTGATTTCGGATATCAGTTACCCATCCTTTGTACGCCCTATGAACTACTAGGAAATTAATTTATGTTGCAAGATGAAATCGTAGAAGAAATTCACAAAATTCGTGAAGAGTATGCCAAGTCTTTCAATTATGACTTGGAGGCAATATTTGCAGACTTGCAGAAGAAACAAGCTGAAAGCGGCAGAGAAGTTGTGAAATTGCCACCAAAGCGCGTTCTAACAGGGCGTTGGAGCGGACGAGGTAAAAATATTCTGTAAAAAAACTAAAGCTCCTTTCCGTTGTTGCGGGAAAAGAGCTTTAATTTATTATTAACCTGGCACCGAGCTATTTTACCGGGCAGTGACCCGCCGAGTATCTTCGCCATAGCAACGTTTAACAACCGAGTTCGGGATGGATCGGAGTGGTTCCATTACATCATAAGCACCAGGAAAGCTTTGAAAACTTTAAATCCTGTGTCTGCGTTTAGTTTGATGCGCTGCATCTCTTTCGCTCGACCTAATTACCTTACCAAGCTCTCCCCAGTTTGTCAACCCCTTGGTGAAAAGTTTTTTTTCGATGATGTCATGGAGTCCGATGAGAGGCGAGAAACCGGGTTTATTATGAAAATATTTCGTTGCACGCGACAGATTCCGAAAAAACCCGGTTTCTGGGAGTCTGAGCGCGTCAGCCCAATCACAAATCCAAAAACGCCGCATCCGTTCCCTGCTCTCGGCGAACCTTCCCGTCCTTTACAAACCACGCCACAACCTGCTTAACTGTTAATTGCTCGATCGCACTTTCAGATTCTGCCGCAATTTGCTTCAACGGTCGCAAAGACGCAACCACCAAATTAGTAAAAAAGTTTTCAAAACTAGCATCAACTTGAATCGACCGTTGAATGCTCTCATCATTCTTAATCCAATCCATCACCTGCTGGTTAGACACCTCAGTTATCGGCAAACCAGTCTCCCCAGCAATTTGCTTGAGCACCCTCAAACCATAAATTGCCAACCGAGTCGAAAACTTTTCCTTCGACGACAGCAGCGCCATATCAACTTCCGCGCACTCTTCCGGCTTTAAAAAATCTGCTAGCGGTTCCATAGTTATTAGTTATTTGTTATTAGTTATTAGTTATTTGTTATTTGTTATTTGTTATTTGTTATTGCTAATCGGTGACATCGGTGACATCCGTTACCAAATCCGTTGCCGAACCGACATCCGTTAAATCCGTTACACTCATCCGCTGCCGAACTTCCTTCCTAGCAATCAAATAACCGCAGCGGTGTTCCCCATCAATAATCCAGTGAGTCCGCTCCACAATACAATCTGGCAAAACCCCCGCAAACATTTCCAACTCATTGCCGCAAACACTCGGAAAAGTTTCCGCCACATTAGAAATAGCACAGTTGTGTTCCATCAACACAAATCGATCGCCCTTAACATCGCGATCGCACATTTCCACACCTACAGATTCTACAGGATAACACTCAGCCATATAACCTTCAGCCCTGCGGAGTTCCACCAACTTAGTCACCCGCTCTTGCAGCGAACCCGAACCCACCAGCCGCCGATAGTCCGTAGCCTTGCGCTGCCACTGTTTTCGCAGGATACTAATCACTTGCTCGCGGCCGACGGTTTCCGCCAAAGTATCCAAGAAAGACACAGCAAAATCGCCGTAACGATTCGGGAAGCGATCGCGCCCCAGACTGGTAAGCTCATAAATGTGCTGCGGCCGCCCCATACCAGCCTGAACCGACTGATACCGAATCAGCCCCTCCGCCTCCAAATCCTTCAAATGACGGCGAATCGCCTGCGGGCTCATCTCCAAAGACTCCGCCAACTCAAGAGCCGTCCCCTGACCCCCCTTGAGCAAATATTGCAGGATGTCCTGTTTCGTGGAAGTCTGCTGAGTGGTCTCCATCTTCACAAAAAATTATTAATTTGACTTTGACAAGATCGCTGTTGTTAATGTAGCTTAAAATATACTAAAGCAACAAACTTGTTGTTTAACTTCCCCAAGCAGCCCCCAGAACTAGCCGGGCCCCGGACAGTTCAAGCGTCTGCCATCTTTGAGAGACTTATCCAGAACACTCGAAAGCGCAAAATTCATGAGCTCTACAGTCACAACCCTAGTCAACCAGCCCTATAAATACGGTTTCGTTACCGACATCGAGTCGGACACCATCGCCCGCGGCTTGAGCGAAGATGTAGTCCGCCTGATTTCCTCCAAGAAAAACGAACCGGAATTCATGCTGCAATTCCGCCTCAAAGCATACCGGAAGTGGCTGACAATGACCGAGCCTACCTGGCCTCATGTCAACTATCCCGCGATCGACTACCAAAACATTATCTACTACTCCGCCCCCAAACAAAAGCCCAAAAAGCTCAACAGTTTGGACGAAGTTGATCCGACACTATTAGAAACCTTCGAGAAATTAGGAATTCCCCTATCCGAACAAAGACGACTGGGAAATGTCGCCGTCGATGTTGTTTTCGACAGCGTTTCAATTGCCACAACCTTTAGAGAAAAACTAGCCAAAGACGGCGTTATCTTCTGTTCCATCACAGAAGCCATCAAAGATTATCCCGAACTAATCGAAAAATATCTTGGCACAGTCGTACCAGTCGGCGACAACTTTTTTGCAGCCCTCAACTCCGCCGTATTCACCGATGGTTCCTTCGTTTACATTCCCAAAGGCGTAAAATGCCCGATGGAATTGTCAACTTATTTCCGCATCAACAACGAAGATTCCGGCCAGTTCGAGCGCACACTAATTGTCGCAGAAGAAAACAGTTCCGTGTCTTACCTAGAAGGCTGCACCGCGCCGATGTTTGACACCAACCAACTGCACGCCGCCGTCGTGGAATTGGTAACAATGGACAATGCCGATATCAAATACTCAACAGTCCAAAACTGGTACGCCGGCGACGCCAACGGTAAAGGCGGCATTTACAACTTTGTGACAAAGCGCGGTTTGTGTCAAGGAGTCAATTCCAAGATTTCTTGGACACAAGTAGAAACAGGTTCAGCGATTACTTGGAAATATCCCAGTTGCGTGTTAGTCGGCGACAACTCCGTGGGCGAATTCTACTCAGTAGCCCTGACAAATAACAAGCAGCAAGCTGACACCGGCACCAAAATGATCCACGTCGGCAAAAATACTCGCAGCACGATTATTTCTAAGGGAATTTCGGCGGGGAATTCTGCAAACAGCTATCGCGGATTGGTAAAAATGGGGCCGAATGCTAAGGGCGCTCGCAATTACTCTCAGTGCGATTCGATGCTGATTGGCGACAACGCTCAAGCGAATACTTTCCCTTATATTCAAGTGCAGAACCACACTGCTAAAGTCGAACACGAAGCTTCTACTTCTAAGATTGGGGAAGAGCAATTGTTCTTCTTCGCACAGCGGGGAATTTCTGCAGAAAATGCTATTTCGATGATGATTAGTGGTTTCTGTAAAGATGTTTTCAATCAGTTACCGATGGAATTTGCGGCGGAAGCTGATAAGTTACTGAGTCTGAAGCTGGAAGGCAGTGTGGGATAATTGTGGCTGGCGATAAACCCTTCCAGGCCGAGTCTATTGCTGACAACTTAAGACTGCAATCCATAAATAATGTCGCTTTTATTCGAGTCTAGATCCCCCTAAATCCCCCTTAAGAAGGGGGACTTTGAGAATACTATTATTCTTCCTTAATAATGGGGACTTTGAAAACACTCTTGTCCCCCCCTTATTAAGGGGGGTTAGGGGGGATCGAAACTTCGATACAAACAAAAGAGACGCTAGGTTTTACGTTAAGTTGTCAGCAATCGGCACAGCCTAGAAACGAAAAAAAAACTGTAAACTGCATTGAGGCAAAGGAAAAAAAAGATGATTGTTGAAAATAGTCAAGTGGTGTTATCCGTCCGCGATTTAACTGCGAATGTGGATGATACCCAAATTCTTAAGGGCTTGAATCTGGAAATTAAATCGGGTGAAATTCACGCGATTATGGGCCCCAACGGTTCAGGTAAAAGCACTTTGTCCAAAATATTAGCTGGCCATCCTGCTTATACAGTGACAGGTGGAGAAGTTACATTTTTGGGACAAAATTTGCTGGAATTACCGCCGGAAGAACGTTCTTTGGCTGGCATATTTTTGGCTTTCCAATATCCTTTGGAAATTCCGGGCGTTAGTAATGTGGATTTCTTGCGCGTGGCTTACAATTCTCACCGCAAACATCGGGGATTGGAAGAGTTGGATGCTTTTGATTTCCAAGATTTAATCGAGGATAAGCTGGATGTTGTGAAGATGAATCCGGCTTTTTTGAGCCGCAGCGTCAATGAGGGTTTTTCTGGGGGCGAAAAAAAGCGCAACGAGATTTTGCAAATGGCGCTGTTGGAACCGAAGTTAGCTATTTTGGATGAGACTGATTCGGGTTTGGATATCGATGCTCTCAAGATAGTCGCCGGCGGTGTGAATCAGTTGTCAACTGCTGAAAATTCGATGTTGGTGATTACTCACTATCAGCGGTTGCTCAATTACATTATTCCTGATTTTATTCATGTCATGGAAGCGGGCAGAATTATCTTGACTGGCCCGAAAGAGTTGGCGCTGGAATTGGAAGAGCGCGGTTATGATTGGGTTGTGGAAGAGGAAGCAGCAGGAGTTGGCGCGCGATGATAAATACGCAAGTTGCTACTAGGGAAATGTTTTTGGCTGATTTAGTTAATCAGTGCAGCAAGTTGGAGGTTGCTAATAGCAAAGATTCGGCTTACGGGTTGCAGGATTTGCGGGATGCGGCGACTGAATACGTGCTTGCTGCAAGTTTTCCGACGGTGAGGGATGAGGAGTGGCGCTTTACTGATTTGTCGTCGATGTTGCAAGTTCCTTTTCATGTACCGCAAAGCTATCAGTCAACGGTTAAGCTGGCTGATATTGTTATGCCTGTGAAGAATCGGGAGGATTTACCGTTAAGATTGGTATTTGTTAACGGTTTTTATGCGCCGGATTTGTCAACGGTGAATTTGCCGGACTTTTATGCAGGTAATCTATCTAATGTACCCGAAAAATATCGATCGCGCATTACCGATGTTTTGAGCAAGCACAGCCAGCCAACGGAAGTGTTTACAGCGCTGAATACTGCGGGTTTGGCAGATTCTGCGGTGGTGTTCGTGCCTGCCAATGTGTCCGTCGAAATGCCGATTCACTTGCTGTTCCTCACCGCACCCGGTGCATCTGCGACGATGTGTCAGCCGCACTGCTCAATCATAGCTGAGGCTGGCAGCAAAGTTACACTGATTGAGGATTACACCACAATCGGTAATTTACCCGCTTTTACGAATGCTGTGACGGATGTTTTTGTGGGCGAAAACGCCACGGTGAACCACGTTAGGCTGCAGCGGGAAACTTTGAATGTGGTTCATATTGGCAAAAGTGCGATCGAGCAATCCCGCAACAGCAGCTATACTTGTCATGCTATCAGCTTGGGCGGCAAAATATCGCGCCACAATTTAGAAGTATTTCAGCGCGGCGAAGGCACGGAAACAAATTTAAACGGCTTAACCGTAGCCTTTGGCGAACAGTTAGCAGACACTCACAGTTTAATTGATTTCAATCACCCCCACGGCACAAGCAAGCAATTGCACAAGTGCATTGTTGGTAACAAAGCTCGCGCAGTATTTAACGGCAAAGTTTTCGTTCGCAAAGCCGCACAATTGACAGATGCCGGACAGTTGAGCCGGAATTTGTTGCTGTCGCCGAGGGCGCGCATCGATACCAAACCGCAGTTAGAAATTGTGGCGGATAACGTTAAATGTTCCCACGGTGCAACTGTCAGCCAATTAGAAGATGATGAGCTTTTCTACTTGCAAAGTCGCGGTTTGGATTTGGAAAGAAGTCGCTATTTGCTGATTGATGCTTTTGCGGCGGAAATTCTCAATATGTTGCCGATTATTGGGGTGGCGAAAATGCTTTCTACTTGTGTGGCTGTGCAAGAATAAAGGAATTAGCAACAGGCTGGGTGATGTTTTATTGTCGCAATCAAAGCCGGAGATCCCGCCTAGCCCCCCTTAATAAGGGGGGAACAAGAGCTTTCTCAAAGTCAACCCCTACTCCCCTTATTAAGGGGGATTTAGGGGGATCTCCCGATTCAACAATACGCCCTATAAGCGAGTTTCACAACAATACTAACTTCAAAAAATATGACACTTATTCAAGAAAAAACCTTAGCCTCAAAAGTTCGCGCAGACTTCCCAATTTTGAATGAAAAAGTCCACGGGAAACCGCTAGTTTATTTAGACAATGCAGCTACTTCTCAAAAACCCTTAGCTGTACTCAACGCTTGGCGCGATTACTACGAACAATACAATGCTAACGTGCACCGCGGCGCTCACTCTCTCAGCGCTAAAGCGACTGATGCTTACGAAGGTGCGAGAGATAAAGTTGCAGCGTTTATCAATGCGGCTTCGCGACAAGAAATTGTTTACACTCGCAACGCCACCGAAGCGATTAATTTGGTTGCTTATTCTTGGGGTTTAAACAATCTGCAAGCCGGAGATGAAATCATCCTGTCGGTGATGGAACACCACAGCAATCTGGTGCCTTGGCAAATGATTGCTCAAAAAACTGGCGCGGTGCTGAAGTTTGTTGAGTTGGCGGAGACTCAGGAGTTTGATTTGGAACAGTTTAAAACGCTGATTTCAAATAAAACTAAGTTGGTGTCTGTAGTTCACGTTTCTAATACTTTGGGTTGTATCAATCCGGTTAAAGAAATGTGCGAAATTGCCCACAGTTTCGGCGCAAAAGTTTTAATTGATGCTTGCCAAAGCGTGCCGCACATGGTAGTAGATGTGCAAGCAATGGATTGCGATTGGCTGGTTGCTTCGGGCCACAAAATGTGCGCTCCGACTGGCATCGGTTTTTTGTACGGTAAACTGGATTTATTGAGAGAAATGCCTCCGTTTTTTGGCGGTGGTGAGATGATTGCTGATGTGTTTCTCGAATATTCTACCTATGCTGATTTGCCGCACAAGTTTGAGGCGGGGACTCCGGCAATCGGAGAGGCGATCGCCCTTGGTGCCGCAATCGATTATCTTAATAACATTGGCATGGATAAGATTCACGCCTGCGAAGCCGAGTTGACGGCTTATCTGTTCCAACAATTGCGGCAAATTCCACAGATTAAAATTTACGGGCCGCAACCGGACAGCAACGGCGAAGGTAGGGCAGCTTTGGCGGCATTTACTGCGGGAGAAATTCACCCTCAAGACTTGTCTACTCTGTTGGATCAGGAGGGGGTCGCGATTCGTTCGGGGCATCACTGCACGCAAGCTTTGCACCGCTATCTTGATATTTCATCTACGGCGCGGGCGAGTTTGTATTTTTACAATACTCGCGAGGAGATTGATGTGTTTGTTAAGGCGTTGAAAGAGACGATCGACTTTTTCGGTTAGATGATGGGGTAAGTTGATAAGGTGGGTATGGGGAGCATCTCAGTTTTGCAAAAAGGTACAATACGCGAGCGGAAACGCTCGCACTATAAATGCAAAACTGAGATATTCCCTGGGTATTTCCCCACCTTTTTCTTGATCCGCGTTCATCTGCGTGCTTCTGCAGTTGAATAACCTCTTAATTTAGCTTTTAAGAGCGAGTTTTAGGACGCAAAAAGAATTTAGGCTCGTTACCAGGCTCTGCCTGGTAATGCAGATCCGGAGGCTCTGCCTCTCTTTAACCCTGGGCTTCTGGAGAAAGAGGAGTGTGGAAGATGTTTAATTTATTAAATTTTCGTTCCTCAGCTAAATTTGTGGGGTGGGCAAATGCCCACCTTTTTCTTCATCCGCGTTCATCCGCGTGCATCTGCGGTTAAAAAAGATGGCTCTTTCGGAAGTCTCATTACCCGTGATAAAATAAAACTATAGTTTGCTCAACTCAAGGAGATTTTGAGATGATTGCTACTACTTCAAGTTTAGCCGAACAGAGAACACTGCTAGAAAATATTAGCTGGTCAACCTTTGAAACCTTGCTCAAAGAAATAGGCGATAGCCGAGGTTATCGCATAGCTTATGATAACGGGATGTTGGAAATTATGAGTCCTTTATACGAACATGAAAATCCCAAGATTAAGTCTGACCGCTTCATTTTTATTTTAGCAGAAGAACTAGGCATTGAAATCAAAAGTGCTGGCTCAATGACTCTCAAGCGAGAACGGGCTAAAAAAGGCATAGAACCTGATAATTGCTATTATATCCAAAACGAACCAGCAGTCAGAGACAGGCAAGAACTAGATTTAGAAACTGCACCCCCGCCGGATTTAGCAATTGAAATAGATATTACCAGCAGTTCAATTAATAAGTTGGCAATTTATTCAGCACTTCGCGTCCAGGAACTCTGGCTATATAATGGACGAGTTTTGAAATTTTATCAGTTGGTAGAGACAGAATATGTTGAGTGCGACTTTAGTATTGCTTTTCCCTTTGTATCTGTAGCGGAAATGGCTGGGTTTTTTACTCGCACTCAAACTATGGGAGAAATGGCTTTGCTGAAATCCTTTAGAAATTGGGTTAAAGGAAAAATAGAGAAGTTGTAGGATGAATTTTAACTACAAAAATCTTACAGATAAATAACGATCGCCCTTTCTGACTATCCGCATCTCATTTTTGTAAAAAGCATTTTTTTCTTATAGTGCGAGCGTCCCCGCTCGCGTATCGTATAATACGCGAGCGGGGACGCTCGCACTATTAAATGCAAAACACCAGATGCTCCCTTTCTTCATTTGCGTCTATCCGCGTTCATCTGCGGTTAAATCACCTCTTAATTTCGCCTCTCAGATCTAGTTTTAGGACGCCAAAAGAATTCAGAAAACTTGATTTTGGGATTACCTAACCGTTTTCTCAACCCTTCCATATAAATGTAAAAGACTGGAGTCAAATACAGGGTTAAAATTTGCGAAAACAGCAATCCGCCGACGATCGCAATTCCCAACGGGCGGCGCGATTCCGAACCGCTACCCACGCCCAGGGCGATCGGCAAAGTGCCAATTAATGCTGCCATTGTCGTCATCATAATCGGGCGGAAGCGCACGACACAAGCTTCGTAAATGGCATCAAAGGCGCTGTGGCTGCTGTCTTGTCGCTGTTTCTCGATCGCAAAATCCACCAGCATAATCCCATTTTTCTTGACAATTCCCACCAGCAAAATAATCCCGATAAACGAATACAGATTCAATTCCACCCCAAAAATTACCAGAGTTAACAGCGCACCAAATCCGGCTGATGGTAAACCTGATAAAATGGTCAGCGGGTGAATAAAATCCTCGTATAAAATGCCGAGAATTAGATAAATTACTAAAATTGAAACCACTAACAACCAACCTAAATCGTTAAATGATTGGTTGAATACCTGGGCTGAACCTTGAAAACTTGTTGTTACTGACGGCGGCAAAACTTCCTGGGCAACTTTCTCAATCGCGGCGGTTGCTTGACTCAGCGATGTGCCTGGAAGCGTATCAAAAGAGATTGTAGCAGAAGGCAATCCGCTTAGGTGATTGACTGTGAGCGGGCCGACTGTTTGGGTGATATTTGCGATCGCACTTAACGAGATCATTTGTCCGGTATTCGATCGCACGTACAGCATCGACAAAGCACTCGGATCGCGCTGAAACTCAGGCTTTAATTCCAACACAACCGTAAATTGATTGTTGGGAGTATAAATCGTCGAAACCTGTCCTGAAGCGTAAGCAGCGCTGAGGGTTTTCTGCACTTGTTGCGGGCTAACACCGACAATTGCTGCTTTAGCGCGATCGACTTTAACCTCAAGCTGAGGCGTGCTCAATTGCAAATCGCTATCGACACCGCGCAATCCCGGCAGCGTTTTAACTTTAGCTAACAATGCCGGCACCGCTTGACGCAGCGCTTGCAAATCTAAACTTTGCACCGTAAACTGATATTGCGAATTCGTTTGTTGACCGCCAATCGGAATTGCAGCCGGAGAACGCAAAAAAGCTTGAATGCCAGGAATTCCGCGCAATTTCGGAGTTAGTTTTTGGATAATTTCATCCGCACTGAGGCGGCGTTGCGATCGCGGTTTGAGCCTAATTGTAATCCGTCCGTTATTCGCCGATGCGTTCGGGCCACTCGCACCTACAGTTGAATTCAACGCTGCAATATTTGGATCTTTCCGAAGGATATCAACAATTTGTTGTTGGTGAATCATCATATCATCAAACGAAATATCTTGCGCTCCTTTCGTGTTAGCCATCAATTGTCCGGTGTCTTCAGTCGGAATAAAACCTTTCGGAACTAAAACAAACAAATAAGCCGTAAATACCAGGAGAACAACCGAAACAATCAGCGTTAAAAAACGGTATTTCAAAACAGGTTTAAGCGTCCATTCATATCCTTGCAAAAGTAGCTCAAATCCCCGCTCCCAGAAGCGGTAGAAGCGGTTGTTTTTTTGGTGGTGGGACGGAGATTTAAGAAATCGACTGCACAACATCGGTGTCAGGCTCAGAGATACAAAGCCCGACACCAAAATTGCTACAGCAATAGTTACAGCAAATTCGTGAAACAATCTACCGATTAATCCACTCATAAACATCAGAGGAATAAACACTGCCACCAATGAAAGCGTCATCGAAAGAATAGTAAAACCAATTTCTTTCGAGCCTTTTAATGCTGCTTCTAGGGGTGCTTCTCCCATTTCTTGGTGGCGGACAATATTTTCCAGAACTACGATCGCATCATCCACCACAAACCCCACTGAAAGCGTCAGCGCCATCAGCGACAAGTTATCTAACGAGTATCCCAACTGATACATCACAGCAAAGGTGCCAATAATCGCCACAGGCAAAGCTAAACTCGGAATTAGCGTCGCTGTGATGTTCCGTAAAAAGATAAAAATTACTAAGACAACCAGACACACCGACAACATTAAGGAGAACTTCACATCGTCTACAGAAGCCCGAATAGATTGAGAACGATCGTACATAATTCCCATTTCGATCGATTGGGGAATTTGTTGTTTTAGTGAAGGTAACATTCGCACTACCGCATCGACAATATCAACGGTATTTGCATCGGGTTGAGGCTGCACTGCAAGCAAGATTGCAGGTTGATTGTTGACTTGTCTATCGCTGTACAAATTCAACACTTTGTTGTTCTGCACGTCATCAAGGACATTGCCTAAATCTTGCAGCCGCACTGCTGCGCTATTTTTGTAAGCAACGATCAGCGATCGATATTCTGCAGCAGTATTTAATTGACCGTTTACCTGAATTAAATAGCTTTTTTTATCGCCAGAAAGGCTGCCAGTTGGTAAGTTAACATTTCCTTGAGTAATGGCGGTTCTAATTTGATCTAATCCGATTCCCCTCGCAGTCAATTCTCGCGGATCGAGTTGAATCCGCACGGCATATTCTTTCTGCCCGTAAACCTGCACTTGCGCCACACCATCTATCGCCGAAATTGGTTGGGCCACCGTCACTTCTGCGGCTTCGTCTACTGCTGCAATGGATAGGGTTTTTGAGTACAAATAGAGGTAGAGAATTGGCGAAACAGAAGGGTTAACCTTGCGGTAGCTGGGCGCTTTGGTCATTCCAGCGGGCAATGAACCTGCGGCGGCGGCGATCGCAGCTTGTACGTCTTTAGCAGCAGAATTGACACTGCGATTGAAGTCGAATTGCAGGGAAATTCTGGCGCTACCGGTGGAACTTGTTGAGTTAAAAGAATTCAGCCCTGCTATTTCTGTAAACTGTCTTTCTAGCGGTGCGGCGACGGAGGATGACATGGTTTCTGGCGTTGCACCGGGTAAGCTGGCGGAGACACTGACAAAGGGATATTCTACGTGCGGCAGGGCGCTAATTGGTAGCAGAAAATAACTCATTAAACCGAAGATTAGAATGCCGACTGTGACTAAGGTAGTCATTACGGGGCGGCGGATAAAGATTTCTGATAGGTTCATAATTATGAAGGAAGAAGGAAGAAGGAAGAGGGAAAAAGTTGTATGGTGCGTCAAAAAAATATTTAACTAAATATCAACAATTTCATGGCGACGCACCCTAGGACAAGGTTATTTTCACCGCTCTCCTTTAAATGAAAATACTTGCCCAAACTTCACCTGACTAAGCTTCTTTCGCCACGATTCCATGTAGATGTAAAATACGGGCGTGAGATACAGCGTCAAAACTTGTGAAAATAACAGTCCGCCGACAACTGCAATACCTAACGGGCGGCGAGATTCTGAACCTGCACCAACTCCCAACGCAATTGGTAATGTGCCCATTAATGCCGCCATTGTAGTCATCATAATTGGTCGGAAACGCACTAAGCAGGCTTGATAGATTGCTTCCGCCGGTTTTTTGCCATCTATGCGCTGGGCTTCGATCGCAAAATCGACCATCATAATCCCATTTTTCTTGACAATTCCTACTAGCAAGATGATACCGATGAATGAATAAACGTTGAGTTCGACTCCAAACAACATTAATGTTAATAACGCCCCAAATCCCGCCGAAGGTAATCCCGACAAAATTGTAATCGGATGGATAAAATCTTCGTACAAAATGCCGAGGATTAAATAGATGACCAAAATTGCGATCGCCAACAACATCCCCAAACTAGGTAGCGAACTCTGAAACACTTGACTCGCGCCCTTATAATTGGTGGAAATGCTCTCAGGAATCAGCGATTTGATGATTTGGTCGATCGCGCTATTTGCATTTCCCAGCGCCACCCCAGGCGCGAGGTTGTAGGAAATTGTCGCAGCATTCATCCTACCGACGTGGTTGACAATTAACGGTGCAACTCCTAGAGAAATTTTGGCAACCGTTGCTAGCGGCACCTGTGTTTCACCCCCAGAAGCATCGCTAGAATTACCCGCTGTACTGATGTAAAGCTGCATCAAAGCATTCGGATCTTTTTGATACTTTGGTTCTAGTTCCAAAATAACTTGATACTCGTTACTCGCACCGTAAATCGTCGAAACTTGGTAAGCGCCGTAGGCATTTCTCAGGGTGTTTTCGATTTGACTAGCCGTAATTCCTAATGCTGAGGCTTTGTCGCGATCGATATCAATTTTGATTTGAGCAGTCATCTGCAAATCGCTGTTAACATCCTGAATTTCCGGTATTGCTTTCATTTTTTCAATGAGTTGCGGTACGTATTTACGCAGCGGTAAAACATCCGAACTTTGCAGCGCCAGTTGGTACAATCCCGTGCTTTGTTGAGTGCCCAGCGGGATTGCTGGAGGATTTTGCAAGAAGACTTGAATGCCTGGAATTTCGGCTAATTGCGATCGCAAACTCTGCACAATTTCGTCGGCACCCATCTGCCGCTGCGAGATCGGTTTGAGGCGCACAAACAAGCTGCCGGAATTCCCCGCAACCGCAGCCCCGCCGCCATTGGCGCTCGAACCTGCCCCGATATTCGAGTTTACTGCTTCCACGTTTGGATCTTGGCGAATCGCACTGACAACCGCTTGCTGGTGGCGAGATAATTCATCAAAAGAGGCATCTTGGGCGGCTTGGGTAATTCCGGTAATTTGTCCCGTATCTTGGCTGGGAATAAAGCCTTTGGGAACTACAATAAATAATCCAACTGTAACGAACACCATTGCTAATGATAAAATCATCGTGGTGCGGTGATATTTTAAGGCTATTTTGAGACTCCAATCGTACAGGCTTAAAATTCGATCGAATACGTACTCAGAAGCTTGATAAAGCCGACTTTGATTTTCGTGATTTACCGGGCGCAAAAAACGGCTGCACAACATCGGTGTCAAAGTCAAAGAAACAAAGCCGGAGACTAAAATAGAAACCGCAATTGTGACGGCAAATTCATGAAACAAGCGCCCCAACAACTCGCTCATAAATAACATCGGAATAAACACCGCCACCAAGGAAAGCGTCATCGATAAAATCGTAAAACCGATTTCGCTAGAGCCGTTTAGCGCGGCTTCTCGCGGGCTTTCTCCGGCTTCGATGTGGCGGACGATGTTTTCGAGCATGACGATCGCATCATCGACTACAAAGCCCACAGATAGCGTCAGGGCCATCATTGACAAGTTGTCGAGGGAGTAGTCGAACAAGTGCATGATACCGAAGGTGCCGATCAGCGATACCGGTAGCGCTAAACTGGGAATGACTGTGGCAGAAAGATTGCGTAAAAATACGAAAATTACTAAGATGACAAGGGCGATCGTCAAAACGAGGGTAAACCGCACATCATCCACCGACTCGCGAATCGATTGAGACGCATCGTACATCACCCCAAGCGCGATCGAACTTGGAATCTGAGTTCTCAAATTGGGTAGCAATTTTTGAATCGTATCTACCACTTCTACGGTATTCGTCCCCGGCTGTCTCTGAATCGTGAGGATAATTGCGCGATCGTTATTGTACCAACTAGCAAGTTGAGTATTTTCTACACTGTCAACCACTCGCCCTAATTGTTCGAGATAAACAGGCTGTCCGTTTTTATATGTCACAATTAAACGGCGGAATGCAGCAGCATCTTTCAGTTGTCCATTAGTTTGCACCGCAAAGTTTTTATAACTTCCCGAAAGGCTTCCTGTAGGTAAATTAACATTGCCTTGTTGGATAGCAGTTTGCACTTTATCTATGCCAATTTGCCGCGCTGCTAACTGTTGCGGATCGAGTTGAATTCGGGCCGCATATTTTTGAGAACCGTAAATCTGCACTTGCGCCACACCGTTGATTGTCGAAAGCTTTTGCGCGAGATAACTTTGCGCGTAACTATCAACCTCAGAAAGCGGCAAAGTTGGCGAAGTAAGATAAAGATAAAGAATTGGCCCGTCGGCGGGATTGACTTTGCTGTAAGTCGGCGGATTTGGCAAATCGTTAGGCATTTGGCCCGAGGCTGAAGAAATTGCCGATTCGACATCTTGCGCCGCATCATCAATATTATGACTGAGATTGAATTGCAGGGTAATTTGAGTTTTACCGCTGGTACTGGTAGAAGTCAGCGTATCGAGTCCCGCAATACTCGAAAATTGCTTTTCTAGGGGGCGCGCTACCGATGCGGCCATCGTTTCCGGGCTAGCACCGGGGCGGGAAGCGCTAACTTGAATTGTGGGATAATCGACGTTGGGTAAATCGCTAATGGGTAGCAAGCGATAACTCATCCAACCAAAAATTATAATTGCCGCCATCACCAATGTGGTCATAATTGGACGACGAATAAATGGTTCTGATAAATTCATTTAGTTACACCAGTTTAAGATCAAAATAAAATTGCATTCATTTGGTATATTTCGTTTTTTCCTGAGTCTCTATCCCCCTAAATCCACCTTAAGAAGGGGGACTTTGAATGCTTCCGATTTTCACGTCAAAAAGGGGGCTTTGAGCGCTTCCTGTGATAAATTTCGTTTTTTCCTGAGTCTCGATCCCCCTAAATCTCCCTTAAGAAGGGGGACTTTGAAAGATTCTGATTCTTCCCTTAACAAGGCGAACTTTGCTCGCTTCCGGTTCCCCCTTTCTTAAGGGGGGCTAGGGGGGATCTAGAGCCCATCGTCACATCCAAAATCTAAACTCGATCGCCCTACGGATTATTTCGCGATTTACCTGACTTATTTCCCGACTAATGGGAGTCAGCGCCAGATTTTTTATCCCCTGATGTGTCTGACTTATCACCTTTACTAGACTCAGAATTATCTCGATCGTCCTCTGCATCTTTAATCCGAATCTTGCTACCATCAACCAGATTAGCTTGTCCGTCGGTGACAACATCATCACCAGCATCCACACCTTTTTTGATGACACTTAATCCGCCGATCGTATTTCCCACAACTACAGGCACATTGTCTACTGTATCGTCGTCTTGGGCGACAAATACAAACTGTCCGTTCGGCCCGGTTTGTACTGCTTGGGAGGGAACTACAATTGCATTTGGCTGTTGAGATAATGTTAAGGTAGTATTGACAAATTGACCGGGAAATAGTTTCCCATCGGCGTTATTAAAATCGCCAATCAGTTGAATAGAGCCTGTGGAATTATCAACCGTGTTGTTGACAAATGACAAGGTTCCTGATATTGGGCGATTGTTGCCGGCAAAGGTGACATCAACTTTTAGCTTGCCATTTTCTACGTATTTTTGGATGTCTGGAAGGTTGGATTCGGGAACAGAAAAGGCAACTTGAATAGGATTGATTTTCGAGATTGTGACTAAGGGTTTGTCTGTGCTTGGTTGCACTACATTGCCTTCTGTGACTAGGATATTGCCGGCGCGTCCGTCGATCGGCGCAAACACTTTAGTATAGGATGATTGCACCTGAGCGTTTTGCAAACTACCGCCGTCGGCGCTGACACTAGCTTGAGCACCCTCGATCGCCGATCGATCGCCATCAACGACAGCCCGAGCATTGTCAATCCCCACCAAATCGCTCTTCACCGCCGTCTGAGCGTTCTCAATTCCCACCAAATCGCTCTTCACCGCAGTTTCAGCATTTGCGATTGCCACGGAGTCACCTTTGACGACAGACTCCGCATTTGTGATGCCAATGCGATCGCTCTTTACCGCCGTTTCTGCATTGGCGATCGCCTGTTTGTCAAGCTCCACCGTTGCCGCCGCAGCTCGACTGCTGGTAGCGTATTGTTGCGCTTGATCTTGACTAATTACTCCTTGTTTGTAGAGCTCTGCGTAACGTTGACTTTGAGCTTCGGCATACTCGGCTTGCGCTCGATCTTTGCTCAAAGTTGCCATCGCCTGCTTAACCGCACCTAAGTCTTTTTCCAACGTCATTTTCGCCTGTTCAACAACTCCCTTATCTTTCGCCAGAGTCATTTTCGCTTGTTCGACAACACCCAAATCTTTTTGCAGAGTCGCCCTAGCTTGTTCGACAATTCCTCTATCTTTATCCAAAGTCGCCCTAGCTTGTTCGACAATTCCCTGATCTTTAGCAAGATTAGCCGTCGCTTGTTGCACCTGGGCCCGGTCTTTTGCTACGATACCCTGAGCTTGTTGGATCGAAGCATTTTGAGAGCGATCGTCGATCGAGAAAAGCAACTGTCCTTTCTTAACTTCTTGCCCTTTCTTAAAATAAACTCTCGTCACCCGCCCGCTAGCCTGTGCAGTCACCGAAACAGTAGCACCAGATTGCACAGTACCGATCGCCTGTAACTGAATCGGTACAGTTTTTTTAGTCGCCGTCGCCACCAGAACCGGAGTTATTTGCATTTTACCACCGCGACGACTCGCTTTTTCCGGTTTAGGGGCGATCGCCCGTTGCCAAACCAAAAATCCCAAACCACCAAGCAACAACAACCCCAGCAAAAACATCGCAATTCGCCCTTTCGCCAGAACCTTTTGAGGCTTCGGTTCTTTTGCTAAAATATTATTTGTAGGCTCGCTTTCCGGCAAACTCGGAGATTCCAGAGCCACTTCAGGAACAGTGTCATTCGGAATTTTATCAACAATTTCCAAATTCTGCGTCGGTTCCTCGTTCAGCTTCAAATTTTCATCAGAAACTTTAGGGCGAGTGCCATTTCGACTGTCACTAATAATTTCTTCTATCATCACAAACCTCTTAACAATAGCCCTCATCTCATGTCCCGTCGATGAGCGCAAAAAAACGTTTGGCAGGGCGGAATTTAGTGCACTGTTGAAGTTCGTAGTGCGCTCAATCCACCGGACACAATATCACTCTTCATAGCAGTTATTAGATTTTCAGTAGAATTCCCTTTGCTATCTTGAATTTATCTGAGTAAATCGGTCTTGATCTGCCTCGATAGGCGGTTAACCTATTACTCAAACATTTATGAAATTCAAGTTTATTATAGGGTGCGTCAGACCCAAAAGTTAGCAATTACTGAAAACATTAAACCCCTGACACACCATACAAAAACTGAAAACGAACAAAACTTGTTCTTAGATCATTTACTTAGCTTTAGCTCCAGACTGCCCATTTTGCGAGCGAGGATAAGCAGCCTGGAGAATCCCCTTAACTTGGGTTTTTTGCTCAGCACTGAGGTTTAGCTCGTTAAGAGCTTTCCGCATTTTTTCGCCTCCCTTGATTTTGGAGTCCAACTGTTTCACCTGCTCGGGAGTTAGCACCGCTTCGACTTGTTTGCGAAGTTCGTCGCGTTTCTGGGCGCGTTGAGCAGGAGAAAGCTTCGGTTGTCCTGAAGTTGCTGCATTTGCCGCCACCGCGTTAGATTTGGTGACATTAGAAGCGTTGGATGGCATACAACCAGACAAACTACCTACCAAGATGGTGCCGGCGAGGATAAATGCTGCTGCGATGGTATTTCTTTTCATGATTGACTTTCTGTAAATTAATCTTCACCTACAAATCTTAGAAGCTTAAACCAGCCAGCGCATCACGCAATACTCCTAATCTAACCAGTCAAAAAGCACATAGCACTTGTGACTTTTTTCCTAGTCCCAAACCCCAAAATCAGCCACAAAGGCTCTAACGCAATCGATCGCACCTTCGCTAAGCTGTTATAGCAAAAGGGGGAATGGGAGAGGGGGAGAGTGAGAGAGGGGGAGAGTGGGAGAGTGGGAGAGGGGGAGAATTGCCCAATTACCAATTACCAATTATCAATTACCAATTCCTTCAACATCCATCCATGACATCCGGTGACGAACTTCCTTCACCATAGGGGGAATAATATGTTCTTTGACTCCAAAATACCATCTATAATTAAATCATTGCGATTGCTTGAATCGCTTCAGATATTGATGGGAAAAAGTTCTATGATTCGGCTAAACTATCCGTCCTTTCGTTTGTTGCTTTATTTGGAGTGGCTGCTGCTAGCGACGGCCGCAGTGATAGAAATGCTGCATCAGTTTCAGTCGCTGCAGTCGCTAATATGGCGCGTGGGGGCGATCGCACTTTTCGGCATCATCGGGCTGCGTTTACCAACAGTTAACTTACGCAAAAAAGTTTTATTCACCGCCCTCGAATTTGGATTAATTTTCCTACCAATAGTCCAACAAGGATTATCCAGCAGATCGAGCTTTTTGCTGTTTCTCGTTTTGCTGATGCGGAGTTGCCTAATTTTCCGGCAGCCCGGACAGATAGCAGTCTTAAGTTTAGCAATGGTGTCCTATACTTCGCTGCTGTTGTTCAAACCAATTTTACCAGAAAAAGTCATTTCCACAGTTTGGGAATGGCGGTTGAGCAACGTGTTATTATTTGGGTTGACCTTAGTATTTGCCTTGCTATTAATCAATGCCTTAATTGCCGAACGTCAAAGCCGAGAGGAATTAGAAATTGCCCACGATAAACTAGCGGTGACTCACCAGCAACTGCGCCACTACGCACTGCGAATAGAAGATCAAGCAACATTGCAGGAACGCAACCGCATTGCTCGCGACATCCACGACGGATTGGGACACACCCTTGCAGCTCAAACAATTCAGCTCAATAACGCCCTATTGTTCTGGAATTCTGAGGATGAAAAAGCCCTGGGATTTCTGAAACAAGCCAAACAACTCGGTTCAGAAGCATTGTTAGAAATTCGCAAATCTGTTTCTGTATTGCGATCGAATCCTTTGCAGGGATTATCGCTCGAAAGTGCGATTAACAAACTGCTCCAAGACTTTAAGTGCATGACTGGTAGCGAAATTTCTGACTCAATTAACTTACCTGTTAGTTTATCTCAAGAAATGAATATCACGCTTTACCGTATTGTGCAAGAATCGCTGACCAATATTCACAAACACGCCCAAGCAACGCTCGTCATAGTTAAATTGCAGCAACACGCCGGACTGATTCATTTGTCGATTTCTGACAACGGCAAAGGCTTCGATCCGGCCCAGAATACTACAGGATTTGGAATGCAAGGAATGCGAGAACGAGTGGCGGCGCTGAGCGGTCAATTTGCCATTTATAGCGAGTCAGAAAACGGTTGCCGAATTTCAGTTTCTTTGCCTTCTCAAAATATTTAGGGTTGATAAGTTGATAATATGATTAGAATATTGCTAGTAGACGATCAGCATATTATTCGTCAAGGACTCAAAAGTATGTTAGAGTCCAATTCAGATATGCAAGTAATCGGTGAAGCAGAAAACGGACAGCGGGCGATCGCCCAAATCCCAAGTTTAGCACCCGACATCGTATTGATGGACATTCGGATGCCCGTGATGGACGGCGTAGCAGCAACCGAGGCGATCGCCAAATCCTATCCCGACACAAAAGTCCTGGTACTAACCACCTTTGACGACGATGAATATGTCAGCAAAGCAATGCGAATGGGTGCCAAAGGCTACCTGCTAAAAGACACCGAACCCGACGAATTAGCCCTAGCAATTCGCGCTGTTTATAAAGGACACACCCAACTAGGCCCCGGATTGTTTGAAAAAGCCCTCATGACACCTGCGGTAACTAATTCTCCGGCGGTTTTGCCACCAGAATTAGAGCAACTCACTCCCCGAGAATTAGAAGTATTGTGTTTAATAGCTTCAGGTGCAAATAACCGAGAAATTGCTCAAACCTTATTTTTGTCAGAAAATACAGTCAAAAACTATGTAACAAATATTTTGAGTAGATTGAATTTGCGCGATCGAACTCAAGCGGCGCTATTAGCTCATTCACTATTTAATCCCAAAATCTCATGAGACCTTATAGTAATGTATGATGGTTTCTATAATTAAAATATTGAAATGCGATGCTTTCCAAACTATTAACTACTGCAATTGTTTTTCTGTCTGCCACCACCCCTGGTTTGGCGATGACTCCCTCAGAATTAGCAACATTTGCAACCAACTATAAATACAATGAAAATGCTCCGGTAGCTTATTCTTATTATGACAAAAGTTGTCAAACTACTGTTTCTGTGCCGCTGGTAAAAACTCTGGATTTAGGTAGTGGAAGAATCGGAGGAATTACTAACAAATATCTGTGTTGGGGAGCTACCTATACTTATTTTGAAATGACTCGCGGCAACTTAGAATCTATTCGAGTCTTTGCGGAAGTAGGTGCAGGCCGATCGACTCGTTATACAAACTGGGGCCCCGTGGCAAATCCTGGGGATGATTTAACTCAGGATCAGCTTATATCTGTAGCAAAAGCGATCGCCAAACATACGCAATAAGCTAGCTTTTTGTACAAATATTCGATCTGTTAACCGCAGATTTCCAGCAGATAAACGCTGATTGACGCAGATAATTGAAAAAAGAGCGATCGCCTGAATGCAATTGTGTTTAATGTGTGCTTAATGACTGCATTTAATACTCTCTAATTTCAGGATGGGTGAATTGATAACCAGCAGCCTTAATCTTTTGATTCGACACCTTCGCATTATAAGGCCGCACGCTAGGACTTCCATCCCAAGTAGCTTTTGGCAGATTGTGACGTTCAAAAATGCGATCGAGCAATTCGCGACTCGACAGCGATACATCCCCAACTAAATTGTAAATTCCCTGCAATCGATTGTCCAAAGCAAAGGTTAATCCCCCAACAACATCATCTCGATGTACCCAATTTGTACCATCTTCCCCCCTACCCGGACGAGTGGTTCCAGCCCAGCCTCCAAAGATTTTAACTAATTCTCGCCCGGGCCCGTAAATGCCACCCAAACGAAGAATGCAGGTGTGAAGATTTGGACTCGATGCTGCTAATAAAATTCGTTCTGTTTCGGCGAGAATTTCACCGTTGGGATTGGCTGGCTCCACGGGCGATTCTTCGTTTACAAGTTTACCTTGTCGATCGCCATACACAGAATAAGTACCCGTATAAATCACCTGCTTGACTGTCGGTACTTGCTGTAAAACTGATACCAAAGTTGTCGCCGTCTCTAAGTAACTTTCTCGATAAGCACTAGCATTTGGAGCGCCGACGCACAGCATAACAGCATCTTGGTCTTGCAGTAAACTGGCGATCGCACTTGCATCATTTCCCTTAACTACAGCTACCCGCTGGGCGACAGCCTCCAATTCACTGACTCGGCTCGCCGTCGTAGTTGTCGCCGTCACGGTACAATCCGGTTTAGCGCGTAAATATTGGGCTGTCGCAGTACCGACATAGCCACAGCCGACGATCGCCACTTTCATCAAAAATTCTCCCTTGTATCATTCCATCTCAAATTATTACCGATTTTGGCGATCGATTAGTCAGTCAGAACGATCGCACCTGAAGCCATCATTACAAACTGGATTAGTTGGGATTTTTCAGTTTTTAAGCGGCTTACCTTCTCGATTCACAATACGGCTTTCACCATCCTTAGCCGTGACATTTTCATAAACTCCTTCATCCCGCTTCACGTACTTGCTGAAACCAGAATTTTTATAATCGGTGTCGGATGTCGGCTTCATCAACCTTGGAGCGCTCAGCAAACGGCGCACCGGAGCATCTGCGGGGGTGTCTCCGGGTTCGCACTTAGCCAACTCGCACAGTTGGCCCCAAGTCGAAACTTCCAGATTCATGCTGTGCGAAACTTCTAACTGCTGGTTGTTTTTTGAACAAAAATAATCGTAGACAGGCATACTAAAAATCTCGTTGGCTACTACTAAAATTATTAATTGCACGGTAACAGCCAGTATTATAGCTCAACATTACTAAATGTTCAAGCCCAAAAAATAAAATTTACTATTTTTAACGGTTGTTGAAACACGAAATCAGCTATATTATTAACCCTGTGCTGTTGCTCCCGGATGCGCTCGATACCGAGCCCAAAAGTACCCTACCGTGAAATCGTCTCGCGCGATCGCTCGATCGACGGTTAGCAAATGCCTGCAAGACTTCCCTAAATGCAGTCAAAAGAGCGATCGTCAATTTCAGACTGCACCCAAATAACAAATTCTAGTTTTCAAGTTTATTCATCTACTCACCAGCGAGGATTTACCGATGAGCGATTTCAAAGTTACACCAGAAGTAGAGCTGAACATGGCTCAAATGTTGGAGAGATACCAACTACAAGACGAGACAATTCTGCGGCGTTGGGCAAAACTGCACGGTATCAACAGCACTCGCGGTTTCTTCTATCCCGGTGAAGTAGATTTGATGGATCACGCTCACCACCACATTTATAATTTGGGAATGAGCATTGGTGAATATCAAAGTCTTTTAGACCGCCGCCGCAGCAATTCCGACACATCGGGCGATCGCAATAAAACAGTAGCAACTCAAGTTGCTGACGAAGCATACGATGCCATAGAAATGCTGAAAGAACAGTATTCTGAAGCAGTTGATTTAATGGGAGAACGTATAGCAGATCATTTTATCGACGAACTAGATTTATCAGTGATGCGACACCTTTCTCAAAAAGTTAAAGACCGCCGTGATCTCAACGGTCAAGCTAAAAAACCCAACCGTTTTCTGCAAGTGATTAAAGCCGTATTGCAACCGAGCAGCGAAAATACGCTTCTAGTCCCCAGAAAAGATGACGACTCTAGTTTAGAACTAGAACAGCATCACCGGCTAGGCTAGCCTGCGAAATTTGCCAGGTGAAACGCTACTTATAGCGGTAGGGTGCGGTGTGCTTCGCCCCTACATAATTAAGTTGTGCCGCAGGAGCAGGAAAGCAATAAATTTGCTGTTTGTTACAACTCTAATTCACCTTTAAATTATCAATTTAAGACTGGAGAGAGATGTATTTTGTGGCAGATATACATAAAATCATAGTTGAATCTCAACCGTCAATCTAACAAAAGGTAGAGAAATGATTAAATCTTGGATGGTAATTGGAGGTGTCGCCTTTGCGGTAGCACTGTTGGCTAACTTGCTCTCGCCCAGCGACATTAAGTGGTTCAACCGCTTGCAGCGTCCGAAATGGCTAGTATTTGAAAAAGCAATTCCCATCATTTGGACAGTAATTTTTATTTGTGCAGCTTGGTCAGCAGTGATTGTTTGGGAAAAAGAACCGGGAACTCAGGAGACTTGGCTGAGAATGGGTTTATACCTGCTTTTAGAAATAGTAACCATATCTTATACGTCTGTGATGTGCAAACTTAAGAGTCTAAAAGTCGGCACAATCATCGGCGGAACGGGCGCTATTTTAAGCGTAATACTAGCTTTAAGCGTGTTGCAAGTTTCGCAGCCTGCGGCCCTGTTATTGCTACCTTACATACTCTGGAGTCCGATCGGCACTTACACGACTTGGGCGATGATGCACCTCAATCCGGCGGATGTTTAGCCTTTCATGGAATTAGTCATTTTAATGGGATTGCAAGCATCAGGAAAAAGCACCTTTTGCCGCGACTATTTAGCTGCAACGCACGTTTTGGTCAGCAAAGATTTAATGCGAAACAATAGAAATAAATCGCGCCGACAAATTCAATTAATTGAAAATGCACTCCAAGCAGGTCATTCAGTCGCGATTGATAACACCAATCCCGCAGTTCTCGATCGCAGACCGTTGATTGATATCGGTCGCACCTATCATGCCCAAATCATCGGTTACTACTTTGAATCAATAGTCAGCGACTGTTTAGCTAGAAATCAAAAGCGATCGGGCAAATCTCAAGTTCCAGACATAGCAATTTATGCTACTATAAAAAAAATGGTAGTGCCCAGTTACGACGAAGGGTTCGATCGGCTGTTTTCCGTCCGCATAGCAGACAACTTTAACTTAGACATAAAAACCTTGCCAGCAGAGGAAGTTATTCATGGACAATCAGATATTTGAAAAAAAAATGCGGGAGCTAGAATACTTTCATAGCTTGCGTTTATTGCCGGAAACTCACACAGTAATTCGCGCCGACGGTCGCAGTTTTTCAAAATTTACTTCCTCAAGTTTTGATAAGCCTTTCGACTTAAAATTCCACGAATTAATGGTGGAAACCGCCAAAGCGCTCCTGTCAGAACTAGGTGGCATTTACGCTTATACCGAAAGTGACGAAATCTCAGTTTTGTTTCCTCCAGATTGGGATTTATTTGACCGCAGCTTAGAAAAAATTGTCTCTATTTCTGCCAGTATTGCCAGTGCAACTTTCACTTGTGCCGCCCAAACAACAGTCAATTTTGACACCCGCATTTGTTCCGCAGCGAACAAATCGCAAGTAGTAGATTATTTTCTATGGCGCCAAGCAGATGCAGCGCGCTGCGCTTTGAATGGCTGGAGTTATTGGATGCTGCGAAAAAATGGCGAAACGGGTGAAAATGCAACAGTTATATTAGACAAACAATCGGTGGCTTTCAAAAACGAATTGCTGTTTCAAAACGGAATTAATTTTAACGAACTGCCGGCTTGGCAGCGCCGGGGAACGGGATTGTATTGGGAAAAATACGATAAACCAGGTTATAACCCGATCGAACGCAAAGAAGTTGTGACAGTGCGGCGGCGACTCAAAGTCGATGAAGAGCTGCCCATGAAAGAGGAATACAAAGAATTTATTTACCAATTTTTAAATGTTGACCATTAACTCGCCAAGGATATCTTGTCAAATCTGGTGGCAATTGATGAATGCTCAGTCTGTTTTAACCGAATGCAAGCTTTGAGATGGGGGTTTAAACCCCCTGCCCAAAGTCTGGCAAGAAGTTAACCTAGGGACTCGGAGACGGGCTCGGAGGCTCGGTTTCCGGTGGCTCGGGAGCCACCGCCGGAGATTCGGCAGGCGGAGGATTCAGGGACTCTTCCCAAACTTTGATTTGCGATCGCGCTTGCTCAAAAGCCCGAGCTCCCGAGGGAATTTTCTTCAAAGTGGCGATCGCCCCAGCCAGATCCGACGACGACTGTTCCACAGCAAGCCCCAAAATCCGCTGGCTCCACTCATCAATCGCCTCACTCGCCTGCCAGCGGAGCGAACTCGACTCTGGTACCTGAAGAGCAAGGGAAATTGCCGTTTCCAAAGCGTCAGCAGTCCCCGGTATGGCTGCCTGACGGGCGCTCTGCAAACCTTGTTCGCCCAAAAATTGAGCCTGCCAAGTCCGAATGTTCGATCGAGCTTCCTCATAAAGCACCCTTCCCGATCGAATCCGGCGGGCCATCTCAATTGCCCCCGCCAAATTGCCGCTTGCTGCTAGCTGCTGAGCTCTATCCAAAAACGGCTGGTCTTGAAGGCGCTGTCTTCTCTCGATCCAAGCTTGAATTTTGGTTTGAGCTTCCCGGTAAAGCGTCCTACCTTGACCGATCCGAGAAGCTTGAGCCACGGCGGCCTCCAGAGAATTCGGATCGCCCGCGCTCGCCAAATCGTTAGCTCTTTGCAGGTACGGACTGTCTTCGAGCAGCTCGATTTGACGGCTCAAGTTAATAATTTGAGTGCGAACTTCCCCGGAACGGGGATTTGATTGGGGGACTGTTTGCAATTGCGCGATCGCAGCCCTCAAATCCTTCACTCCTCCCGGTGCCGCCAGCCTGCTTGCCACATCCAAAGTTTTCACATCAGCAATTTCTTGCTGCCAGCGGCCAACTAAATCAGCAGCTTGTTTGTACAAAGGGCGACCGTCCTTCAACTTTTGAGCAATCTCGATCGCCTTAGACAAACCCTCAACCGAGCCAGTCAAAGCCTGAGCCGTAGCACTCGCCAACTGGTTAAAATCTTCAACTTGTGCTTTTAAATTTGCCGCATCTGGAATCTTGTTAGCGATCGCGACCGCCTCCTGCCAATCGCCCGCCTGCAAGCGTTTTTGGGCGATATCCAGAATTTTTTTGCTAAATTCCGCGATCAACTTATTGGCAGCCTGATACAAATAACTGTTTTGATCGATTCCCTGAGCCAGCTTAATACCCGTCACCAGATTGTCCAGCCCTCCCGCCGACGCTGTATTTCGGGCTTTGATCAGCTTATTGCCTTCAGCCTTTGTCGTGTCAATTGCCTGAGTCAGTTCCTCATACTTCGTCGATTCCCAGAAGGTATTTCCCGTATCCAACAGCAGATTAGCTTGGCGGAAAGCTTGGCCCCACTCTTCCTGACGCAAGTAGGCGACTGCGGCAGCGTAAATTTTCTCTGCATCGTTCCATATCGACTGCCACTGTTGAATCTGCTTTTCCACCGCCGGGTAAGCGGGAACGTTTTGAGGAACCTTGCGGGCGATCGCGATCGCCTCCTCCAGCTTCCCTTCTTGGAATCTAGCATTTCCCAACTTGAGAATATCCTGCGACCACCGATCGATTTGACCGTTAATTCTCGGTCGCAGGGGGTGATCTGACGGCAAAGCATTCACTAATTCGATCGCCCTGAGCAAATCATCCACCGTCCGCTTGCTAGCTGCTTCTTGAGCGCAAAAAAAGCGATCGTTAGCAGAAGCCGTCGGCCAAAAAACCTTCGAGCAATTCGACTCCGCAGTCAAGTTGAGCAAAGACGCAATTGCCACAAACCCCATACCCACCGACAGTATCAAACTCACCGCCAGCCAAAACTGCCAGTTCTTCGACCACCTCCGCCACAAAGGATTATGTTCCTCCGGCTGCCAGTTTTCCCCAGACTCTTTGGGCCGCTGTTCCAGATACCCTCCCGGCTGTTTTCCCGAAGTCACCAACTCACGGATTTCTTTAAGTCGCTCAGCGCGGTTTTTCCTGGCGGGAATTGGCACTAGCGAGGAAGTATCCTTTTTTGACTCGAAGGATTCTGATGCAGACCAATGGTCTGGTGTTTTGCGATCTTGACTCATAAATCTCCGCTCACCACAAACAGCAACCAGCCTGTCTTAATTATTTCAAAACTGCGATCGCTGCTATCTACTGCTCTATAGAATGTATTCATTACTTTTACATACTCCCGTCGGCCCAAGACTGCTTTGGGCCGATCCCCAAACTGCCAAAATTTTAATTTTGCGATTAGGTAATTGATAATGCGTAATTGGCAATTGGTCAAGGCCGTCATCCCTAACTCGCACTCAATAGAGCCAATTACACATTATCGTCTCAAGAACCGGAGTCAGAGCGCAAATCGCCAATCAGTTCAGCCAATTCGTCGCTGTTAGCTTTGTAAACCTCGTTGCAGAAATGGCAAGTAGCCTCAGCCCCGCCATCTTTTTCGATCATGTCTTGGAGTTCCGCTTCGCCCAACATTTTGAGAGCTCCCAAAACTCGCTCGAACGAACAGCCGCAGTGAAAGCGCACCATCTGAGTTTCCGGGAAAATTTCTAGCCCCATATCACCCAGTAACTCTTCGAGAATCTGGTGCAGCGTTTTGCCCGATCGTAACAGTGGCGTAAAGCCCGACAGTGCAGCCACCCTAGATTCTAGAGTTCGCACCAGTTCTTCGTCCGCTGCAGCCTTCGGCAACACCTGCAACAGCACGCCCCCAGACGCTTGCACCCCGCCCGCCCCAACAAACACCCCCAAAACCATAGCCGAAGGAGTCTGCTCCGAGGTTGCCAAATAGTGAGTCAGATCGTCGCCAATTTCGCCGGAAACCAATTCTACCGTACTTGAGTAAGGGAACCCGTATCCAACATCCCGCACCACGTACAAATAGCCCTCACCGATGGCCCCGCCGACATCGAGTTTACCTTTGGCATTGGGCGGCAATTCCACTGTGGGATTGCTCACATAACCTCGAACCGTGCCATCAAGTCCCGCATCAACCAGAAGTCCGCCCAGCGGCCCATCTCCTTTGATGCGAATGTTGACCCTCGATTCGGGGCGCTTCATGCTGGATACGAGTAACAGCCCCGCCGACATCGTGCGTCCGAGGGCGGCTGTAGCCACGTAGGAGAGGTTGTGTCGCCCTCTTGCTTCTTCAGTCAGACGGGTGGTAATGACGCCTACAGCCCGAATTCCGCCATCTGCTGCTTTCGCGCGAATTAATTGATCGGCCATGAAAAACCTTACTTTTCTCTTTTGATACTTCCTTCAACTATTTTAGAAGCTCTTGAAGGTTGTCGCAGCAGGTAGCAGCAGACTCGGCGGGTATGGGAGGGCGATCGAACTTCACAACTCCCGTATTTTTAAAGGTAAAACTTTCATCAATCTACTATTTTTTAACAAATAGTCTGATTAATTATCAAAAATCAAGTTCTGACTGCATAATCTCTATACGTAGGGCGAAGCACACCGCACCGCGAGCCAGATAAGTAGTGTATAAAACCACTCTTTGCCCTGAGTCTTAAAATAAATATTTATTTGAAAAACCCCGAATAACAAGTGCATTTATTTTTCCGCTCCCGCCCGCACTCATTCAAGTTATAATTACTAACAACTAATGACTAACAATTCACGCTTATCTTACCGCACTCATTCAGGTGATAATTACTAACAACTAACAATTAAGGACTAATAACTAATGACTGATGACTAAAGTTTATCTTACCGCTAACCTGGCGATCGCCAAACCTTTACCTTGGTAAGCTAAAGTCAGATTCGTAGGTCTGACACTAATGTTTTTTAGCTGGAAATAACGGATATGCCACCAACATCTAAAGCACTTTTAGCGGAAGTCCAGCATAACACAGGAGCGACTCGAAACTTGCATTTTTATGCCAAGGGCGAAACCATTCCTTTGATGTCTCAAGGACTTTGGCGCGTCTGTCAAGGCTTAGCACAACTGAGCACGCTTTATCCAACCGGGGAAGAAGGACTTTTGGGTTGGGTTGGGCCTTCGATGTGCTTCGGTTTGTGGTTGACAAATTTGCAGACTTACCGAGCTACGGCGACATCTGATGTTTATTTGATTTGGTATTCTATGGTGGAAATCGAAGCTTCTCCTCAATTGGCTCAGGAGTTGCTGCCTCAAATGGTTCGGCGGCTGCGGCAAATGGAATCAATTTTGGCGATCGCCGGACAGCGGCGAGTAGATCACCGTTTGTATCAGCTCCTGGTATTATTGCAACAGGACTTCGGTCAGCCTGTGGTTGAGGGAACTCGTTTGAGCATCCGCTTGACACATCAAGATATTGCTAATGCTATTTGTACGACTCGGGTAACAGTAACTCGAATGCTGGGAAAATTGCAGCAGCAAGGGTTAATCAGTCGAGATGGCGATCGGCATTTAATACTTAACAAAGATGTTTTTGCCTCTACTTCGGATTTGTTTGGCTGCAATCCTCAAGGAGTGTAGCAAGCGACAGGAATTTGCATCTATTTGCATCTACTTGATAATTATTTGTGTTGCTCTTGCTCCCGCTATCTAGAGCCATAGATTTGTAGCCGGAAAAGATATAATTAAGCGGTGCATCTATTTAGGAAGAAATTCAATGGCTAACTCTACTCAAGAAACACCAAAACCAGACAAAAAAGAATTAATTGACATCACAGCTAAACCTCAAGAACAAGAAGAACCGCCAAATAAAGGTGACGGACGGAAATAAATATAGTCTTGGAAGCAAAAACCGGTTTTTTTACCAAGATTGCGGTTTTAAGCAAATATTTTGGTGAAAAAACCCGGTTTCTAGCTACCTGCGCTTCCAGCAAATAATTTGACAAATTACTCGGTTTGTGCATTGCCGTTGGTCGATCGCAATTTCGGCTTTCCAGGCATATTTCTGCGTCCCTCCAAAGAAACAACATCAGCCTCAGAAGTCTCCCTAGCAACCCGAATCAGCAACCCCGACAACAAAAAACTCGCTACCATCGATGAGCCCCCGTAACTAAAAAACGGCAGCGGCAAACCCGTAGTCGGCAAAACCCCCGTCGCCACCCCAATATTCAGCAGCGACTGTCCCACCATCACCACCATCGCCCCAATCGCCACCAACTGACTCTCAATATTCCGGGCCCTCGTCGCCACCCTCAAAGCCACAGTAGTGTAAGCCGCCAACATCAGCAACAGCGAAAAACCTCCCACCAAACCAAACTCCTCAGCAAACACAGCAAAAATAAAATCGCTGTACTGAATCGGCAAATAAAATAACTTTTGCTGCGACATCCCCAAACCAACACCCCAAATCCCCCCAGAACCCACAGCCAGCAGGCTTTGAATCAACTGATAGCCATCCTGCATCGGATCGGCCCAAGGATTGAGAAAAGACATAATCCGGCGGCGCTGATATTCCCGAAAACTAATACTTAAAACCGCCAACATCATGCCCCCCAAAGCCGTTGCGCCCAACTGCAAGTAAGGCAACCCCGCCGCCAAAGCCACCAACCACAAAGTCATCCCGCACAAAGCCGTGGTGCTCAAATTTGGCTGCAACAAAATTCCCAACAGCATTGCGCCGAAAATTAACAGCCAACTAAGGCGAACTTTATTTGTCAACCGGGGCCAGTTGCCGAAAATGCGGGCACTTTGGAGTACAAAAAACGGCTTGATCAATTCCGAAGGTTGAATAATCGGCACCGGGCCCAGAGATATCCAGCGAGTCGCCCCGTTGACTGTGGTTCCCACTCCCGGAATTAAGGTCAACCAGAGCAATCCCAGCAGCAACAAAATGCCTAACTGAGCTGATTTGAGCAGGTAGCGCAGGGGGGAGTAGACCATTAAGTTAAAGCCGGCCAGCCCGATCGCCACTGCGATGAGCTGTCGTTTAAAATAGTAAAGGCCGTCTCCAAATTCTGAATTTGCAATGGGATAGGAAGCCGAAAACAATGCTGTCAGCCCTACAAACAGCCACAAAAAAGTCAGCCACCTGAGCCAGCGGGCCTCAGCGCCCCATTGCGACGCGCTGGGGTCTAAAAATGGAATGAAGCGTCGAATGTCATTAGTCATTAGTGAGTTGTCAGTTGTCAGTTGTCATTAGTTCTTAGTCTAGTTTGCGATCGCACAGACTGTTAGAAACCGGGTTTTTTCACCCAATATTTGCTTCAAACCCTCAATCTAGATGAAAAAACCCGGTTTCTTTTAACTGGTTCCAAGGCAGAGCCTGGGAACCCATATCACTCTTACTCTGCCTCGGCAGAGGATTAAGGAGGCTCTTCCTCACCCATCTGCGTTACTTTCGCTCGAACTGGTAACGACTAGAAAAGTCAACCGCTGGGGGAATGGGCTACGAAGTCAACCGGTGTAGAGTGCACACCCAACAAATTACTACATTCTTCCGTCTTCCGTCTTCCGTCTTCCGTCTTCCGACGGACTTACATCCGTTACATCCGTTACATCCCGTACATTGCTCGTTGCCGAACTTCCTTGTTCCGTCTTCCTTGTTCCGTCTTCCTTCTTCCTTCTTCCTTCTTCCTTGTTCCGTCTTCCTTCTTCCTTCTTCCTTCTTCCTTCTTCCTTCTTCCTTCTTCCTTCTGCTATCAAATCATAACAAACAAAAAAAGAGGCCGCGATCGACCTCTTGCCCTCTACAAATCCATTCTCGGATCTTAAAGTAGACCAGTATTAGCTCCGGGCTTACCAGTAGCCAATTGCACTTTAATAATTCTGCCGCCCATTTTCATAATTCTTTGCTGTTCCCGGAACCAGTTGTCATAGGGAACCAGCTTAGTAAAATAGGTATTTTGCAATTCGCGCTGAGTGCGGATGCGAGTTTGGCTGGGGACGCAAGCAGTCACTTTAAACATTCTCATGGGAAACTAACTCCTGAGTAGGTTTACAGATTTTTAGATGGATTTTAAAAAGATTGAAGTCAGGGAGTTAGGAGTCAAAACTAGCTCGTTAAAACTTGTCGGGCTTTCTCGACTGGCCTTTGACGGTCTAGCAATCACTCGTAACTTCCCTGACCTCTTTGAAAGCTAAAGGTAGCAAGTCCAAAGTTAAAAGTTTAAGGTTAAAAGTTTAAAGTTAAAAGCTTAAAGAGGTAAAAAATAATTTTTTTTTCCTTCTTCCTTCTTCCTTCTTCCTTCTTCCTTCTTCTTTCTTCCTTCTTCCTTCTTCCTTTTTCCTTCGATTTAGCTCAAGCCAGAGCAGATGTAGTCGAAATAGACGCCCATTTCTTTACCAGCGTCAGAACCAACCAAACCGGCGGTGACTTCTTTCATTGCTTGGATTGCTTGTACGGTAGAACCGATGGGCACGCCCAAGGAATTGTAGGTTTCTTTCAAACCGTTGAGCACGCGCTCGTCGAGGATGGAAGGGTCGCCAGCTAGCATTGCGTAGGTGGCGTAGCGGAGGTAGTAGTCCAAGTCGCGGATGCAAGCTGCATAACGACGAGTGGTGTACATATTGCCGCCGGGACGAGTTACGTCTGAGTACAACAGAGACTTAGCAACTGCTTCTTTGACGATTGTGGCTGCATTGGCGCTGATAGCGGTAGCGGCGCGGACGCGCAGTTCGCCAGAAGCGAAGTAGTTCTTGAGCTTGTCTAATGCGCTGATGTCAAGGTACTTACCTTGAACGTCAGAGGAATTGATTACGGCGGTAATTGCGTCTTGCATGGTTGTCTTGTTTCCTAGAAAGTGGCTGAGTCAGTCCAATTTTGGAGCTAGAATCTGGGATTTGGGATTGGGGATTTGAGATTTTTAAGTGGTTGGTTATCTGCAAAAGCTTTTAGCTTGCTGTCAGCAACCCCCGATTCTTCAATCAAAAATCAAAAATCAAAAATCAAAATTCCTTACTGCATCGCACCGATAACGTAGTCGAAGTAAGAGGAAGCTTCGGAAGCATCTTCTCCAGACAGCAGCGAGGAAGCTGCACTCTTCATAGCGCGGACGCCTTCGGCGACGGCTGCAATCGGGGTTCCGAGAGAGTTGTACATTTCGCGGACGCCGACAATACCGATTTCTTCGATCGGAGTAATGTCGCCAGCTACGATTCCGTAGGTGATCAAACGCAGGTAGTAGTCCAAGTCGCGCAAGCAAGTTGCGGTCATTTCTTCGCCGTAAGCGTTGCCGCCGGGAGAAACAACATCAGGGCGCTTTTGGAAAAGTTGGTCGCCTGCTGTTTTGACGATACGTTCGCGGGATTCGCTCAAAATTTGGGCGATGCGGACGCGGCGTTCACCAGAGGTGACGAAGCTCTTGATCCGATCTAATTCACCTGGGCTCAAGTAGCGAGCTTCGGCGTCTGCGTTGACGATTGATTTGGTGACGATACTCATCTTGTGTGTACCCGCTGGATATTTTGCTATACGAACTGCTCTGCGTTGAGCTAGCGGCGGCGGGCGCTTTCATCCCGTACCTTTCGCTTCGCTGGTCGCAGGAGCTTTGACGGGGAAGGGCGGACTTTCCAGAGCTAGCAAGTGTTGAATTTGCTTGCTGGTGACTGCCTTCGGTGTTTGACGGCGCTGGTTCTTCACGCCGGTGCGCTTGTGAGTGCCCGCACTGTGCCTGTCGCTTAGAATACCACAAATGACTGATGCGATCTTTAAATCTACGATCGAGATTGCAGCAGATCGCTAAGTGGCGATCGAGTAACTGTCGGGCAGTTAGTCAGAATATTGCTTGTCTGACGCAACTACCTCTCGCAAGTATTTTGAGGCATTATGTTCACATTCTGAGTGTTACTGTAATAGTTTGTAACATTCCTTTTCATATTGGGGCCCTAGTTGGGTTCTGATAGGTGCAAATTTGACAGTCAAGAAAAACGCTGAAATTATTTACTAGCAAAGGTTGCAGACGATCGCTCTAGGGACTGGTTTGTCCCGAAAACGGTGCCGCGAGGATCGGAGACTTCTGTCTCAAAAAAAGGTGCGGGAGACGGGAGGAGACAGGGTGGCGACTGGTGCGGATCGGAAATGGTGACTTTCGGGCTTGTAGCTAAATTTGACTCTGCCAAAAAGGGAGACAAGCCCCCGACACTCGTCGCGATCGACCTAAAATTTTAGATCGAAGTCAGAATCCCACATTGACGGAGCTGCAAGTAATGCCATCTCCGGTCAAATAAAATTGGATCGAGCGTGCGGAATGTTTTTTTTACCAGCGTAGACCGGACATGATATTACGGAGCATCTCACTTTTACCATAACTATTTTTTGACGGCTGGCGATCGCCACAGCTCGCTAAAAATACAAAACTACAGATGCTACCCCAACCAAATCTAAAATCTAAAACTCGTACTGAGCGACTTGTGAGCCAGCGTAGCCGAAGCAAGCCGAAGTATCTAAAATCTCAATATCGATTGACTCTCACTTTATAATTCAGGTGCGCCGTGAAAAGAAATCTATCAGCCATTAAAAAAGCTTTGCAGTTTGGGATTAGCGGTGCTGTCGGCGGTTTTGCCGGCAATCTCATCACCGAACCTTTCATGCAGCGGCTCAATAATTCAACATCTGTTTTTGACAGTGTATTGTCCACAACTCGCTGGTTTGGATTGGTAGGTGGCGGGATTGCTACTGCGATTATGCTCGGCTATTATTACTATATTAAAGGCAAGCCCCAAATTAAACAAGCTTTAAAAAATGGCGGATTGTTTGGCTTAATAGCAGGGGCAATTTCTGGAGCGATTGCCGAAGGTATTTTTAGCGGAATTGGCGACGGCGAAAACGAAATATTGCGAGTAATTTGCTGGGGAATAGCCGGCAGTTTGTTGGGACTTGGACTTTCCAAACGAATTCCTAATTTGGGAGCGCTGCGTGGCGCGGGAGGCGGCGGTGTTGGCGGGCTTTTGGGCGGTTGTTTGTTTATTCTGTTTGCTTACAATTTATCCGGTACGGCGGGCCGTTTAGCTGGCTGTGCTGCGATCGGCTTTTGGATTGGAATCATGTTGGTTGTAGCCGAAACTTTGTTTAACAAAGCTTGGCTGGTAATTAGTTACGATAATGGAGCGAATCGCACTCTGACTGTTGGTGCCGAACCGGTGACTTTTGGTAGCGATGAAAATTTGTCTATTATCTACATTCCTGGTGTTTCGCCTTTAGCGATGCGGTTTCAATTAGAAGGCGGTCAAATTGCTTGCGAGAATGTCGATAGCGGGGCGGTGAGTTATTTGCGATCGGGCGACCAAAAGAGAATCGGAAACTGTACAATTACCGTAGGAAACTCTGACTTACCCGCTGCAAGTTCGCCTCCTGTCAGCCAGACTATTATATCACACAAATCCCCAGCCGATTCTTCTAACAACGGTCAATTTTTTCTGAAATTGGGAAGTCGAGTGATGCCTCTGACTGCAGGAACTCAGCTATTAACATCGGACATCCCTAGTTTAACAGCTACCGCGTCTAATGGTGTTGTAGCGCTGGTTAATTCTCGTTCAAAAGACCAGCTTTCGTTGGGATTGACTAATTTGGGCGATCGGGCTTGGTGGGCCACAGACATTCAAGGCGACATAAAAATGATTGAACCTGAAAGCACCCTAACTTTAGCCTTGGGAACTAAAATCGAATTCGGTGAAATTGAGGGCGAAATTGTCAGAAGCTAAATCATTATTTGGTTCGATCGTTCGGAATGCGATTCCGCATCCAAATTAGCGGACTCGCATTGCTCACTACCAACCTTTTTGACTTCAGATCAATCAAATCGCCCATAATAAATTCAAGCAGAACTACCACTAACACCAGTAATAACCGCCGCACCAATCAAATGAGCCAAACGCAAAGCTTCAGGAACCTTACCAGTATCAGTCAAACGCTGGAGTACCAGCGCGATTACTTCCGGTTGTTCGCCGCATACCTGAAAAAAGAAAGGTTCAAAAGCATAAATTTTTCCAGCCCGACGCAACAATTCTAAACGGTATTCCAAGTCCGGTAAATAGCCGAGGGCTTTTTCAATAGCAGCTAAATCTGGTTGGCGGCGCATCACAGCAACGCAAGGAATTTGCAGCCGCGATGCTAACTCCCGAAGGTCAATAATATTGAAGCCGCCGAAAGCAATTCCATCTAGTAAAACGAGATGCAATTGCGGCAGAAATTTGCCTCCTAGCAGTAGCTGACAAATAGCATCAGTGGAATCTAATCCGTCTGGGAGGACTTGTCCCCACACCATTCCTTCAAATCTGGTGCCCCCGCAGACTACTCCGGCGACGGACACCAGACCGCCGCTGGTACGAGAAAATGGAGCGTCGTCAAAGCCAATAACCTTAATTGTGCGATCGAGTCTGAGCAATTCTGCTAGTTTCAAAGTAGGGACTTCCCTAAACTAAAAATTTTTAGATTAATTTGACTTTTACATATTATCATAGACGTTAAAGACTCGAACGCTCAGTAAATTGACTTAACTAAACCTAAAATACATATTGCTCAAAAGGTTGCTGTTTATGTCTTCTTTTTTCTTATGTCTTCTTTTTACCCGCTTGCAAAGCCGAAGGGCTTCCTTCTTGTGACTGATGAATAATGAATCCTTCCTTCTTCTTGTTCTTTCTTCCTTTGTATGACTAATGACTGATGACTAACCTTCGACTTCACGAGCGGGTAAAATGACTAACAACTAACAACTGAGGGCGGGGACGCACCATCCACCGCCCCTACCAACTAACAACTACCAACTAACAACTGAGAGGGCGGTCACGCACCATCCACTGCCCCTACCAACCAACAACAAACAAATAACAAATAACAACTAACAACTAACAATCAACAACCAACAACTTCTACTTAAAAAGGTTTTAAACAATTGACAAAAAAATACGTAGCAGCGATCGACCAAGGAACCACCAGCACTCGATTTATCATATTCGATCGCCAGGGACACATCATTTGCAGCAACCAACAAGAACACCAGCAGATTTATCCGCAACCGGGATGGGTTGAACATAATCCCGAGGAAATTTGGCAGCGCACCCAAAGCGTCATTAAAAATACCCTAGAACTAGGTAAAATTGACCCCAAAGATATTGCGGCTCTCGGCATTACCAACCAGCGCGAAACTGCAATTGTTTGGAACAAAAACACCGGAAAACCTTACGGAAATGCGATTGTTTGGCAAGATACCCGCACTCACCAAATTTGTACTAGCTTAGCAGAAGTTGACGGCAAAGATCGATTTCGAGAACGATGCGGTTTGCCGCTAGCAACTTATTTTAGCGGGCCGAAAATCAAGTGGATGTTGGACAATATTGCAGGATTGCGGGAAGCTGCAAATCGAGGCGAGGCGATTTTTGGTACTGTCGATTCTTTTCTAATTTGGCACCTCACCGGCGGCGCGCACGTTACTGATGTTACCAATGCTAGCCGCACAATGCTGATGGATTTACCAACCCTCGATTGGGATTCTGACACTTTGGAAATAATGGGAATTCCCCGCTCTATGCTGCCAGAAATTTTCCCTTCTAGTCACATTTTTGGTACTGCAAAAGGATTGTTAGATGGTGTTCCAATTGCTGCTGCTTTGGGCGATCAGCAGGCTGCTCTGGTGGGGCAAACTTGTTTCAATGTTGGGGAGGCGAAAAATACTTACGGTACGGGCTGTTTTATGCTGCTGAATACTGGTGAGGCGATCGTCCCTTCAAAGCAAGGGTTGCTGACAACTGTTGCCTACAAGATGGGAGAATCGCCCGCTGTGTATGCTCTCGAAGGCAGTATTGCGATCGCCGGAGCATTAGTACAGTGGCTGCGGGACAATTTGGGCATCATCAACACATCTGCGGAAGTAGAAACATTAGCAAATACTGTCGAAGACAGCGCAGGAGTTTACATTGTGCCGGCTTTTTCTGGACTCTACGCGCCCTATTGGCAAGACAGCGCGCGGGGAGTAATTGTAGGTTTAACTCGCTACGTGACTAAGGCACATATTGCCCGTGCAGTATTGGAAGCGACAGCATGGCAAACGCGGGAAATATTGGATGCGATGAATCAGGATTCTGCTGTGCAGCTTTTGTCTTTAAAAGTAGATGGTGGGATGGTGGGAAATAGCACGCTGATGCAGTTTCAGAGCGATGTGTTGGGAGTGCCTGTGGTGCGGCCTGTGGTAGCAGAAACTACTGCATTGGGCGCTGCCTATGCGGCTGGTTTGGCGGTGGGTTTTTGGAGTAAATTAGCTCAATTGCGGGATAATTGGGCGGTGGATTGTATTTGGGAACCGCAAATGCCGATCGCACTTCGGGAACAAAAATATCGCTTTTGGAAAAAAGCAGTTACCCGCACATTCGACTGGGAAGAATGAATCGGTGAGTTAACCCCCAAACCCGTATTTAGTGATATCATGAAATCCAGCACTATTTTTCAAATTGCCAATAGATGATTTCCCTAAATAAATTAAAAAAAATTCTCACCGCCTTTCTATTGATACTGACACTAGCATTTGTAGAAATCGCTGCTAATTCCCAAATGGCGATCGCAGATCCAGCTACAACTCCCGAAACTGCAACCGCCGCCGAAGTCTTCAGCGCCAACTGTGCAGGTTGTCACATCAACGGCAGCAACATTATCAGGCGCGGCAAAAACTTGAAACAAAAAGCCTTAAAAAAATACGGCATGGATTCCCTCGATAATATTTCCAACTTAGTAACCAACGGCAAAGGTATTATGCCCGCTTACAAAGATCGTTTGTCGGAACAACAAATTATCGATGTTTCAGCCTACGTGCTATCCCAAGCCGAAACCGATTGGAAATAGAACCTCGGTTATTATTTATGGCTTAGACAATCTTGCCACAGACATCAGATATTTCTTGATCGCAGGTTGAAGCGCGAACAGGGTTTCAGTTTCTGCTGGGACTGTTTCAATTAGCGATCGCCTGAAAAGCGATTCCAACGTCTTAAAAAAATCTGAGTCCCGATCTTGCTGAATATTTGAACACAATTGTTCAATATCAACAGGCTTGACTTCTTTCGCCATGCAGTGCAATAGCTGGATTTCTAAGGATGATAAGCGATTAAACTGCCGAGATAACGTATCGCTATAATCTCCCAGAAATAGCCCATTTTTTAAAAAGTTAGCAATGCTTCCGCCAAACATATCCTTAATAGTTGTTGTGACTATTTTTAACGCTAAAGGATTGCCGCTGTATGCTTCTATCAGTTCTGAGTATTCACATTCTTCAGACAAACCCTTGTTTTTAAGGATTTCCACAGCCGCTTCTCCCAAACTACCCAATTTCAATGACCGTATAGATTGATTTTGACCTTCTAACGCCGCAATTTCTTTAGGTTTTTCGCAGCTAGTCAACAGCAAGCAACTTTGATGCTGCGATTTTGCTACTTGTTTCAGCAATTCCCCATACACTTGATATCCTTCTCGATAATTTCCTGTTAAATGCTCAGTGCTGAAAACAGCTTCCCACTCATCTAAAATTATCAGGCAGCGATGCTTTTGTAAACAATGAATCAGCCGCTGGATACCATCAGCGATGATTGTCTGTTCTATTGCATTTGTGGAAGCAATTAGACTGTCCAGGTAAAATTCAAGGTGCGATCGCTCTCGGAGAGCGATCGCAGCTTGAAAAAATATTTCTTTAGACTGACTAACTAACCCCAATCTCTCTAAATCAATTGGCGGTTTATCTGATAAAAATTCGATTAAATTTACCAGAGTATCTGCCAACAGAGGTGCATGACTGAGGTTGAGCCAAATCAATCTGTCAAACGAGTATTTAATCAGATCTGTTAGCTTAGATGCTAAAGCAGTTTTGCCAATGCCGCCCATACCCAATATAGCAACTAAGCGACAGTTTTTTTGTAAAATCCATTGCTCTAAGTTAGCAAGTTCTGCTGTGCGCCCGTAGAAAATAGACGTATCAGCCAACATCCCCCATTCAGTTGGATTTTCAATGGGAGTTTGGGGAGTTTGGATATAATTTATCAATGTAGGATGCAATGTTTCTACATTCCCCTTTTGTTTATAACCAAATATTTCTAGCATACTTGGGATTTCTCTCCAGTCTTTGGGTTGTTGGAGCGTCAAAACTTCTATGTAGCGATACAGCCCTCTCGATAAGTCTACTCTAATACCGGCGCATTCGCGGTGGAGTGCGGTGGCAATTTCCGGGGGACTATAATTGCAAAGCAATCCTCGCAGGTAAGTTTTTTCTAAAGGAGTGAGTCGCTGCTTTGTACTGCTAGCGTACTCTTGTTTGGCTGCTGTCAAGTCTGCATACAACTGTTCGAGATTCCAGCAAGCCGCAGCCTCTATAAACTTCTGTTCTGGTATTTGTAAGGATTTATTTAGGTTTGTCATGCTATATTTATAATTATTTATAATTATTTACAATTTTACCTGTTTAAGGCACTAACTTTTTGTGTATTCTTCTCCCACATTCCGCACCCTCAACTGTCGCAATCGGTTTTTACTTATTTTTATCGAACCCTCAAGCTATAAATTATACTGATATACCGTAGATAAAAAATATTTTTCTAATAACATATAACTTTTTACTTGAAAAATTGATTTTTATAAGTAATTATGCTGTGTGACACCGTAGGGTGCGGAATGTGGGTTTTACTGATGTCAGACAATGTTTTACATAAATTGTTAAATTTATTTAAAATAAAATTAATTCCCGCGTTGGTATATTTTTTACAAAAATACCTAATAAAAATACTAATAGCTCTTAGGTTACTTATCAGTCTTAAGTGTTTTATAAATGTAGAAGGCAGTATTTTATAACACCTGCTATCAAAAAAGTTAAGAGGACAGTTTAAATGGCATCAGTTCAAGTGACAAATCAGTTAACTGCAACTGACAAGGATATCCCGACTCCTAATCCTAACGATGGTTCTGCAAGAACTCGCGCTAAAGATTACCTTTTAAAAGTAGATTTAGTTAATCAGCCTATATCAATTGATCTTTTTAAAGATCTAAGCACTGGCTTCGACCCTTACGTGCAAGTCTTTCAGGTACCCAAAGACAGCACGGGTGCGAATGTCGCTGATACGAGGGGTCTTCTTGTTGCTCAGGATGATGATAGCGGCGGCTTCCCAAACCCAAAAATACCGGGTTTTGGTACCATATACTCCAATGGTGCTTCTAACCCGCTTACAAGTGTGCCTGGTGTGGACTATGTAGTCCGCGTGACTAGCTATAATACGTTAAACGAACTTCCTCAGCCTTTCACATTACAGGTTTCAACTCCCAGTGGCAATGTCACCTTGAATGATGTCCTAACAGGTGCGCCTGTAAATCCAGGAGGCAGTAGTGGCGTTCCCGTGGCGCGTTTCTTTGACAAGACGGCAGGAGGGCATTTTTATACTACAGATCCAATAGAGAAAAGTGACCGACTAACCAACCCTTCTCGTTTCCAGAGTGAAGGCGATGAATTTGTTGCTCCAGGCGACGGTAATGCCAAGGTTGAACGCTTCTTAAATACGGCATCAGGAACCTATTTCTTTACGAATAAACCTGGTGAGATAAGCTTTGTTCGCACCTTACCCCAGTTCCGCGATCAGGGGGAGGTTTTCAATTCATATAGCACGGCAGTTCCGGGTGCGATACCCGTCTATCGTTTTACTAACCTGGCGAGGGAACGGGAAAATTCGCTAAATATTACACACTTTTTCACAGCAAGCGACGAGCAGCGGCGTGCGGTACAGGGGAGGTCAGATTTCCGGGATGAGGGAGTTGCTTTTTATGCTCTTCCCCCTGCCTAAGCAGGCAGTTGGATTGATCGAGGTTTAAAATGAGTAGTAGGGTGCGTGCGACGCATCCTACTTTTTTATGTATTAAACTTTTGGGTAACAAGCGATATTTTGGTCATCCTATGAACAATCTCAGTAAAAAACCTTCCTTTTTCCAGGCTTTAACAATCATTAGCTTGTGTTTGTATCTAACCTTAACTCTCAGCCCGCCCGCTTTCGCCTCGATTCACAAGTATCCAGAAGCGGGCGACAGAGTAATGTTTCGTTCCGTACAAAGCCTGCGCGATACTGATGACAAAGCGTGGCAAGTGGTTTTGTACAAACGAGTAAAGTCGGGAATAGTAAATTCTTTTAATCTGAGATTGGTAGGGTTTCCAGGAACAGAATTGCAGCACCCTGTGCCGCTGAATGTGGCTGCGGGAAGTCGCGCAATGGGCATGGCTAATGATATTTGGAGCGAGTCGGATTTGCCGATTAATGTCGGAGAATACGATTTTAAATCAATCATTACACAAGTCGAAAGTAATCAGCCTTTGCGGTTGAACTTGCCTGTGAAAGGTGAAAAACAAGCTGCGTTGCTGGTTCCTCCTTTTGCTGTCAGAGAATGGCGACTGTTGTTAGAAACCAACTAATGCCTGTGACAATAAATTGTGCTACATTTTTAAATTTGATATCATTTTTAAAAATTAGATGATTCCTAGACATGGCAAGGGATTGCCAGTTTTTTTTCAAAGTATCCTACACTGTTTATGTGTAGCTTAAGTTTCAAGAATAGCTGTTAAATCATCAATTGAATCGCATTTTTGAGTAAAAATTGATACAATTCTCCACTGATAAATCGATAGATTAAAATATGCCTTAAGGTAGATTTGACCTATTTGAAGGGCGATCGCGAAACAAACTAAAATCAGAGTTAGTCTGGTGACAAAACTCCAATGTTTACGTGCGTGCCTTCAGGGTGAATCTACTATGACTTTAATCAGTACCATTGTCCAAAAAGCTTTAAAAACGGGTTATTTAACGGTTGAGGCAGAAGAAATGTTGCGACAGCAGTTGCAGATGACTAAGTACGGTTTGGAAGATTTTGAGGCTTTTATTACTTTGCAAAAAGAGGTGATGGAGGGCCGGGTAAGACATCAGGCTTTGGAATTGTTGCGAACTAGCAGGTGTTCTGCGACTGCTTGAATTTGGATAAATTGGATAAAAATGTCCAGCATCTTCTGTTTTTATCCCTAACAGTTCGCGACATTCAGACCAAAGAAACCGGGTTTTTTATCCTTACTCTGGGTGAAAACGCGCCTTTTCGTAAAAAAAACCCGGTTTATGACCGCCTTTGCGTGCAAGACTGCCTAATTAGAAAATTGCGGCGCACCGGAGAACTTGACAAAAATACCCAAATCAACAATAATTGTAGATTGTCTGTCTAAATCCTGCTCGGATCAGGTCGAGACATTCCAAAAGCTGGAGAGCAGCCGTCAAAAGTCCACAGCCAAAAGTCCACAGCCAAAAGTTCATAACTAATGACTGATGACTAATGACTAATGACTAATGACCAATGACTAACCAGCTACCTGTACGGCAAACCCAACGACTATCCCATGACCTACGCAATTATTGAGACCGGCGGCAAACAATTTCGAGTAGAACCGGGCCGCTTCTACGACATCGAACTGCTTCACGTCGAAGCTGAATCACAAGTCACCATTGACAAAGTATTTCTGATCCAGCACGAAGACGACGTTCATATCGGCCAGCCTCTAGTAGAAAATGCCACAGTCGAAGGAACTGTGCTGCGGCATTTCCGGGGCCGCAAAGTCCTCGTCTACAAGATGAAGCCGAAAAAGAAAACTCGGAAGAAAAAAGGACACCGCCAAGAAACAACTCGGTTTATGATTGACTCTATTACAGTCAATGGTGTTGTTTTGGCCGCGAGAGATTTGTCTCAAGCAGTTGTGGAAACTCCCCAAACTGGCGAAATTGAATCAGAATAAACAATAGTAAATAAAGTTGAGGACATTATGGCCCATAAGAAAGGTACAGGCAGCACACGTAACGGACGCGACTCTAATTCCCAGCGTCTTGGTGTCAAAAAGTACGGCGGTCAAGTTGTCAAAGCTGGCAACATTTTGATTCGTCAACGCGGCACGAAAGTTCACCCCGGTAATAATGTTGGTATCGGCAGAGATGATACTTTGTTTGCTTTGGTTGATGGTGTTGTGACTTTTGAAAGAAAGGGCAAAACTCGCAAGAAACTCAGTGTTTATCCTGTGGTTGCAGCGGCGACTGAAGCTGTGGCTGAAGCTGTCGCAGTTTAATTTTATGCGTTCCTGGGTTTTGCCTGGGAACGTATATAATTGGGGATATGTTTCCTGATTTCATATCTCAATATACCCATATCCTCGACTTCTTAAAGAAGTCGGGGATGTCATGTTTGGTAGACAATTTTTGTGAGAAATTCGGAATGATTTAACCGCAGAGGCCGCAGAGGCCGCAGAGGAAGAGAAGAGAGAGATGAATCATTTGGATGCCAAGGGATTTGATATGATTCGCTCGCTTTGTGGCTAGCCTCCTCCGACGATTGTGACTACTTCTAAGATGTCGCCCTCTTGGATGTTTGTGGTTTCCCAAAATTGTTTGTGCAGGATTTCGCCGTTGTACTCCACAGCTATTAAGCGCGGGTTTAATCCTAGTTGTTCTAGTAATTTGGGTAACGGTGTGTCGATCGCACAATTGCGTTTTTCTCCGTTAACTTCCAGCGCAATTTGATTTGTCATCATTTAAATATTATCAGTTTTTAGAGCTGCCTCGGTACCAAAATTATATTTCAATATGTTTGAAATGAAAAGACTCGCCGGTTTGAACCGCCAGAAAGTCAGACAAAACCCGAACTCAGACGGGTTATATCGGTATACGAAACCCGCCCGACAAATTGCTAATCAACTAAGCTAATAAATTTAGCTTGTCCCTCGCAAAGCTTTCTGGGCCTTCAGATTCTGCATCCGAATCAACTGCGAGATCAAAAACTGCGTGACTAAAGTAGGCTGTTCTGCTTCCATGATCGATCGCACTACGGCAACTCTTTGAGATCCAGCATTCAATACTTGATCGAGGTTGTTGATATCAATTCCGCCGATCGCAAACCAAGGAACAGGCGACTTATCAGCAGCATACCGCACATAGTCCAAACCCGCCGCCGGCTTGTTTGCTTTCGTCGGAGTTTCGTAGACAGGCCCAACTCCAATATAGTCGGCTCCCGCATCAATAGCTCGCTGCATTTCCTCGCCATTGGTAGTCGAACAGCCGATAATCCGTCCCGGGCCGAGCAACCTGCGCGCCTCGGCTACAGGCAAATCTTGCTGCCCTAAGTGTACGCCGTCGGCATCCACTGCGATCGCCAAATCCACGCGATCGTTCACAATCAGCAAAGCATCGTAGCGGTGACAAAGTTCGCTCATCTGCCGCGCGTTGGCCAACCTTGCGCCGTCGTCAGAGGTTTTGTCGCGGTACTGCACCAAAGTCAGCCCGCCTTGCAAAGCAGCTTCCACGACTTGTAACAAATTGTCTCGGGGCGAAGTTACCAGATATAAGTGCGATCGAAGTAACTGCTGGTAGCGCCGGTAAGCCAGCAAATCGCTTTCGAGAGTATACACCCGATAGCGCATCTGCTTAAAAGCCTTGCCCATATTTGGATCGTAAACTTTGCCGTACTCTTCCAGTACCCGCAGAGCTTCTTCCACCCGACAGAAATTCGCCTCCAGTAGCTGCTGGATGCTCGATCGCTGCTCTTCCTGCGGGTGAGTCAACTCCGTCCCCGGATCTGCCGGCGTATCCCTAGCGCTGCGTAATTCTGCCGTGTGCCAAGCCGCCAATTCCTGACGCAGTTGCTTGCACGCCAGGGCCTTTTCGGCGTTGTTAAGACCAAACCTGCACCATTCTTCAATAATTCTCAACCCTTCGCGCGCGCGGTCTAGATTTGCATCTAAAATCCGGCAGAGGGCCGGCTGTGCCGGTAAAGTTCTGTTTTGTTTCTCGGTCATTCAGAACCACCTTAATTAAAATTAATCTTACCTGTCAAACTGCTACATTTTCCCACACCGTCAAGATTGTGGCAAAGTGCGATCGACCTAATTTTCGCCTCAACGGATCTAAATTTGACAAATTTTTAAGTTTTAGGGAATTTGAAAAAAACAAAGCATAATAGATCAAACTTGATCAAAGTGGAATCGTTAAACTGCATACCACACTTCGGAGGAGAGCCGTGAGGTTAGCAGAGCACAAAAGATTAACAGCAGAAAACCCCAGCAGGCGGGTGAAATTAAAATGCGATCGCCAGAACCAGATACAAAACAGCGGATGCGAAATTTGGCTCAAAGATAAATTGTGTTTTTTTATGTTTCTAAATTCAAAACAGAGCGAGTGCAAAGAAAATCGTAGCTTGCGGGGCGGAACGCCATCGCCAAGGAAAGCTTTAAGTTCTTGCTTGCTGCTCGTCTTTGCCAGCACAGCTTTTTATAGCCCTCAAGCTTCAGTTATCGCTGCGGGTATCCCCCCGGTGCAGATTCTTTCTCAAGCAGCAGAAAGCGACATTAACATACTGTACGTGAGTTCTAGCGGCGGTAGCGACACAGGAGGTAACGGGAGCGATCGATCGCCATTCAAAACCCTCACCTACGCCTTAAGCGTAGCCCCGCCCAAAACAGCAATTTTACTAGCGCCCGGTACTTACAGCGCTCAAAGCGGCGAAAAATTTCCATTAATGCTCAGACCCAGCGTGACGGTGCAGGGAAATCCCAACACTCGCGGCCAGAATATTGTGATCAAAGGCGGAGGAGAATTCCTCAGCCCGACTTCGGCGGGTCAAAACATCGCAATTTTAGGCGCAGACGGGGCGGGACTTAGCGGGGTGACAGTGACAAATACCAACTATCGCGGTTACGCTTTGTGGATCGAATCGAGTTCTCCGACGGTTGTCAACAATACTTTTTCGGGGAGCACTCACGACGGGATTTCGGTAGTGGGAACTGGAAGGCCGACGATTGGCGGCAATGTTTTCTCGAAAAATGGAGCTAACGGGATTACGATTTTTGGCAGTTCCCGGCCGGAAGTTCGAGATAATGTGTTTGAAGACACTGGATTTGGCGTGAATGTAGCGCAGAACGCTTCGCCTCTGCTGATCGGTAACAAAATTACTCGGAATAAGGACGGCGTAGTGGTGCAAGCTGATGCTAGACCGGTGCTGCGTAACAATTATATCGAAAGCAACAAGCGGGACGGAATTGTGGCGATCGCCCGAGCTCTGCCGGATTTGGGAACTGCTGCCGAACCGGGAGGCAATGTCATTCGCAACAACGGTCAGTACGATGTCAACAATGCGGCGAAAGGTCAAGTAATCCCAGCTTACGGCAATCAATTGTTGAGCAATCGCACGACGGGTTCGGTAGCTGTGGCTGGAACTTTTAGCCCGCCTGCGCCCATTGCGGGCCGTGGTTTGCTGCTAACGTCCGATCGATCTGCGAGTATCGGCGGCCCTGAAACTTCTCTCCCTGTTTACACTCCGGGGCGGTTAACTCCCCAAGTTGAAAGAGCGCTAATTGTGCCACCACAGCCTGTTTCCATGAGGTCGCCTAACCCTCAGTTGCGGCAAGAAATTGCTCCGATAAATGCCACTGCTACATCGATTGTTCCAGGGGCGATCGCAATTCCCGTACCAGATCCCGATGCTCGATCTGTTCGAGAAAGTTCAGTAGAGCAACCAATAATTTCGCCCAATTTTGATAGTTCTAGTTCGGTTTCTTCCGAGGGTAAATTGCCGGTTCCTGGCCGCAACATTCCTCTAGGGAGGGGTGGCTACGTACCTGCTATTTTAGGGGGGAATTCTGTGGCAGGTTTGGAGAATTCGCCGTCATTCGATCGAGCTATTGCTTTGGGTTTCCGGTATCGAGTTGTGGTGGATGCCCAGAGTTCAAACGACAGACAAAAAATACTCTCCTTGGTTCCCGATGCTTTTCGGACTTTTACCAACGGGCGATCTGTGATGCAAGCCGGTGCTTTTCGGGAGCGCGAAAAAGCTGACGAATTGCTCCAAATTCTCACCGTTAACGGCTTGAATGCTCGCATTGAAGATATTAAATGAAATGGGCTTGGCAGTTGGCAGTAGTCAGTTGGCAGTTGTTTGTTGTTATATCATCAATTCCGGTTGCATTCCTCATGATGTTGACTGTTGACTGTTGACTGTTGACTGTTGACTGTTGACTGTTGACTGTGAATCGAATAACTGAAAATTGCACCGAGATAGGTGGTGATTTGTAAAAATCATTCATGAATTGCCCTCTAATTTATCACCTGACGATGCAGCAGGAAAGGATATTATTAAGCTGTAAGGTGTAGCGCAAATAAACATTGCATATTCAGGGCGGGCGGGACACCCCACTCATTGTTTTATTGTTTTTTGATATACAGTTTAAATGCCGCAACAGCTTAGCTAATGCCAACCACCAACCCAACTGCCAACCACCAACTGCCAACTGCCAACTGACAACTGCACGCAAAATTTTAGGGCCTAGCATATCGGATGCCAGACCCTAAAACATTTGTGAGTTAAATTGATTCAAGTGGGTTTTTAGCTGTGCTGAAATCCAGCAAAACTACTACTAAGGTGTACTTTTTGGCAATTGCTCTGCGGGCGATATAGCTAATAGCGGAGCCTATGCAGACTTCTGTGTTTGACTGCGCGATCGCCATTCTAACTTGTTGACATTCGATTTCTCAAATCGCCTCAAGCTATTTCACAAATCTTGATCGCAAGATCAACCTTTATTTGCTAATAAACTATACGATTCAGGCATTGCCTGCGAACTAGAGTCGATCGGGACAAATACTCTAATTTCAAATTTTTTATCCAAGTTTTTTTGCTTCTTGGTTCTGCCCTTCATGTATTTAACATAACACCAACTTCCGCCATGACAATACTTTGTTTACCAAACTTGACACTTTTTAAGGAAGAAGGAAGAAGTCATTAGTCATTAGTGCTGTCGCCTCGGAGCTTTCCGTACAGCGTCATCAGGAAGAAGGTATATACAGCAAGCTTTTTAGCATTCCAGACTGTATGTTTAATTAGGTTAATGGACTTAACAATTTGTACGATCGCCCGTTAGACCTCGAAGAGGATCGCGCAACGTGCATATCCGACAGTATTTGCTGGCTTTCAGCGCAGCAAAGCTTCCCAAGTAGCGCGGCCGACAATGCCGTCTGCTGGTAGTTGATATTGTAGCTGAGCAGCCTTGACAGCAGCTAGAGTTTCCGCCCCGAACACGCCGTCAGCACTAGCGCGCAAAAATCCCTTCGCCCGCAGTCGTTCTTGCAAATCTCTGACCGCCGGGCCCCGCATTCTTCTTCTCAAAACCGGAAAATTGGTGGGCTGCGGTTGTGGGTTAATCTCTGAGTTTTCTGCCGTTGCAGGATTGTTGGCGATCGGGCTTTCGATCGCCCCAGGAGTCGCAGGAAACAGCCGGTTCCAAGTATCTTGACCGACAATACCGTCTGGGGCGATGCCTGCTGCTTGCTGGAACTGAGACACAGCTTTAGCGGTGCTTTGCGAGAAAATCCCGTCTACACTATCAGCGTAAAATCCCAACAATGCAAGAGCAGCTTGAAGTTCGCGCACTTCCGAGCCGCGGCTGCCCAATTTGATTGCCGGACGGACGATCGCACCTGTTTGGGCTGTTTGGGCGATCGGGCTATTATTGTTAGCGGGTTCGGAGGCCCGTAGCTGTGCAGCAGCAGGAGTGGAGGCGATCGAACTTATTGCCAAAAAACCGCACAAACCCCAGCCTAGGGGCCAACTCAGAACCTCGCGAGCTTCATTCCAGCGTGCTGTCTGGTTTCGGGACATGGAAAATTCGACCTCTGTCTGCACAACTCTTGGCGATCGTACATCAAATCTGGCCAAAATTGGGCGGAGCGAAGCGGAGGGATGGGGAATGGGGAATGGGGAATGGGGAATGGGGCATTTTTGATTCTCAGCGCTTCCCTCCGATCAAAAAATTAATCCCCTCAAATAGCTGCAATTGGCAAAAAAACTGCTAGATTGCCGTAGAGCAAACATTGAATTGCGTTCATTGGGCCACAGCAACACCATGACCGAATCCACCATCCCCACCAGAACTGCCAGCCAAATAGACATCGGCAATGTCAACATCGGCAACTTCCAAGTCGGCAGCATCAGCGGCAATAAATACAACGACTTCAACGCCAACGGCCGCCCGGATCTCCCAGAAGTGCCAATTCCTAACTGGCAAATCTACCTCGACCTCAACAACAACGATCGATTTGACTTTAATGAACCTTCCACCCTCACCAACGCCCAAGGCAACTACACCTTCGTCAACCTGCCGCCTGGAACTTACCAAGTTAGGGAAGTCCAGCAGCCGAACTTTCGCCAAACTACGCCCAATCCCGCGCCCATCACGATTAACAGCGGGACTTTTGCTGGCAATATCAATTTTGGCAACAACTTCAACGCCGGGACGATCGCCGGGACAAAATTCAACGACATCAACAGCAACGGCAGCCAAGACCCAGGGGAACAACCCCTAGCTAACTGGCAAATTTATCTCGACCTCAACCGTAACAACAGGCTCGACGGCGGCGAACCTTCTACTGTTACAAACCTTCAAGGCAATTACGCATTTGTCAATATTCCCGCAGACACATATTTGGTGAGAGAAGTCCAGCAACCGGGTTTTATCCAAACTACGCCAGACCCTGGCCCGATTGAGGTTACTTCCAATGCCAATATCAACAACGTCAATTTTGGCAATGTCTTTTTTGTCGGCAGCATCAGCGGTATTAAGTACAATGACCTGAATGCCAACAGCATCCGAGACGCGACTGACCCGCCTCTGGCTAACTGGCAAATTTATCTCGACCTCAACGGCAACAACAGCCTCGATCCGGGCGAACCGAATACCATCACTAACCCGGAAGGTAACTACACTTTTGGCAATGTTTCCCCCGGTCGCTATTTGGTGAGGGAAGTTCAGCAGCCCGGATGGGTTCAGACTACGCCAAATCCAGGGGCGATCGACATTACGGGCAACACTAACGCTGTCGGCGTCAACTTCGGCAACAATTTCCCCACCGGCAGCATCAGCGGCTTCAAGTTCAACGACCTCAACGCTAACGGTATCAACGAACCGACGGAACCGAGAGTTGCCAACTGGCCGATCTACATCGACCTCAACAACAACAACGCTAACGATCCCAACGAACCTTCGACTTTAACCAACCCCCAAGGCAATTTCTCTTTTATCAACTTGCCCCAAGGCACTTATTTGGTGAGGGAAGTCCCGCAGCCCGGTTTTCGACAAACTACGCCAAGTCCGACTCCGATTACCGTGGGTAACGGCACAAATGCAACTAACCTCAGCTTTGGTAACGTGTTGGTAACGGGGACGATTAGCGGTGTGAAGTTTAACGATTTTAATGCCAACGGTCGCCTCGATGCTGGGGAACCGCCGATCGCCAATACCCAAATTTACATCGACCTCAACAACAACAGCAGTTTAGATCCGGGCGAAGCGAGTACCTTGAGCGACAGTCAGGGGAATTACAGTTTCCGCAACGTTCCGGTAGGTAGTTACGTAATCCGGGAAGTTCAGCCTCCGGGCTTCATTCAAACGACTCCGCCTGCGGTGGTTGTTGTCTCGTCAGATGTTCGGGGTAGCAGTATCGATTTGCTGACGGGAGAGGCTGAGGGTCGATCGGCTAAATCTTTGAATGGCGACTCGCTGACGGATGGGGGCAACTCTGCGGGGGCGGAACCGGAGGCTTTGATGGCGGCGGATAGCTTGCTTTCGAGCGCTGGTCGTGCTATTTATCCAATTAGTGATTTTTTGGTCGATCGACAAGCGGCGAGTTTAGGCAATCTTCCTAACTTGGTGCAACAGAATGTCGGTCGGGAGCTAAATGCACAAGCGGGTGAATTTGTCAATAAAAACGAATTAATTAATTGGAATCTCGGAAACTCTTTCGTGCCGTCGGGTGCGAGGGATTTGTCGGTGATGTAGTGTAAAAAAAGCTCGATCGCCGGAATGCCAAACAGCAGATCAAAATCAGGAAGTGGTTAAAGGGCGATCGCGTGATACCGTATTGTTGGCAACCTCCAACACTCAAGCCTGAGTTCCGGCAACTCCGAAGCAGGCTTGTATATTGGGTGCAAGATTCAGAGGCTGTAGGATCGATCGTGAGTGAGAAACTATCAGACAGTTCCCCAACGCCGACCGACATATTTCCAGGCAAAGCAAGTCAGTTCGAGTCCGATCGCTCGATCGATCTAAAGTTTTTTCAGGTTGGCAATCCCAGAGGCTGCGATCGCCTCTTCACAGCGAACCTTGACAAACCTGAATGATTCAGCCTGACTAGATATCGGGGAGAACACTAAGTCTTAGCCTTTTTAAAGCTCGAAACAGCAAGTACGTAGGGACACAGAAGGCGTGCAAATCTTGAAGAGGTTGCCCTCAAATTGCCAGGGTTCTTCAAAACCTGATATACTTGCCAGCGACAAAGCTTGAGGCATTGTTGTGTGAGATGGGGAACATTACCTCAAGCGCAGACGTATGTAAAATCGAGTGGCAATTGTCAGCGACTAGCAAAAGCTACTCAGCTATTGACAAACCCATACAGTAGTCTGTAATTAACTTGGATTTAGGTGTGAAGGAGAAAATCATGGCAGATTTAACTAACGAAGAACGCATTGCCCAGCAATTACAGCCAGTTGTGGTTGGGAATACTGGCCCGGCAATTTTAGGAATCAAGTTCAATGACCGAAACGGGGATGGCATCAGAAATTCTGGTGAAGAAGGTCTGGCAAATGTCCCCATCGTCCTCACTTCAGCCGGCAGTGCGCCAGTCTCAACCACGACGGACGCTAACGGCGCGTTCTCATTCATAAATCTTGTCCCTGGCAATTACGTAGTCACAGAAACGTCACCTCCAGGCTTCAGTCCTACTACTCCCAATCCCCTTGCTGTCACTCTTGGAAACACAAAGGTCAACGTTTTATTTGGCAACACATCAATTCCAGGCAGCCAGATCGTAGGATGCAAATACCTAGACATAGATGGCGACGGCTTCCGAGATGGGAATGAACCGGGAATTAAAAATGTCAGGATATATATTGATGCCAATGGCAACGGTCAACGCGATGAAGGGGAACAGAGCACCTTAACAGGCAAAGATGGTGGATGGTCGTTCAACGTAGCACCCGGGACCTACAAGATTCGGGAAGAACGGATCAGACAACAAATTAATCCTGTTACCGGACTAGAAGTTAATGCTACGGACGCAGAACCCTTAGAAACACAAGATTTTCCTCAAAGCACTCCCCCCGGCAACGTTCCCGTACTGGACGTGACGGTAGCAGCAAATCAAACCTTTGCCTGCGCTCAAGTTGGCGATACTCCGCTCTATCAAATTGAAGTTAACAAATTTCGAGACATAGACGGCAACGGCTCTCGAAATGCTATCAGTGGAGTGTTGGAACCCCCCATTGCCCGAGTACCCTTCATTTTAGATGTGAACGGGGACGGTAAATGGGATTCAAGCTCCGAACCAATCACAATCACAGATGTGAATGGAGTGGCTACCTTCAAGAATTTGCGAGCTGGCAATTACAAAGTCTTGGAAATTTTTCCATCTGTACTGCCGGCAGCAGTAGGTGGCGGTGTCCCAGGAAATTTAAATTTTCCAGTAGCAACCACTGCTAATCCCACTCTGGTTTCGGCACCAGGGCCGCAGGCACGGTTCCAGGGTACGATCAGCAAAGAGCAACCGCTGTTAGTAGTAGACCCAACCTATACACTGCAACCAAACGACCCTAAGTTCGTAGACACCAACCGCGACGGCATCCAACAGGCTGGGGAACCTTCTATTGCAGCAACGGGTGTACGACCGATTTTTGCAAACACTTCTTTCTCTTTACCAGCGACTAACCCCGCGCCAGCACTTACCTTTACTCCTGTGTTACCTAATAATGCCACTGGAGATAATGCTAGTGTGGGAAACACTCTACCTAACATCAATGTATTCAAATACAATGACCTGAACGGAGACGGTCGCTACGAGCCAACTCAGGGTGAAGCGCCCCTTAGCGGTGTCACTGTCTTCCTCGACACCAATAATAATGGAGCTCTAGATGCCGGAGAACAAAAAATAGAGACTAATGCCCAAGGGAGAGGAGCATTTACCAACTTGCAGCCGGGCAATTACACGGTGCGGGAAGTAGTAACCGCTGGTTTCTCGCCTTCTACATCTGAGGTCGTCCCGTTGACTCTCAACATTCAGGACGCTAACGTTACCTTTGCCAACACACCCAACAGCAACATTACTGGTTGTAAGTTTGAGGACTTTAACCTGAACGGTTATCGAGATGGCAATGAACCAGCTATTTCTGGTGTCACCATTGCTATCGATACCAATAACAACGGTGTTTTGGATGCAGGGGAACCCACTTCTATTACCGATCAGTTTGGTCGTTTTGCATTCACCAATTTGAGCCCTGGCAATTACAGCGTTCGGGAAGTATTACCTTCTGGCTTCTTCAAAACGACTCAACCGGTGGATGTTGTTCTCGGTGCGAATCAAACCTTTAATTGTGCTTTGGTGGGTAACTCTCGCCGTTATGACCTCTTGGTTCGTAAATTCGAAGATAACAACCGCAACGGTTTCCAAGACGCAAACGAAGGGCCGCTTGCCAATGTGCCCTTCACTTTGGATTTGAACGGCAACGGCAGCTACGATGCTGCGACTGAGCCGTTGGTGAGAACTGATGCTGCTGGTATTGCTCGGTTTAATGACTTGTCTCCAGCCACCTACTCGGTTTTGGAAGTCTTCAATACTCCGGGCGTTCCCAACAATTTCCCGATCGCAACTGGCCCCAACCCGGTTAGCTTTAGCGTGCCGGGCCCTAACACAGTACCTACAACGGCTGTGACGGCCCCAGACCCATCGGGAATAGTAAGACTAAGTAGCCTCGATCCGTTGACTGGCGACACGGGTGTGGCTGCTGCTAGCATCGATCCTTTGACCAACGGCGGCAGTTCCGCTGTGGTGCAGGCTAGCAGTGTCGATAGCTTGCTCGCTCCTGAAACTGCAGGCGTAAGTAGCTTTGACTTCAACGGGTTGAAAGACGCGGCGGAAGCTTCAATTGTCACGTTTTTAGAAGCTCAGAAGCTCGATGAACCTAAATTACTGTTGGGCGCTCCAACTTCGACTCCGCTGTTTTAAGGTTAATTGGATTCTCTAGTTTGAGACTCAGCAATTAGCAGCTAGCTGGTTTAAACTGCACCTCAAAACATGATTTTGGGGTGCATTTTGCTGCGATCGCGACTTTTGCATAAATACCTTTAGGATTTATATCAAGTCCGATCGAACTACGGTAATATCCAGGCTTGGGAAGGCTTTTTGAGATTTTCAATTATTGGTCGGTATTGTTGGTGACCCGAGTCCCTACGGAAATCGCGACTGGATGCTAGTCAAGATCCTAACAAGCGGGTGCCGATCGCCCAAACTGTCTTTAGTCGTAGAGTGCGATCGGCAAAAAGAAGGATTCGCTACCTCGAAAAAACCTTTATTTATGAAGGTAGAACTTAGAGGAATATGTTATGCCAGCTCAACAACAAACCAATCCGGCTCAACATCAAGAACAGCAACCGGGCATCGAATCTCAAATGACTCCGCAACCTGAATCCTTTGCCTCCGAGTATCGCGGCAGCGACAAACTGCGCGGCAAAGTAGCCTTAATTACCGGCGGAGACAGCGGTATCGGGCGCGCCGCGGCCCTGGCATTTGCTAAGGAAGGGGCGGACGTGGCGATCGGCTATCTCAACGAAGATGGAGATGCTAAAAAGACTAAAGGGGCGATCGAACAACTCGGCCGCCGCTGTATTGCGATCGCCGGCGACATCGGCGAAGAAAGCGTCTGCCAAAACCTTGTAGAACAAACAGTTAAAGAATTCGGCCGCCTCGACATCCTCGTCAACAACGCCGCCGAACAGCATCCCCAAGAAAGCATCGAAGACATCACCGCCGAACAATTAGAGCGCACCTTCCGCACCAACATTTTCTCAATGTTTTACCTCACAAAAGCCGCTCTAAAACACCTCAAAGAAGGAAGTGCAATTATCAACACTACCTCAGTCACCGCCTACAAAGGCAACCAACAATTGCTAGATTACTCCTCCACAAAAGGAGCAATTGTTGCCTTTACCCGCTCTTTGTCTCAAAGTTTAGCTGAGAAAGGAATTCGCGTCAACGGAGTCGCCCCCGGCCCGATTTGGACACCTCTAATTCCTGCAACTTTTCCCGAAGAAAAAGTTGCGAAATTTGGTGCAGACACGCCCTTGGGACGCCCCGGTCAACCCGATGAAGTTGCTCCCTGTTACGTGTTTTTAGCTTCAAAAGATTCGTCTTACATGACGGGTCAAATTTTGCACCCCAACGGCGGCTCTGTGATTAACGGATAGAATCTTCTCGATTCCGATGCTCGTAGGGGCGGGTTTTACCAACAATCTTTGATAAAATTCACCAAATAAATAAACCCGCCCCCACAACCAAATAAGGAAAAAGGCGGGTTTATTTATCTCTTTAATTACCCGAAAAATCTGTCGTGAAACCCGCCGCTACAAGTAATATATTGTTTTCCACAAAAAACATTAATCCCGCCACCTTGGTAGCGGGATTTATAGGTTGCAGTTTAACTATCCTCTAGTTTTGCTAGAGTGGAAATTAGCTTACTGCTGAATTAGCTCATCTTAGCCATTTCTTGCTGAATCGTGCTTTTTGCTTCTTTGAATTGAGTAGCCATTTGTTCCATTTGGGCTTCGCTCAGGTTGCGGCGAATTTGAGGGAACATATCGCCTTCTTCTTGCTTGACGTGATCCTGAACCGCTGTTTTAAGCTGTTTGATTTGAGCTTTGAAATCCGCAGAACTGGGGTTCATTGCCTTGATTTTGGCGAGCATTTGCTTCATTTCTGCTTGCTCGTCGTACAGTTCTTGGGTATCGGTGTAGTAGCTGCGAACTGCTGGATAAACTATTTGTTCTTCGGCTTCTGCGTGCACGCTTAAGTCTTTGTAAATTTGACCGAAGAATTCTTGCAGTTTTTGAGGCTCGTCGGTTTTTTCGATTTCCATAAATAGGGTATCGACTTTGCGGTGATCCATTGTGATAATTTCGACAATGTTCATCTCATCTTTGCTGCGGGTGACAGCACCGCCGATGATGCCGCTCATAGCAGCTACAGCATCTTGGACGCGAGCCCAAACGCCTTGGTCGGGGTCTTTTCCGGTGAGTTCGCGCACGCCCAAAATTTCGAGAACTCCTTTGAGTTGTTCTTGGTGAGCGCGGTTTTCAAAGTTAACTGTGTTGAGGGGAGTAATGGCTGCTTCGATGTCTGCGCCGACTACTTGAGCGGCTTTGTGAACTAACATTCCGGCCATTGTTTGTTGGTGTTTGAGCAGTTCGTGCTGACCCACTTTTTCAAACATTGTGAGTTCAGAACCTTTCATTAGTTTGTGAACTGCTTCGATCATTTTTGTGGTGGTTTCTTTGGGTTCACTTTGAACCCCGTATTGGACGATCGTAGTTTCCAGTACGCCCAAGTTTTTGCGATCGTCTTCGAGCATATCGCGGAAGCGATCGCACAGTTCGGAATCGTTGCAGGAATTGATAAACAATTGTTCGTTAGCAATTAGCAGATTTTGCACTGCTTTCATGTCTGCTAATTTAGTTGCGATCGCTTGGCGCTTTGTATCTTCTAAGGTAGCTACCATCTGTCGTGTCTCCTCTCGATGTCTTTAGTGTTCTTTCGTGTTCTGATATCTTTTAATTTATTGGAATATTCCGATCGCTTCCTCTTTCTCCCGACTGATTCATTAATATCCCGCGCAACCTATTGACTTTTAACCCAAGAAATGATAATAGATTAAGGCTAAGGTCGTTTTAAAAAAAAGCCAAAATTACCCTTAATAACAGCCAACAGTCAACAGCCAACAGCCAACAGCCAACAGCCAACTGAGTTTTGTATCAATTAATCCAGATCGCAAATCAGTAAAGCGCTACCATAGTTGCAGCCGAAGTTAACTAAAGTTTAAGAATAACTAGCTTGTCTCAACTGCTCGCTGCTTTAGAGTTCCCAGCCAATGTCTGGAAGCTGCACAATGGGTTAACGGTCATTCACCAACGGATGCCGGCCACACCTGTGGTTGCGCTAGACGTGTGGGTGAGGGCTGGCGCTACGCGGGAAACCGATGCTTGGTCGGGAATGGCTCATTTTCTCGAACACATGATATTTAAAGGGACGGATTCGATCGCCCCAGGACAATTTGACCGGGTAATCGAAAATCGCGGCGGTGTCGCCAATGCAGCTACAAGTCACGACTACGCCCATTTTTTCGTCAACTCTGCGGCTGATTATTTAGCAGAAACGGCGCAGCCACTGGCAGAATTGCTGCTGCGCGCTGCGATTCCCGATGCAGAATTCGATCGCGAACGAGATGTGGTGCTCGAAGAAATCCGCCAAGCTCAAGACAGTCCCGATTGGCTGGGTTTCCAAGCATTGATGGAAACAGTTTACCAGCGACATCCCTACAGGCGATCGGTATTAGGAACCGAAGAGTTGCTGATGTCGCGAACTCCCCACGAAATGCGGTGTTTTCATCGGTGGCACTATCAGCCGGATAATATGACTGTGGTGATAGTCGGGGGAATTGATGAACAACAAGCCAGAGACATCACAGAGAAAGCATTCGATCAATTTTCCGATCCGTGGGAATGTCCCAAATTTGCAGCAGAAGCGGAACCGCCGCTGGTAGAAATCCGCCGTCAGGAACTCCGCATCCCCCGACTGGAACAAGGGCGGCTGATGATGGCCTGGACTGGGCCGGGAGTTGAACAGTTGCAAAATGCTTGCGGCTTAGATTTGCTCTCAGTGTTGCTCGCAGACGGGCGGACTTCGCGTTTGGTCAGGGAACTGCGCGAAGAATTACAATTGGTAGAGGCGATAGAAAGCTCTTTCTCGCTACAACGAGAATCTAGTTTGTTTACTATTAGTGCAGTCTTGGAAGCGGATGATATCGAACAGGTGGAAGCTCGGATTTGCGATCGGCTTTGGGAATTGCAATCTGAGCCGGTTTCGGAGGCAGAACTGATGCGCTGTAAGCGTTTGCTGTGCAATGACTTTGCTTTTTCGATCGAAACGCCGGGACAGTTAGCCGGTCTTTACGGATATTACAGTACGATCGCCACTGCCGAATTAGCGCTCAGCTATCCCACCACGATTAAAGCATTTCAACCATTAGACCTGCAGCGCCTAGCTCAACAATATTTATCTCCCCGTCGCTACGCGGCTGTGGTGCTCAAGCCTGTTTGATTGTTAAGCAAGTGAATATCAATAGACTTCAGATTTCACAGGAGAAGTCACGGACTCGATAGAGAAACCGCAGATATCAAACAGATAAACACTGATTCACCCAGATGATTTCAGGGTATTTTCCGATTTTGCAAAAAAGGTCTAATATCTTTTGTACCGGATAGATGTTTGTTTGTGCGGGGTTTTTTGTGCTGGCGGCGCAGCCGGATCGAGTAGATTTTGTTACATTTAGATATTGTGCGTCCAACCCTAGCCGGTCTGACAGCATCAGTCTGGAACGCACCACTATCAAAGAAACCGGTTTTTTTACTTCATCTGTGAACTACAGCGCGTCTTTTCGTGAAAAACCCGGTTTCTGAGCACCCGTGCGTAAGTCCCGATTGTGACAAGATCCAAATGGAAAATAGCAAAATGCCGATCGAGTAATTCCAACTTATCTTTTTCCCAATTACACATTCCCAATTCCCAATTATCAACTAAATTAATGATGAAAAATGAAATCCAGCGCACTATTTTAGATAACGGTATCGTTGTCTTAGCAGCAGAAAATCCAGCCGCAGATATTATTTCAGCTAGGATATTCCTGCGGGCCGGTAGTCGCTGCGTACAGCCCGAACAAGCAGGATTGTGTCATTTGCTGTCGGCGGTAATGACTAAGGGAACCGATCGCCATTCTTCGCTGGAAATAGCCGAACGTGTAGAATCGGTGGGAGCGAGATTGGGTACAGACTCGACTACAGATTATTTTTTAGTTAGTGTGAAGACGGTTGCTGCCGATTTTCAAGACATTTTGGAATTGGCGGCGGAATTGATGCGATCGCCCACTTTCCCGGAAGCTGAAGTCGAACTCGAACGCCGCATCGCCATATCAGCAATTCGATCGCAGCAAGAACAGCCATTTGCGATCGCCTTCGAGCAATTGCGACAGGCGATGTACAAAGAACATCCCTACGCTTTCTCTACCTTGGGCACGGAAGCTACGATGTCAAAGCTTACCAGAAACGATCTCGAACAGTTCCACAAAACCTATTTTCGTCCCGACAATGTAGTTATTTCTGTAGCCGGCAGAATATCGACCGAAGATGCGATCGCCCTGATCGATCGCACGTTTGGCTCCTGGAAAGCACCTTTAACACCCCTACCCACCTTAAACTTCTCCCCCCTCACGCCCTCCCCTCAAACCGTAGCTAAAGCGCAAGATACCCAGCAATCAGTGATTTTGCTCGGCTACCTTGCACCCTCGGTAAAAAATCCCGACTACGCAGCAATTAAGTTGCTCAATACCTATTTGGGTAACGGTTTGTCGAGCCGGTTGTTTGTGGAATTGCGGGAAAAACGGGGTTTAGCTTACGACGTTTCCGCCCTCTACGCGACACGCCTAGACGCGGCTCAGTTTGTCGCGTACATGGGTACAGCACCGGAAAATACGGTGACAGCTTTTGAAGGATTGCGTACTGAGGTCGATCGGCTAGCCAATACCCAACTAAGCGAAGAAGAATTGCAAGATTGCAAGAATAAAATGCTTGGTCAATATGCTTTAGGAAAACAAACTAATTCGCAAATTGCCCAAGTTTTAGGCTGGTACGAAATTTTGGAATTGGGAATTAAATTTGACGAGCAATTTCAAGCAGAAATTGCTGCAGTTACGACAGCCCAAGCTCAGGAAGCTGCTAAGAAATACTTCATCGAACCGTATATTTCTCTGGTTGGCCCGGAGGCGGCGATCCAGGAATTGGGCGTGATGGCTGTTTGTTGAAAAATTTGTGAGTTTATACCAATTTCATAAAGTAGCGCTAGATATTACCCCCCCCAACTCCCCCAAAGCATCGGGGGGGGCTAAGACTTCATCAGCACATCTTTATAAAAATGGTATTATATCGTTTTCGCTTGCATCGGAATGCTTTAACCGGCGCTAGAACACAGAGTACACAGAGTCCGAGAATATATATCTGAATCATTCCGATGCTACCGGATTTGATATTACTCGTTACCAGGCAGAGCCTGGTAACGCAGATCCGGAGGCTCTCATTCTATTGAATGTTCGATCCAATATTCCCCTGTTTAACTTCCAAGCAAGCCAAACTTTTCAAGGGTAAAACAAACTTTCAAGCAGACTCTGGAAATTAGTTTGTCTAAAAGATATCTGCGTTTATCTGCGTTTATTTGCGGTTTTATACAATCCAAGAGTTTTTGCAAAAATGTCATATTATATGGATGAACCGCCATAAAAATCCATCGCGCGTGCGAACTTGGGTTCTGGGACAGAAAGCGGATTGAAGTCCGCACGACAAACCGTTTTTGTTATGGTAATCGATCGCGTGCGATCTAAGTTTACTGCCCAAAAAAATTGATGTTAATCCCAGTAACTCAAGTCAGATATGGATACAAACCGCAATTATTTGGTACCAGTATAGAAGCCGAATTGCTGATGTTTTAACTGTTGCAGCGGCTGACTCCCCAAGCAAAAGTAACTCTCGCCATCGACTTTAATCGAGCCGTGCGGAGCCTAGCAATATCGGGAATAGAAAGCCAGTACAAGAGTGCAAATCCTGTATTTAAAAGGCAGGAATTTATTAAACGGCGCTTGGGTTCTGATTGGATAAATATTTTATTTTATACTTATAATTGGGGTGATTTGGTGATTCAAAATCCAATTTGGTTGGCGCGAAAAATAGCCGATATTCTGGAACCGTTAGGCATTTCCTATTTAGTTGGTGGCTCTGTGGCAAGTTCTTTGCTGGGAGAAAACAGAGCTACAAAAAATTTAGATTTGATAATTAATATTTTGCCACAGCAAGCGGCACAACTAATCTGCGCCATGTCCGACGATTTTTATATTAGCGAATCGGCGGTATTTGAAGCAGTTTTTAGATCTAAAAGTTTACCTCGCAAATCGTCTTTTAATGTGATTTATTTGCCTGCCATTGAAAAGGCTCATTTTTTTGTAATGAGTAATGACGATCCTTTTTCGGTTTCTGTGATGAACCGCCGCCAGTTGCACGTTACGAGTGCTGGATCGGAGCGAGGAATTTATATTTATTCAGCCGAAGATATCATTCTGCAAAAACTCTGTTTCTATAAACAGAATGGGGCTGTTTTTAAAAGGCAGTGGAAAGATGTATTGGGTGTTGTGAAGGTACAGGGCGATCGGCTAAATTTTAATTATTTAAACGAATGGGGGGAATGTCTAAAGGTTGTAGATTTGCTAGCACAAGCGTTGCAGCAATCTGGATTAGAGTAGTTACATTCTCCCAAGTTGTGTATTTAACTTTTTAAGTTGATTCGGCTGCGTCAGATTGGGTGATTTGCCGATCGCCCAAAATTATAAACTGATGAACTCTACTGATTTCTGGGACGATCGCCCGCAAGCATTAAAAGCCACAAAAAAATCAGCACGCTGCCATTGAACCTTTAGTGTGCGCGATCGGTCTAAATCACATACAGGCCCATCAGGTCTAATCTATATGTACTTTTTTAGAATATGTACCTTGTAAAAAACTTTCACATTAAAAAAGAGCTGACTCCCTGGCTGGGCGGGCTTCTCGCCACCGGATTGCTGGCAGGAGCAGGCTACACAGCTTACAGCCAATTCGCAGTCCAACAGCGTAGCGAAACCGGACGCAAGGAAAAAACCGTTGCTGTAGAAAGGCTCAACCTGCCGATTACAATTTCGGCAAACGGCACGATTGTGCCGGAACGTTCCGTCAACGTCAGTCCCAAAACTTCAGGAATGCTCAAAAGTTTGCTTGTCAACGAAGGAGATAGCGTTGAAAAAGGGCAGATTCTCGCCTACATGGACGACTCCAACCTCCAAGGCCAACTTACTCAAACTCGCGGACAACTCGCAGCCGCCGAAGCAAACTTGCAAAAATTGCTCAACGGTAATCGAAGCCAAGATATTGCTTCGGCTCAGGCAGTTTTATCAGAACAACAGGCAAGTCTGGAAAAATTGCTCAACGGTAATCGAACCCAAGATGTTGCTGTCGCTGAGGCGCAATTAGCTGAACAACAGGCAAATTTACAAAAATTGCTCAATGGCAATCGAACTCAGGAGATTGTCGTCGCCGAGGCACAAGTGGCAGAACAACAGGCAAATTTACAAAAATTGCTTGAGGGAAATCGGCCTGAAGATATCGCCCAAGCAAGTGCCAAACTCAAAGATGCCGAATACGCTGAAAATCAGGCAGAGGAAGAGTTTCAGAGAAATCAAGAACTTTATACTGCTGGGGCGATTGCTTTACAAGTTGTCAACAATTCCCGCACCGCGCGCGATCGAGCCGGCACGCAAGTCAGACAAGCCGAACAAGCTGTAGCTTTGCTGAAAGCGGGTGCTCGCCCCCAAGAAATCGCAGCAGCTAGGGCTGCAGTGGAGCAGAAACGGCAAGCTTTGGCCCTAGCGCAATCGGGCGCACGCCCCGAAGATATCGCTGCAGGGCGGGCTGCAGTGGAGCAGAAACGGCAAGCTTTGGCCTTGGTGCGATCGGGCGCGCGCCCCGAAGAAATCGCCCAAGCCCGCGCCGCTGTCGAGCAAAAACAGCAAGCTTTGGCACTGCTAGAAGCCGGTTCCCGCCCCGAAGAAATCGACCAAGCCCGCGCCCAAGTTCTCTCCGCTAAAGGCAGCCTGCAAAGCGTTCAAGCCCTGATCGATGACACTGTGTTGCGGGCTCCTTTTAGCGGCACTGTCACCCGCAAATACGCAGATCCGGGCGCTTTTGTGACTCCAACTACGGCGGGAAGTGCGGTTTCTTCGGCGACTTCTTCTTCGATTTTGTCCTTAGCTTCAAAAAATCAATTAATCGCAAACGTAGCAGAAACTAATATTGCTCAGATTCAGATCGGCCAAGCTGCGTCTATTCAAGCCGATGCTTTTGCAGGAAAGACCTTTGCCGGTAAAATCACTCAAATTTCCCCTCAGTCGATCGTCCAGCAAAATGTGACGAGTTTTGAGGTAAGAGCCGCAATTATTGATGACAAACAAATGCTGCGTTCTGGGATGAATGTCAACGTAGAGTTTAAAGCAGGCGAGCTCAAAAATGTTTTGGTAGTCCCCACTGCGGCAATTGTCCGCCAACAAAGGGCAACCGGGGTATTTGTTCCCGGTGGAAAAGATGGCAAACCTGCTTTTATGCCGATTAAAACTGGTATGACGGTGGATGACAAGACGGAAGTGCGATCGGGTTTGAAAGGAGATGAAAAAGTGCTGATTAGTGTACCCGCCGGATTGCGGCCGAAATCCCAAAATCCATCGTCGGGCGGAATTCCGGGTTTGCAACCAGGTGGTAGAACGCGATTGCGTTAGTGGGAAAAATGAAGAAGGAAAGCACAAAACAGATTAATTATTGAGCATAAATCATATTAAATATGTTGGCATCAGAAATATCGATCTCTTTCTTCTCTCCCTCTGTGTTCTCTGCGCTCTCTGCGGTAAAAAAAATCTTAATCCTCACCAATTAGCCATTACCTATTACCTATTCCCAACTACCTAATGAAATTAAAGACTCGCCCACCTATTAAGAAAATATCCAACCTTCAAATCGCCTTCATGGCGACAGAAGCGCTGTGGAATAATAAATTGCGTACCAGTTTAACCATGCTGGGTGTAATTATTGGGATATCTTCAGTAATTGCCATTACTTCGGTAGGACAAGGAGTCCAAAAATCAACAGAAGAACAGTTAAAATCTTTGGGTACAAATGTGCTGTTGGTGTTATCCGGTGCTTCTCGAACTGGCGGTGTCAGTCAGGGAAGCGGTTCTGCTACTACCCTGACTTGGGATGACGCAAAGGCGATCGGCAAACAAGCTCCCGCAGTCAAAGCAATTACCGCTTATTTGCAGCGCCAAGTGCAAATTGTTTACGGCGGGCAAAATTCATTTACTGCTATTTTGGGAACAGATTTAAACTATCCAGATGTGAAGAACATTCAACCCCAACAAGGACGGTTTTTTACTGAAGATGAATTGAATGCTGCTGAGCCAGTAGTCGTCCTTGGTTCTAAGGTGCGGGACGAACTTTTTGGAGCCGGAGTTAATGCGTTATCCTCCGATATTCGTATTCAGGGAAACCGCTACAAGGTGATTGGAGTGATGGAAACTAAGGGGTCTGTAGGGGGAACCGATCAGGACGATAGAGTGTATATTCCCCTCAAAAATATGTCTTCGCGGATTGTGGGGAGAAATTCTTTGGCCGGGATTGCAATCTCTGGTTTTTGGTTGGAAACTGCCGGCGAAGCAGATTTAGCGGATGCTCAATTTCAAGTTGAAAATATCCTGCGTTTGCGCCACAATATTTATCCGCCGCAAGCGGATGATTTTCGAGTTGTCAATCAAACTGAGATTGTTAATACTTTCAGCAATGTGATAGGTTTATTTACAGTTATGGTGGGATCGATCGCCGGAATTTCTTTGGTTGTTGGCGGCATCGGTATTGCTAATATTATGTTGGTGTCGGTTGTGGAGCGGACTAAGGAAATCGGGATTCGCAAAGCGGTAGGTGCTACTAATGCAGCAATTCTGATTCAATTTATGGCGGAATCTATTTTAGTTTCCACGGTGGGGGGAACGGCGGGTATTGGGTTGGGAATTGCGATCGCCTTTGGGGCCGCGACAGCCTTCAAATTTCCATTTGTGGTTTCTGTATGGTCGATATCAGCAGGTTTTGGGCTATCTTTTACCGTCGGGCTATTAGCAGGAGTATTGCCGGCCAGGAATGCCGCTCGCTTAGATCCGATCGCAGCCTTGCGGAATGATTGAAATTGAGCCGGTCGTGGGGTACAATTAGAAATTGCCGAAAAAGGTATTTAACACATTATCTATAGCCTTCTGTGTCTTCCGCAGCACAGGCGGGATGCGCGTAAATTTCTACGCCTGTAATTTTCTACAGCAAACAAAACCTTAATGAGCAACCAACCTGAACTCAACAAATACAAGCAAGAAATAGCAGATTTGTACAGCAGCAGAAGTCAAACCTATGACAATAGCGATTGGCATTTACAGATTGCTCGCCGTCTGGTAGAATACGGGGGAGTGAGTTTGGGTCACCAGATTTTAGACATTGCAACGGGAACAGGTCATGTGGCGATCGCAGCAGCTCAACTTGTGGGGTCAGAAGGTCGAGTTGTAGGCATAGATATTGCAACGGGAATGCTCGATCGAGCCAGAAAAAAAGCTCAAGAATTAAGTCTCAAAAATACCGAATTTCTACTTGCAGATGCCGAAGCGCTCGACTTTCCAGTCAATAGCTGCGATCGCATATTTTGTGCCTCTGCCTTTATTTGGATGTCCGACTTGCACGCAGCCCTCACCCACTGGCACAAATTTCTCAAACCAGGCGGCATCCTAGGGATTCAAGCCTTTGCCGATACCGCTTTTGTGGGAGGAATTGTGACGCAGAAAGTAGCTAAAAAATACGGCATTTCCTTCAAAATGAGCCAACCCACAGGTACTGTAGAAAAGTGCCGCAGCTTGCTCGAAAAAGCAGGATTTAAGGATGTAGAATTTAAAATTGATCGAGATGGTAGCTATATCAGTTTAGAAAAAGCAAAAGCAATGTGGGCGGGAAGTTTTCATCCGGCTCCCGGACAGTATCCGCCTCCTTTGTCAACACTTTCAACCGAGCAATTAGCGCAAGCCAAAGCTGAGTTTGATGCTGAAATAGAAGCGTTGCAAACCGAGCAAGGAATTTGGAACGATATCACAACTTTTTATGTTTTCGGTCGGAAATAGTAGGAGGGCGCGCACTGCACACCTTACTCCCTGTGTGTACTCATCCGCGTTTATCTGCGTGCATCTGCGGTTAAAGATTCCAAATCTTCCAGCATAGTTAGATTGAGACAATTTAAGATGCTAGATTTAATCGGGCGCTTTTCATCCCAAAATACCATTGATGAATAAAAGCTAATTGCAGCAGGTGAATTCAATAACTTAAAAATTTTACGTGCGATTCCTTCGTCTTCAAAGCTGAGAAAATAAACAGTATCATCAAAAATTACAGATTGATTAGCGATTTCACCAATTAATCTGAAATCCAATTTTTTATAAAGTCCGCAAATGGCTATTTTCCAAAATTTAAAACTATAATCGCCAACTCCAAAAACAGAAAAGCGAGGATTATGTTGATAAATCTTGCTTTTGCGATTGTCTAAATATTGTGCGTTTTTTTCGAGATAGTACCCAGTTTTAGGAGCTATATGGCTGATATATTCGGTTGATTCGCCAATAAATTTTTGAGTTACTAAAATATAGCGATTTGTGGCATCAATCCGATTTTGAGCGACATCCGAGCCTTTAAGTAGCGGAAATAGATAAGTTTCCTCAAGTTCGACAGCTTCCCCAAATCCATTGACAAAAAGATTATCAATTTTACGAAACTCCATCACATTCGAGCAGTCATGTTTGACACCCGATCGCCATTTTACCCCTGAATTCACCGCATATAAATTACCCAATTTACTGAAAGAGTTTATATCCTTAACCAGGAGATTGTTGTGATATCCGATTCGGTGGCAGTCAGAACTTTCTAAACTGCTAAATACATCGCAGAAGTAGTTTTGTGAACTTAAGTCAAATTTGCAGAATAACAGACAGGCATCAACATTTGCATCAAAATACTTTTTAGCATCTATGGTGTAAGTTGCACAGCTAGCGAGATTAAGTTTTCTTGAATGAATGTAGTTCAATAACTTTCTGGAAACGGAAGTCTTGCAAAGCATTGCCAGAGTTGCGTCACGATTTTGCAACCAGTGAATCGCTTTAATCAGCATCCATTCTGAGATGTCGAAATTACTTTTACCTGTGAGTGCATCTAAGCCAGTGTGCTTTTGAAAATTACTTTTCTTCGGCAAGTTTTTACTGCCAATAGTTCCTTGTTGTGAGTTTGTTACCCAAGGAAAGTTGCCAAGTACCAGCACCCTATGATTAAATTGGTTGATTAATGATGTCCAGTCAAACTCAAAAAAATCTCCGTGTTTAACCTCACATCTTTTATCCTGCAACAATTCATGCTTAGGTTTTAATTCTATTAAATAACTTTGATTGATTTCAACCCCGATAATCTTGCTGGCGGATGGAAACGAATTTGCAGCAGCTTTAATGAAATTACCTATCCCGCAAGTTGGCTCAATGATGACTTTGGGGTTAACATCAAGTTCTATCAATTTCCGACACACCATCTCGGCTAATGCCAGCGGTGTCTGAAAATCACCGTATTCTAGTTTGGTTTTGCGAACTGTGGAAATCATGAGTTAAATCTATAAACTGCGATAACGCCGTCTTGTTGTCCGGCACGCTCAATTACTCTGCCATACTGAAGTCGCCATTGTAACGCATTAGAAATGGTTAAAAAACCCTGTAGTGGCGGATTTATCATGATTTCGCCTACAATTTTATCTGCCTCTATTTCGTCAACTGGTAGATTTTTGTCAAGCAGAAAAGCCAGCAAATCATCTTTGTTGCCTTCGTTGTCTAAAATATTGCGAATTCCACGGGTCATTTGAAAATCTGCTGTTCTTTCGGCACTTACGTAAATTGTATGCAAAATATTCAGCGTTGCAGTTCGATTTGTACTGTTGTCTGTCTTTTCGTAAACAAAGATAATCAGTGAATATCCCAGCCCAAAAATCTTTTGCCTTGCAGATTTGAAAGGACATGACGACTGCGGTTACCTAATGCTTGTTACCTTCACCTCAACTAATATCCCTGGGAAATCGATGCCGCTTGCTGAATTGCCATCTATAAATTCATATTTTTGCTTGAGATAGAGTCTGAACTTTTGCTCCAAATATGTCCCAACAGCCTTTCCGTCTGTGATGCCGTAAAGCAGAGGTTCCGGGTGTTGAGACTCGGCGGCTGAAAATATTGCCGCCTCAGAACAAAGAATTTCTGCGGTCAGAGTCGTCATAGGGAGTTTGCGTGTATCTGCGGTTAAAAAATCAAAATTAGCCAAAAAACAGAGGGCGAGTTTCACATAAAACTTAACCCCAAAAGTCAAATTTTATGATCTAAACCCGCCCTCGCAAAACTCTCTTAATAAGCGTCTTGCAATTCGTAGAAATCAGGGGAAATGTAATCTTTCCGCAGCGGCCAGCCAACCCAATCTTCGTTCATCAAAATCCGTTTCAGATTCGGATGTCCTTCGTAGACAATGCCGTACATATCGTAGGATTCCCGCTCTTGAAAGTCGGCTGCTTTCCAAATCCAGTAGACTGATGGCACTCTGGGATCTTCGCGGGGGATAAATACTTTGACGCGGACTTCTTCGGGATGGGAAGCATTATCTGTCAGCTTAGCCAAGTGGTAGACGCTGACTAAATCTTCTCCAGGGCCTTGGTCGTAGGCGCACTGGCACTGCATATAATTGAAGCCGTAGGCATACAGTGCTGTTGACATCGGAATTAGGAATTCTCGATCGACCTTTAATATCTCCACGCCCAAATTATCGGCCGCTAAAGCTTCGTGTTCAAAGCCATTTTGAGTCAGCCACTGAGAAACCTTCCCAGCTTCAACAATCGAGGTTTCTGTCTCAGCCACGTTGTACCTCCTGTTTTTGTCCTGCAAGCAGGGCGGGCGGTACTGGCATTCCCATTGCTTCAGTCAATTCCTTCGGCGGGGCCATCCGGCCGGGAATTGACAAATATTTGCCGTCCAAAATGTCATCTACTACTTTCATTTTGTGGGGTCTGGTGTAGTAGCGGTGGGTGGGCAGCAAGTTGCCACGTTCTTGCATAGAATCGTTGGCGATTTTTTTCCGCAGTTTGATAATTGCGTCAATAATCGCTTCTGGACGTGGAGGACAGCCGGGGATGTACACATCTACGGGAATCAGTTTGTCAACGCCTCTGACTGCTGTGGGGGAGTCTACGCTGAACATTCCGCCGGTGATGGTGCAAGCGCCCATCGCGATGACATATTTGGGTTCGGGCATTTGTTCGTACAGCCGCACCAAAATGGGGGCGTACTTCATGGTAATTGTGCCGGCGGTGATTAACAAGTCGGCTTGCCGGGGACTCGATCGGGGTACTAAGCCGAATCTGTCGAAGTCGAAGCGCGAACCGATCAAAGCTGCAAACTCGATGAAGCAGCAAGCCGTACCGTAAAGCAGCGGCCACAGACTCGAAAGTCTCGCCCAGTTGTAGATGTCGTCAACCGTGGTTAGGATGACGTTCTCTGATAATTCGGATGTGACTTGCGGGCGCTCTGCCGGATTGACAATTAGCGATTTTTGTGATGTGTCTGAACTTAAGACCATTCTAAGGCTCCTTTGCGCCATGCATATACAAGAGCAATAACGAGGATCGTGATAAAAAACAAGGCTTCGATGAAAGCCAAGAGTCCTAGCTGGTTGAAAGCTACCGCCCAAGGATATAGGAAGACAGTTTCTACGTCGAAGATGACGAAGACCAGGGCGAACATATAATATCGGATGTTGAACTGAATCCAGGCTCCGCCGATCGGCTCGACGCCAGATTCGTAGGTAGTGCGTCGGTCGTAGGGACGACTTTTGGGCCGTAGTACCTTAGACGCCGTGAGGGCGAGGATAGGCACTAGGCTCGAAATTAGCAGGAAGCCTAAAAAATACTCGTAGCCGCTGAGTGCAAACACGGTGAATAATTACTGCCTCGGTGAAAGGGTTTGTAACTCTATCTTTACATTATATGGATTTTGCGTAGCTAGAATTACGAATTAGTTGAGATTAATCGTCCATATTCTGCAATAATTTTTAATGTATCTTTTAAGATTAGCTTACGTACCCTTTTGGAGCTATGAGCGATCCAGCCACTGAGACTAAAACCCTCGATCGGCACGAGTGCCGCGCCTGCGGCTACGTCTACGATCCGAAAAAGGGAAATCCTAAAGTTGACATTGCCCCTGGCACGGCTTTTGAAGATTTGCCCCAAACTTGGGTTTGTCCCGTTTGCGCGGCACGCAAGTCCATGTTTCAAAATCTCGGTCAGCAGGAAGGGGTTTCGGGATTTAAGGCAAATCAGCGCTATGGTGTCGGCGTCAACGGTATGACGGAAGGTCAGAAAAGTTTGCTGATTTTTGGCGGCTTGGTCGTTGGTTTCTTGTTTTTACTTAGTATGTATGGTTTGCAGTAGGACGATTGTGAGATTTTGGCAACGAATTGTAATGTTATTGGCGGCTGCGCTCATTTGTACGAGTTGCAGCACGATCGGTTCTGTGAGTTACAACCCCTGGCAGGTGATATCCTTGCCGACGGAAGCTAATTTGCAGGATGTTGCCTTTACGGGCAATCCCGATCGCGGCTGGGTTGTCGGTTCGGAGGCAACTCTGTTTGAAACGACCGATGGCGGCACGAACTGGAAGCAGATAGTTCTGGATATTGATGAGCCGAGGTCGCGTTTTTCGTCGGTGAGCTTTTCCGGTTCCGAAGGCTGGATAGTCGGCCAGCCTTCGGTTTTGCTCCACACTACCGATGAAGGCAACTCTTGGACGCGGATTGCTTTGAGTGCTCAGTTACCGGGTTCTCCAAGTACGATCGCCGCCTTGGGCCCGAAGGCCGCCGAGATGACGACGGATGTGGGGGCAATTTACCGGACTTCTGACGGTGGCAAAAATTGGAAAGCTGTCGTTCAGGATTCCTTTGGGGTAGTTCGCAACATCAACCGTTTTGAAGACGGGCAATATGTGGCAGTTTCCTCCAAGGGCAATTTCTATTCCGTGTGGAAACCCGGACAAGAAGCTTGGGAACCTCACAACCGCAATAGTTCTCGCCGCCTGCAAAATATGGGCTTTACCAAGGATGGGCGCTTGTGGATGCTCGCCCGCGGCGGTCAAATTCAATTTAGCGATCCAGAAAGTGCCGAAGGTTGGGCAAAACCGTTTTTTCCCGATCGCAAGGCAAGTTGGGGTTTGCTAGACCTGGCTTACCGGACTGATAATGAAGTTTGGGTAGCCGGCGGCGGCGGCAATTTGCTGTGCAGCTTAGATGGCGGGAAAACTTGGCAAAAAGACCGCGAAGTTGAGGATGTTCCCGCTAATTTTTACAAAATTGTCTTCATGGGGCCCGATCGCGGATTTGTGCTCGGCGCTAAGGGCACTCTACTGAAATATCAAGGTTCAGCACAAGCTGCTTGATAGTAGAATAGTAATAGAGATTGTCTGTCGATTTGTTGTTGAAAGGAGGATTCTAAATGTCAGGTACAACTGGAGAGCGTCCGTTTGGGGACATTATTACAAGTATCCGTTATTGGGTAATTCACAGCATCACCATTCCGGCTTTGTTTATTGCTGGATGGTTGTTTGTGCAAACCGGTTTGGCTTACGATGCTTTTGGCACTCCTCGCCCCAACCAGTATTTCACAGAGCAGCGCCAAGAAATCCCGATTGTCTCGGATCGCTTTGAAGCTAAACAACAAGTAGATCAGTTCATTGCCAAGTAATTTAACAAGGAGTTGGAAAAATGACTAGCAGAACGCCAAACAATGAGCCGATTTCGTATCCGATTTTTACGGTACGCTGGTTGGCAGTTCATACTTTAGGTGTCCCAACAATTTTCTTTTTGGGCGCGATCGCAGCAATGCAATTTATTCAACCATAGGAGTTTACGATGCCTGAACGCATTCCTAATCCCAACGAACAACCCGTAGAGTTAAATCGCACTTCCCTTTATTTGGGTCTGTTGATGATTTTTTGTCTGGGTATTTTGTTCTCCAGTTATTTCTTTAACTAACTGGTGACGCTAGTTTGATGTCTGCAGTTCGATGAATTTGTTTTGCTGTGAATTAATGAGGTGATGGCTATGTTTAGTGAAAGTGGCAGAATTCCTTTGTGGCTGGTAGCTACTGTCGCAGGCCTAGGTGTTCTGAGCATTGTGAGCCTTTTCTTCTACGGCGCTTATGCCGGTTTGGGTTCTTCGATGTAAGGAGAATCTCGCGTATTTTACGCCTCAAACCCCCCTAAAAAAAAGGGGGGTTTAATTATGCGAATTTGGTTGGTAAATCCGGGATAAATATTAGAAAAATTGTTGATTATTTGGCAAATTTATGATATTAAACTGCTTTTGGTCAATAAACCTGTAGGGACGGGTTAACCAATCATATCGTTTCCGGTTGCATCGGAATAATAAAATCGAGTCAACAGTCAGTAGGGGCGGTGCCTGTGAATGCGGGCCCTCTTAACAGTCAACAGTCAACAGTCAACAGTCAACAGTCAACATCATAAGGAGTGTTACCGGAAATGATATCACCCTCTCATATCATGTCCACACTACGAACCCACGAGAAAATCTCGCCCGAAACCGGGTTTCCTTCGAGAGATTTCGCCACCAAACCGAGATTTTCCCAGAAACCTGGTTTCTGAGCCCCAGGGGCAATCTCGCCCGAAATCCGGTTGATTTCGAGATATATCCATAAAAACTGGATTTTTATCTGATCGGGCCTGCTTTGGGAATTAGCCAAAAGTTGCGAGTAGAATAGTGCAAGAGCCGATCGCTCGATCGTAGTCCATAGCGAAATATGACCCCACCGCAGCCGCCCCGCAAACCTCAAACCGTCTTGGGTGCGATCACCCAAGCAGTCCAGACTATTGCCAAGGTTAATTTTAACCAGCTAGCCCTGAAACCGAATGCCAAAGTACCCGAACTGTGGGTACAAGATGCGGGTGCAGCTAAAGCTGAGGTTTATCCGCTATTGGGCGATCGATATTTATTAGGTCGATCGTCCAAATCATCAGATATTGTAGTTCGCAATCCCGTTGTCAGTCACGTCCACCTATCCCTGTCGCGGGATACTCGGCGGCGGACTCCTTTTGTGATCAAAGACGAAGACTCAACCAACGGCATTTACTCCGGCAAAAGGCGAGTTAAAAGTATGTCCCTGCGTCACGGAGACGTGTTCACCTTGGGCCCGCCGGAACTCGCCGCCGCCGTCAGAGTTCAGTACGTAGATCCGCCGCCTTGGTATTTGGAATTTGTGCGCTACAGCTTTTACGGAGTCAGCGGCATCACCGCTTTGATTGCGGTGTTGGTAGGTGTTGAATCGACCAAGTTTCAAGTGCGGCCTCTGCCGAGAAGCATCAACGGCCCCGTGATTGTTTACGCCCGCGACGGACAAACTCCCCTGCGCCCTCCCCAGAACAACGCCCACGTAGAATTAAAGGGATTGCAGGATTTTTCGCCTTATTTGTCCAAGGCGGTACTTGCTTCCGAAGACAGCCGCTACAATTGGCATTTGGGCGTAGATCCGATCGGGGTTTTGCGCGCACTGTTGACCAACGTGCGCGGCGGAGGAATTCGCGAAGGCGGCAGCACAGTGACGCAGCAGTTAGCCAGGAGTTTGTTTCGAGATTATGTGGGAACTCAAGATTCCGCCGGACGCAAATTGCGGGAAGCCGTAGTTGCTTTGAAACTGGAGAATTATTACAGCAAAGACGAATTGTTGCTGACTTATTTGAATCGCGTGTTTTTGGGAATTGACCTGTACGGTTTTGAGGATGCGTCTCGGTTTTATTTTGGCAAGTCGGCGAAGGATTTAAGTTTGTCGGAGGCGGCGACTTTGGCAGGTATTTTGCCCGCACCAAATAGTTTCAATCCGATTCAAAATTATCAGTTGGCTGTGCAGTATCGCGATCGGGTCATCGAACGGATGCGGGCACTGGGGACGATTTCTCAGGAAGAAGCCGATCGCGCGAGGCGATCGCGAATCGACATCAATCCCAAAGCCCGCCAATATCTGCAAAGTACGATCGCTCCTTATTTCTACAGTTATGTATTTGACGAATTGGAGTTTTTGCTGGGAGAACAGTTAGCCAGAGAAGGCAATTTTATAGTAGAAACAGGCTTGAATCCCAGCCTGCAAAAAGTAGCCGAATCTTCCCTCCAAAATGCCGTAGAAAATGTCGGAGCCAGTGCAGGTTTTTCTCAAGGAGCCGTAGTAACTCTCAATACTGCCACCGGGGAAGTCTTAGCATTAGTTGGGGGCGTAAGTTACTTGCAAAGTCAGTTTAATCGAGCTACCCAAGCATTGAGACAGCCCGGTTCTACATTTAAGATTTTTGCCTATACAGCAGCCCTAGAACGCGGAATTCCCCCCACCAAAACCTATTCGTGCGAGCCGCTTTCCTGGGGCGGACAAAGTTACAGCGGCTGCGAAAGAACCAGCGGCAGTGCTGATATGTATCGGGGCATAGCACAGTCGGAAAATGCAATTGCTTTGAGAGTAGCACAAGATGTCGGTTTAGACAATGTAGTGGGAATGGCAAGACGTTTGGGCATTACATCTCCACTGCGTTCTTCTCCCGGTTTGGTATTAGGTGAAAGTGAAGTTAACGTATTGCAATTAACGGGTGCATTCGGGGTTTTGGCGAACCGGGGTTTGGGCAACCGCCCCCACGTAATCAAGCGAATTATTGACAGCAGCGACTGCAAAGATCGAAATGATTTTAACAGTTGTCGGGTGATTTATGACTATCAAAAAGATAGCGTTGCCAACCGGCAGTTAGTTTCTGAAGCTGTAGCGGATACGATGACGGATATGCTGCAAGGTGTGGTGCGGGGAGGTACGGGGAGCAGTGCTGCTTTGGGGTTGGGAGAAGCGGGAAAAACAGGCACGACTAATGATAATAAAGATTTGTGGTTTGTCGGTTATATTCCGAGCCAGGAAATGGTGACGGGAGTTTGGTTGGGGAATGATGATAATTCTCCGACTGCCGGAGGCAGTGCAAATGCTGCTCAGTTGTGGGGGGAATATATGCGGCAAGTGGCGCGTTAAGTCATTAGTCATTAGTCATTAGTCATTAGTCATTAGTCATTAGTCATTAGTCATTAGTTAGTAGTTAGTAGTCATTGGTCATTTCGGTGGCGCACCTGATACCAAATCGGGTGGATTACCATAACAAAAACGGTTCGTAGTGCGGACTTGCATACGCTTGGAGTTGGAGAATCTAAGGAATGAAAATTTAATAACTTAAGCGATTGCTCGTTGCTCGTTACCAGGAAGAGCCTGGTAATGCTTCTGGGGCGAGGCTCTGCCTCCTTTTATCTGGCAACTTACAGGAGAGAGGACTGTAGGAGGTGTTTAACTTATTAACTTTTCGCTCCTAAGCGGACTAAAGTCCGTACTACGAACCAATTGTTGCAAAAGTTTTGAACATTGTATTAACTCAGGGATGCTTTTTTTAGGGCTTGGGTGGTTCGCCTCCAGATCGATCGCACATATTTTCGTTGGTCGATCGCGTGCAGTACAATAAATGCCAGGAAAGTATAAACCATCCAGAAATGGATATTTCTTGCCAAATCTACAACCGCTGCATTTTGAGGAAAGATATCGGGCAGCGTTGCAACCCAGAAAAAAGGCACATTCCCGCTTTTGTAAGAATTAGAGAGGAAAAATCCGCTCAGGGGAACCGCTACCATAAACAAATAAATTGCCGCGTGCAGTAGAAACGTGCGAATCCACTCACCTGTAAACTTGGGAAGGCGGCGCGTATACTTGCGCCACCAAACCCGCTGCAAAATGAAAATACGCCAAGTTAGCAATGCCATTGTCAGCGCCCCAATCGATTTGTGCAAGCTGTAAGCGTTGCCTTGCAATGGTGTACTGTCTGGCATTTTTACCATCAAAAGTCCCCCAGCCAGCAGCAGCAGATAACAGGTTGCCATCACCGCGTGCATTGACCACAATTGCTTGAAGGCTGAATTCGATCGAGGTTGCGGCTTTGTTTGCGGAACTAATTCGGAACTCATCAAATACCTCCTAAGCTGTTGCGGCATTTAAACTGTATGTTAAAAAACAATTCCCCCAATGAGTGGGGTGTCCCGCCCGCCCTGATTATACAATTTAAATGTGCGACAGCTTAGACGCACTTGCAACCTCAGAAACTGGGTTGTTGATTCGTATATTTTTGATTGGGGGACAGCAAATATTTCCTAGAAACCGGGTTTCTAGCCCGCGATGATCGAGTCCTGAGTCCGAGAAACAGGGCGACATCCAGACAAAATAGAGTGCAAATTAACTACATTTCCAATTACCGCGATCGCAGGTGCTGAAAATCCAGTAACCTCAACTTGCTCTACAATTGTACCCAAAGTTCCGATCAATTCTTCTTGTTCCGGCCGCGTTCCCCAGCGCACTAATGCTACGGGCGTTTCTGCGCTCAATTCGGCTGCTGTTAACTGGTCGATAATGTAAGGCAAATTGTGGATTCCCATGTATACTACAATGGTTTCGGAGCCGCGGGCGATCGCCTGCCAATTTACCTCCGGCCGATATTTTCCCGCTGATTCGTGGCCGGTGACAAAAGTGACTGACGAACTGTACGATCGGTGTGTCAGAGGAATTCCCGCATAAGCCGCAGCCGCAATCCCGGAAGTTACACCTGGTACAACTTCCACCGCAACTCCAGCTTTTACCAACTCTTGCATTTCTTCGCCGCCGCGCCCGAAAATAAAAGGATCGCCGCCTTTAAGACGAACTACGATCGCATTATTTTGAGCTTTTTCTATCAATAGATCGGTTGTTTCGTCCTGCATTAACGAGTGGCGGCCTTTGCGTTTTCCAGCATCAATTCGTACTGCTTCGGGATTGATGGCTGCCAAAATTTGAGGGCTGACTAAAGCGTCGTAAATCACCACATCCGCACACTCTAACAGAGCCTTTCCCTTCAAGGTCATCAAACCCGGATCTCCTGGCCCGGCACCTACTAAATACACTTTACCTAAAGACATTTTTCTGTCTTCCTTTACCTCTTCCGTGCCTCTGCCGTTCATTTTTGAATTAAATTCCCAATTAAATCTGCTAATTCTGCACTTGCGCCTAGAGGGTTTGCCAGATGAAGTTCTGCCGCCGGAAATTGCTGCTTTAGCTGTGCGACATTTTTGGCGATCGCATCTGTAATTCCTCCATTAAATAAGAAGTATGGCACAATTCCTATTTGCTGCTGTCCACCGCGAACCAAATTATCAATTTGTGCTTCCAAACTCGGCTTTACCGACCAATAAGCCGTCAGTGCACCGAGTTCGCTGGCGATTTTCTCCACCGTCGAGTTACCTCCGGGGCGGCGGCTGCCGTGAGATAGTAAAATCCATTTTGGCAATAGCAAATTGGGAAGAAAAGCCACATCTTGCATCTGATTTTTTAGCAAGCGTGTTAAGCCAGCTTCCTGGGAACCTAAATGCGGGCGCAATTCAATTTTTAGTTGGGAACCCAAAGTTTTTTGGGCAGTTTCTACCTCTGCGGGTATGTCTTCGGCGACGTGAACTCCCGGCAATAAAAATGCGGGCAGGATTTGCAATTGTGTCAGCCCCAGCGACAGGGTACGTTCGCCAAAACTGCAAATTTGTTCGTGCAGCGGCGCGGGGCCGAGTTCTAGGGTAGCCGTTGCTACTGCGGGGAACGAGTCGGCTAATTTTTGAGAAAGCAGTTGACCGAGGTTTTCCAAAGCCCGTTGGGGTCTGGGGTCACGGCTGCCGTGAGAAACTAATAAATAGGTCGATCGCAATTTCAATATGGATTTGATGTGAATGTTCGACAGAAAATTTATAATAATTATAACACCGTAGGGTGCGCGACTTCAAAATTGCTCGACATTTCGTCGGCATCTCTCAAATCGCGCACTCTACATACACCAATAAGGTAAAACAATGCTTTGACGCGCACTTTTTAGCGCTCTAGGTGCGCGGCGCGCACCCTACACAACTCTCAAATTAACCTTTGGGAGCTGGATCTGCGATGTACTTAAAAGTAGGTTCAGAGTTCCAATTACCGCGTTCGTCCTTGCCATTTGTAGACAAATTAAAGTATAGATCCACAGTCGAATCTGGCTCAATATTACCGAAAAACGGATCGGTGAGTTTGCCCAACGATTCGAGAGCTTTCATGAACATTTGAGTGTGAGAAATTTCGCGAGTCAGTAGAAACTGCAGCGTTTGTTTCGTTCCCGCATCAGGTGCGAGTTTAATCAATGCTTCGTAAGTTTGACGCGCTCCGGCTTCCGCACCGATATTAGCGCGCAAGTCTCGCACGACATCGCCACCTTCGTTGACATAAGCACCACTCCAAGCTTGACCTTGGCTGTCCAACAAGTGCGGGCCTACACCGCGCACGGCAAACAAAGTGCTTTTGTAAGCTTCTGTTTGATCAACATTTTTAGTGTGCATTTCTATCATTTTGCCAACCATTTCTAAGTGGCTAAATTCTTCGATTGCAATATCTTGAAGCATATCCTTAATCCCTGCATCTTCACAGTGAAAGGACTGCACCCAGTATTGCAAAGCTGCTGTCAATTCTCCGGTGGCTCCGCCAAACTGTTCTAAGAGCAATTGAGCAAAGCGGGGGTTTGCTTCGTCTACTTTTACGGCAGACATTAGTTGTTTTTTGTGAAAAAACATGGATCGGTACCTCGGTTTGTTTCGGTTGTTAAAGTCGTCAAATTGCCGACTTTGGGTGTGTTCATCCTCAGAATCCATTGTGCGATAAGCGATCGCCTCCAACCTCGGTCGCTGGATACATATAGCGGAACAAATTTCTCTACTTTCAGGTAGAGTTTAAATTAAAAAATTTCATTACTTAGCAGCCATGAAAATTACTATTTAGCAGCATGATTATTGTCGCACTCGGTTAATTTTGGGCAGATCTCAAATCCTCTTTTCATCGGAATAGTAAATTCACTGTTGACTGTTGACTGTTGACTGTTGACTGTTGACTGTTGACTAAAGTTTTGCAAAATCCACCTTTCCCTACAAGTTGAATCTGTCGATATCGCTGTCTCAGCAACAGGCTAGAGCCGCAGTTTAAGCAAAGTTTTGCGGTGTTGGATTTTCGGGTTGTTGACATTCTGGATTGAGACAGTAAGTCATATTGATTTTAGATTTTAGATTTTAGGTTGCAAAGAAGACTTTTTTTAAGGAACCGCGAAGACGCAAAGGGCGCAAAGGAAGAGGGAAGAGCGAAGAGGGAGGGTTGACAACTGATGCAGTTCGGGATGTGTGTCTATTTTAAGGCGCTGGGGTGCGGGATATTTGCCGATCGCCCAAACGAGAAATTGTGCTAAACTCTTGTTGTGCAAGGCGTTTGAGGCACAAGTGATGCGATGGGTTCGGGGACGCTGAAAAAAAAATCAAAATTTTTTTGCTTGACCCCTAGACTTTTTCGGGAATATAGTGCTATAGTTAGAAAAGTTATGGCGAGTGTAGCCAAGTGGTTAAGGCAGTGGTTTGTGGTACCACCATTCGTGGGTTCAATTCCCATCATTCGCCCTTTTGATTCTAGACTTTTTGATGAGATTGCTGTAGGTTGTGCACTGCACGCCTCATTTTTTTTGGGATTTAGCGGTTCTGCCGGCATCATTTATGTCAGCTTAACGTTAAAAATAGTGTCGGTCTGCTCTTTGACGATTAGGCTCGATCCCCCCTAGCCCCCCTGAATAAGGGACAAGAGCATCATCAAAGTCCCTCTTATTCAGGGGGATTTAGGGGGATCTCGACTAAGGGAAAAGCGAGATTTATCATGGTTTTCAGGCTCGTTGTTGGCACCAATGTGTCGGCATAAGTTGCGATGTGCTAATCTAAAATCTCCAATCAAAAATCAGAAATCAAAATATGCGATCTTTAGTAGCAGAAGATTGGGGATATAAATTTAGTGGCGATCGCACAATTAATAAATTTATTCGGGATATAGAAGGAGAAGCCGCTTTAGCGAAATATTACGATTGGGAATGCAGAGAACGCGCCCAACTTTTGATGTCGGAAATAGCCGGCACATCCCACAGTCTTTTCTACGTGCGCCGCCAAAAGGTAAATGAGAGATTTTCTGAAGAAGAAATTTGGGAATTGATTCTTGCTACGGATGGAGATAATTTTGAATTGCCAGAATTGTTGCAAAAAGCCGATCGCACTTTGCGATTGTTAGCAACAGTACGCACAGAAGACGGAATCGGCGGCTTGAAATTGCTAGATGCTGGTTTGGTGGCGGTTCCCAGAGGTAGAAAAGATGGCTATGTTTTGCCGGTGCAGTTGCGACTTTTGCCACAAACTCGCTCGCCAATTCCTGCAAAGTCGATCGCCCGCATCCAACAAATACCATTTTGGGACGACAGACACATACCGACTACCGAACAATTAAAAGTTTGGCACACTTTCTTAAATGTAGAAAAACGCATCGCCGAAGCGCGTCAATTTTGCGTACCTTTCCGCGCCCACAACTACGGTTCTGGCTTAAAAACCGTAACTTTTGAAATCGATCGCAATTCTGCAACTCTTGACGGCTACGATGAAAATCCCTTACAAATCGGCGACTTTCGCGAAAGGCTAAAACAAGCCAGAAATGAAGATATTATCTTATTTGATTCGCCGCCCGGAAGCAGAAGTTCGCGCGATGGCGAAACTTTGGGTAGCATTGCTGAAATTGAGTTTGAACGCGGTAAATTGCGGATTAAGTTAGATTTGGATTTGGGCGATCGCATGGCTGGCGGCAGATATCAACTTCCCAAACAAGGATTTTTGTATTTTGAAGCTGCAGGCGATATCAGTCAGATCGATCGAAAGAAAAAAGCTTTAAAAATGCTGACTGACGGACGCGCTCAAAATCCGTATTTGAGCGAATTTTTATTCGACTCTTCCCAGGCGAGAATTCCCGATAAACTAATTAAATTGGATCGGGAAGATTTATTAAATCGAAATGCTAACGACGACCAACTCGCCGCCGTAGAAATGGTGCTTTCGGCGCGGGATTTAATTTTGATTCAAGGGCCGCCGGGAACTGGAAAAACGACGGTGATTGCGGAGATTTGCTATCAAATTGCTCGTCAGGGCGGGAAAACGCTAATTGCTTCCCAGGCAAATTTAGCCGTTGATAATGCTTTGAGTCGGTTGGTGCACAATCCGGCGATTCGGGCTTTGCGGAAGGGAAAAGCTCATAAGGTGCAGGAAGAAGGCCAGCCGTTTTTGGAGGAAAATGCGATCGGCACTTGGCTGCAAAATACGGCGATTGATTGCGAACAAAAGCTCTCGCAGCGCCAGATAAATATCACATTTTTGCGGCAGTTGCTGGCAGATTCTGACCGATTTAATGCCTACTTTGCCACGGAAAAAGTTTTTTTTAAGCAATTAAAGCACCTTCACGACGGAAAGGCAGATATTGAGGAAAAGTTGACCGCGCAAACAGCAGTCTATGAACTAAGTTTAACGGCTAAAAGCGAGCTTGATTTTTTGGTTGATGGCTTAGCAAATCTGCTATCTACACCGGATATCAACTGGGAATCTTCGGAAGTTGCCGAGTTTATGCCGAAACTAAAATCTTATTCTGAAGGTAATGTTTTAGTAGAAAACTTTATGGCAAATGTGCGAATTTGTGTTAATCATGCTATTCAAATTGGCTTGGATCGCCCTATGTGCGGCGCGTTTGGAATTGCGGTTTGGTTGCGGGAAACTGTAGCAGCGCAAATGTCGGAATTTAAGGCGGCGGGCGATCGCGCTGATGAGGTTTGTCGCGCTATGTCAGCGGTTGCGGAGTCTTTGCGGGTGTCGCGGCAGTTGTCGGAGGCGGTGAATCAGCTACAGTTGGGCGATCTGCAAAATCAGACGCACCGCCACAATCTCGAACAGAAAATCAAGAATTTGGAACTGCGAAAAACGGAAATTGCCGCCGTTGTCGTCAGCGTTGCAGAGTGGATTGAGACAGCAGATGCAACACTTTATAAGGTTGTGCAATCTTGCTGCGAAACTAACGCGATGCTGACTGATGAAATGGTAGAATTGCCTGCGGGATTGCTGAAAATTGCCCGATCGCTCAAATTGCCGATCGTCCCTCCTAAGACTAAAGTAAATTTGCCCGATTTGGAAAGACTGCAAAACGCAATTTCCCATGAAGCCAGCGCGGGTTTTAAGGACATTCAGGGGCAGCAATTCCGGTTTAGCGAGTTTTTGCACCTAAATTTGAATCAAACGCCCCTCGTGCTCGCTGCGGGCGATCGGGCGCAATGGCAGCAACTAGCCAAAGACTTCGCCAGCTACGCCCAAATCAGCCCCAGCCAGCGCAAATTTATCGTAGAAAAAGCGAATAATTTATTCAGTAAAATTCAACAACTTTACAGTGAATCCTTGCAGCCCAATCAAATCCAGACAACTTGCGATCGCCTAGTCAAAGAATTGCTACACAGCATCCTCGCCAACGCCCGCCAGTGCATAATTCCCCTCAAAACCGAAACCGAACAACAACTGATCAAACAGCAACAATTATTAGATAAAATCGGTCAAACATTGAATCAGCAGCAAATATCTGCCGCCCAAAATCAGGTAGAAATAGCGCAGCAAGATGCGAATTTAAAAATTAGCGAAGTTACTAATTTGTTGCAAGCAATTGTCGCCCAGCCAAATGTACCTGAAAGATTGCGGAGTTTAGCCGAACAATATCTCGCGCAAAAGTCTAATATTTGGGAGCAACCGCAGCATTTTGTCAAGCAAATTGATGCTTGGAAGTTGAGCGCGATCCAGCTTGAAAAATCCATTGCTGACTTAGATCCTTTCGGGATTTTGGAAAATATTAAAAGCCGTCTTGACGAGCAATTATTACCGCTGCAAACAACCAGCGCCGGTTTGCAGCAGCAACTCGCACAACTTCAAGCAGAATTAAACGACATTACGGCTAAACTGCAACAGCAGCAACCAACAGCCGAATTAATAATTGAGAGAAATTGGTGGGAGTCAGCATGGCAAAGTTTCCCGGAAAAATACAAACCAGAAATTCCCAATGTCGAATTATTTGCCGTGGATTTTTTACGCAAAATTAAGCGTATTTTCAATAATTTTCAGAAGGAATTAGAACGAGAAGAAACAGCATTAAATCGTTCTCAAATTTTTGTTACAGATTGGATCGAAAAACTTCGCCATCCATCGGAAAAAGACCGCAACGATTTAAAGCAAATTTATATTGACAATGCTAACGTCATCGGCATTACCTGCGTGCAAGCTGCGAGTTTTGATTTTAGCAAAAACTTTCCTAGCTTTGATGCAGTCATAGTTGATGAAGTTAGCAAATGCACTCCGCCAGAGTTATTAATCCCAGCTTTGAAGGGTAGAAAATTAGTATTGGTGGGCGATCACAGGCAATTGCCGCCGATGTTCGATCGAAGTACGATCGATGATATCGCCGAAGATATCGGTTGCACTGGAGATGAACTTAGCTTTATCAAAGAATCGCTGTTTAAAGTATTGTTTGAAAATGCTAGCGACGGGATCAAGAAAATGCTGACAACTCAATACCGAATGCACCCGCAAATCATGGGCGCAATCAATCAGTTTTACCAACAAAAACTTAACTGCGGGATTCTGGAAGCCGATACGAGACGCGCGCACAATCTCGCAGGTAAAATTATTCAAGAAAACAATCACCTCCTGTGGGTGAAAACGCCTGTGGGACAAGGGTTTGAGGAGGAGAAGCAGGGTACTTCGCGGCTGAATGTCAAGGAGATTGATGCGATCGAGCTTTTGTGCGAACAGATGGAAAATGCTTGGCGGCCTAAAGTATTAGAGGGTGAACCGCCGAAGGAAATCGGAATCATTACTTTTTACGGCGCACAATTGAACGCCATTAAAGATAGAATAGAAGCCGAAAAGTTTCCTTCTTTGAGCATCCGCACTGGTACGGTTGACATATTTCAAGGCATGGAAAGACCTGTAATTATTGTCAGCACGGTGTGCAATAATGTTAGGGGTGATATTGGATTTGCTAAGGAACCGGAACGGGTGAATGTGGCATTTTCTCGCGCCCAGGAATTGCTGGTAGTTGTCGGCTGTCACGATTTATTTACCCAACAAACAGGTACTGTGGGAAAAATGTATCAGGAAGTTTCAAAAACGGTGCGTCACTGGGGAGGTTTTGTAGATGTTTCTAGCGTCCTCAGCTAAATCAATTGACTCGAATTTAAGTTCGCTAGCTGCACAAATCGAGCAACAAAATCCTGGTTTGTCGGTGTTGGCGGCGCGTCAATTGAGGTTTGCTATCCGCCAAACTCCGCTGGAGGTGACTGTTAGCGAACCGCGCGAGTTTAACGTGTTGGAGGAGTTTATTTTGCGGGCTGGTGTTGAGTTCGATCCTGCGCCGACTTTGCAGGAATTGGCGGATTTGTTGGGGTTGGATTTGGTTTTTGTGAAGACTGCGGCGGCGAATTTGGTTGGTTTGGAGGTTTTGGAGGTGGCGGATAATGGTAAAATTGCGTTAGCGAAGCCCTCGAAGAGGATCGCCCCGCAAGGTCAAGATTTTTGCGAAAAAGGTATGGTTAGTCGATCGCACGTTCAATCAATTTACGCGATTTCCGATCCTTTAAATCAAACTCTCACCTTCAAATTCGATGCTATAGCAGCAGAATCCAGCGATTTACCAGATTTAGCAGAATTAGTATCGCTGGAACATCAAATTACCGACTTTGCCGATTTAAGCATAGCAGAAATCCAGCCGTTAATCGAAGCATCCGGCCTAGGAATTCACGTCCCCGAAAACGGCAAAATTGTCTCCAAGTGCGATGTCATCGGCGACGATTTAGATGTTTTACAAACCGTATCAATTTTTGTGTTGCTGGATGGAATAGAAAATAAAACTACCATTCAAGCCCGACAGGGAAAGCAAATATTAGAAACAGCATCAAACTTTCTCAACCAACTCGAATCTCAGCAGAAATTGCTGAATGAATTGTGCAAATCAACGGAAGAAATTGCACAGCCTGAGTCAGGAACAATCCCGGTTCAAAAAACTCGCAAAAAGTCATCTACAGCCGCAGGAAAAAAGAAGAAACCCTAAAAGTTGCGAGTCCCCAAGAAAAGAGCGGACTCGCATTCTACACGCGCAATCCGTTTTTGTTATAGTAATCTACCGAACACGATTTAACTAATTCCTAGATTTCAGTATTTTCTATCCTGTAGGTGCGTCATATCAATTCCGGTTCACTCCTCATGATGTCAACAGTCAACAGTCAACAGTCAACAGTTAACAGTCAACAGTGAATTTACTATTCCGATAAAGAGAGGATTTGATATCAGTCTTAAGATTGCTAAACTGACGCACCCTACGATATTTCTACTGAGCCTTAACGCATTTCAGCATCCGCAAAGTAGCCGCCGCCCCGTAATTCCGCTTTGCAGAATCATCGGGAGCAAACCGATTCCCAATTTCGTTAAGAGGAGAAGCTACACCACAATAACCAGACATTTGATTGATAATCGCAGCAGCCCAATGATTCTGAGTATCTGAAAAAGTTTTAGGCTGCTGTTTAGCCAATAAATTCGGCTGCATTCCCCGCGCCAACAAACCAAATTCTGCAGATCTTCGCATCACCGCCATCAATTCAGCGCGAGTCACAGGCTGCGTAGGTTTAAAAGTTCCATCTGTGTAACCGCTGACTATCTTATTGTCTCGCGCAAATTGAATTTTTCCCGCACTCCAGCGTGAGTTATCAACATCGCTGTAGGGACGGGAAGCAACTATGCTGGGAAATGCGATATTAGCACCTTGTATTCCTTTCAAGGATTCCAATACTAAAGATACTAATTGCTCTCTGGTGACAGCAATTTGGGGCCGAAAGGTATTATCTTGAGCAAAGCCCGCTACAAATCCCAGCGCGACAGCTTCTTTAATTTCGGAAGCGTAGATATCAGTTGCAATATCTCCGAATGTAGAAGATCCAGTATTTCCGCCAGTATTTCCGCCAGTGTTTCCTCCGGTATTTCCTCCGGTATTTCCACCAGTATTTCCTCCGGTATTTCCGCCAGTATTTCCGCCGTTATTTCCTCCGGTATTGCCAGTTTCTCCCGGCGCGTTTTGACTGGTTGTGAAATAAAAATGACCTAATACTTTGCCTTGATAAGCTCTTTTACTAAATCGCCAGCCCGGATCGAGGGTGATTTTCATAAAGCCGTTAACATCACCGTTTGTCCGGCCGATAATTATCGGTTTAACGTTGGGATCTAGGGAAGTTCCCATGAGTACAACATTGCCATCAATTTTTTCCAAACTTAGGCTGTATTTTAATGCTAAATCGGTGCCGCCCATGCGAATAGAAAAGCCGTTGCTGTCTGTGGCGCGGCCGCAAATGCCGGTGAAATCAAAATTAACTAATAAGGGATCGATTCTGACGGGATTAGAGCCGTTTTCGCTCCAGCATTGCCGTTTGTCTGTTACTTGTTCTACAATTAGCAATTGATAGCCACCGAAGGGGCGGGGTTGGGCGATCGCAACTACTCGCTCTTGGTTAATTTCGGTTTCGTCAAAAGTAAATGCTTTGACTGGGGCGATCGCGCCTAGTGTTAAAATTGCTGAACCTGCCAGTGCGGCTGCTGTTCGTAGCAGTAAATGTTTCATAGTTTTTCCCTCTTTACTCCTTGTGTTGATGAGACATACCTAGAAGATTAAAAGGTCGCGGTCTTCTGACAACAAGATAGAATTTTACCATCTGTTGTTCCGTTGATGCGCCCTGAGTCGGAGAAATATAATAAAATTCAATACCGTGCAAATTAAATCTGAGCCAACCTAGCCTCCCAACTATCGGGGGGACAAGAGTATTTTATTTCGTCAGCCTTTTTTAGAGGATGTGATATCAAATTCTCTCTTCATCGGAAGAGTAAATTCACTGTTAACTGTTAACATCATGTATGAGTGCAACCGGAATTGATGTGAGGGGAGATCCTATAAAAAAATGGTGCGTTACACGCTGGTTAACGCACCTTAAAATAAATATTAAATAAAGGCCTTTTATGCCTACCGGAACATACTGCTAACAGAACTATCTTCGTGAATCCGCCAAATAGTTTCGCCCAGCAAATTCGCTACCGAAAGTACCGTTAACTGTTCAAAACGGTGTTCTTCAGGTACAGGAATTGTATTCGTAACAATTACCTCTTCCAAGACTCCGCTAGACAAACGCTCGATCGCCGGATGCGAAAATACTGCATGAGTAGCACAAGCATAAACCTGCCTCGCACCCTCGCGGCGCAACAATCTGGCACCCTCACAAATCGTGCCGGCAGTATCGATCATGTCGTCCACCAACACAGCAGTTTTGCCACTGACATCACCGATCAGGTTCATCACTTCTGCCACATTGTGAGCTTGGCGGCGCTTGTCAATAATTGCCAGGGGAGCATCGCCAAGCTTTTTGGCAAATGCTCTCGCCCTAGCGACTCCGCCAACATCCGGCGAAACCACAACAATATCCGACAACTGCTTGCTCGCCAGATAATCCAAAAGCACGGGCGAACCGTAAACGTGATCGAAAGGAATGTCAAAATAACCTTGAATCTGAGCCGAGTGCAAATCCATTGCCAAAATGCGACCGGCCCCTGCTTCAGTAATCAAATTAGCCACTAATTTTGCAGTAATCGACTCTCTGCCGGCCGTTTTGCGGTCTGCCCTAGCATAGCCGTAGTAGGGAATGACGGCAGTAACTTGTCTTGCAGAAGCGCGGCGACAAGCATCGATCATGATTAATAATTCCATGAGGCGATCGTTTACCGGACAGCAAGTTGGCTGAATCAAGTAAACATCACAACCCCGAATCGATTCTTGAATTTGAACGTAGAGTTCGCCATCCGCGAACCGCTTGCGAACCATCGGCCCCAAATCGATCCCCAGATAGCGAGCCACCTCTTGGGCGAGGGGAATATTAGCGGAACCGGAAAACAGCCGCAGACGGTCGTTGCCAGAAATCGGCGACTCGGGAAGCGGAAGCGGTAAAGTAGCAGAACGGATCACAGCAGGCCTCTTGCAGGACGTTTATTCCACCGCTATCTTACCATCTTAAACTCGAAATATTAAGTCATTATTTTGATAGATTTAACTTTCGGAGCGATCGCAAGTGTTAATTTAGGCGAACTGAATAGGAGTTGCAGAATTACGTCCAAGAAACCGCGTTTCTACCAAGTTCTGTACTGCCAGAAGTGCGATCGCCCGCCAGCCCGCCGGTGTCTCAAAATTTTGGCGACAGTCAATGTCCGCGCCCTGACTGGAAGTTGCGATCGCCCAAAATTGGGTCAAAGGCCGAAAGCATCCGGCTTCAATAGTGATAAAAATGCGACCGACAGACAATAAACTTGAAAAATACTGTAAAAAAAGTTAAGAATCGGAAGCATACTCCTGATTTTTGATATTGGGCAAAGCAAGGTAGAAATCGATGAGCTTAAGAGAACGGATTGACGCAGAAATCAAAGCAGCCATGAAGTCCAAGGACAAAGTTCGCTTGGAAACAGTGCGCGGCATCAAAAAATTTATTCTCGAAAAAGAAGTCAGCTTGCGTCCTTCCGGGCAAGAGACGCTGACAGAAGCTCAAGAATTGGAAATTTTGATGCAAATAGCCAAACAGCGCCGGGATTCGATCGAACAATACCGCAAAGGCGGCCGCGAAGACTTAGTGGCACAAGAAGAGGCGGAGTTGGTAATTGTGGAAGAGTATTTGCCGCCGCAGATGTCAGACGAAGAGGTGAGTCAAGTGGTTGACGAAGTGATTGCCTCGGTGGGCGCTACTTCTGCAAAAGAGATGGGAAAGGTGATGGGCAAGGCTATGCAGCAGCTTAAGGGCAAAGCAGACGGTAACAGAATTCAAGACATGGTGAAAGCAAAGCTTAGTCAGTAGTCAGTTGGCAGTTGGCAGTTGGCAGTTGGCAGTAGTCAGTAGTCAGTAGTCAGTAGTCGGTTGGCAGTTGGTAGGGGGGGTGGATGGTGCGTGCCCGCCCTCTTATTTGGCAGTTGGTAGTAGTCAGTAGTCAGTTGGTAGTTGGTAGTTGGTAGTTGGTAGTTGGTTGCTCGTTACTTTCGCTCTGCCTGGTAATGCTTCTGGGGCGAGGAAGAGCCTCCTTTGAGGAAGGCAACTTACAAAAGAGAGGACTGTAAGAGGTGTTTAAGTTATTAAGTTTTCGATCCTTAGTTCAGTAGTCAGCAGTCAGAACAAAGAATGTATGGGGATTATCCCGCTGCGTTAAGCGAAGCTATCCCCTAGGGAATCGCCCCTACTTAAATTTGCTGATTTATCAAAGTTGCGTAAAAAAATGTAAAATGCTAACTTTGGTCGGGACTGGGAACTACAGACAGTGAAGTATGTTCGAGAGCACTAAAGACCTAGCATTACTATGTCTGCGAGCGATCGCCTATTTTTTAACAATTTCTACTTAAACTTATGCAGCCACCTATTGCTATTGGAACTCTCCTACAAAACCGTTACCGCTTGGTGAGTATTTTAGGTCAAGGGGGATTTGGCCGCACTTATTTAGTAGAAGACGAGGGGCGGTTTAAAGAACGCTGCGCCCTAAAGGAATTGATTCCGGTGCAAAGCGGGCCTTACGTTTTGGAAAAATCGAAGGAATTGTTTCAAAGAGAGGCGGCAATACTTTACCAAATTTCGCACCCGCAAATTCCCCAGTTTCGGGCAATATTTGAAGAGAATCAACGTTTGTTTTTAGTGCAGGATTACGTGGAAGGGATGACTTACCGCGAACTGTTGCTCGATCGCACTTCTGCAGGCGGCAGATTCAGCGAAGCCGAAGTCTTGATATTTATCCGGCAAATGCTACCGGTACTGGCTCACATCCACGCCCGCGGCATCATCCACCGCGACATCTCCCCTGAAAATATCATCCGCCGGGAAAACGACCAGTTGCCGGTGCTGATTGACTTTGGAGTGGTGAAAGAACTCGCCACCAAAGTCCAGTCTCCCGAAGGAACAGCCCACGCGACAACAGTCGGTAAAATCGGCTACGCGCCGATGGAACAGTTGCAAAGCGGGCGCGCAACTGCCAGCAGCGACCTCTACGCTTTAGCTGTAACGGCGATCGTCCTGGTGACGGGCAAAGAACCGCAGGAATTGCTCGATCAAAGAACCCTGCAGTGGAATTGGCAGCAGCAAGTGCAGGTGAGCGCGGGCTTGGCGGCGGTACTGAATCGGATGTTAAATCGCTCTCCGGGCGATCGATATCAATCTGTCAGCGAAGTAGCCAAAGCACTCGACGGAAAAACCAACCCTCAGCCTAACCAGCAAACTTTACCGCCAGCGCCTGCTGTAGTCCCGTCAAACGCTTCGCTAATCGCCACGGTAGCCGTGGGCCGGCCGCCCGATCCCGCTCCCGCTCCGATCGCCCCTAGTTCTTACCCGCAAAACCAACCTGACCCCCTAATTCAGCCCGCTGGCGGCTCTGTTTGGGACAATCCCGTTGCTGCGATCGGATTGCTAACAGGCTTAGTAATCTTGACTGGCTTCGGTTCCTGGGCCTTAGTAGGCTCATTTCTCAACAAACCGACACCCAAACCCACTCCGACACCACCACAAGTCATAACTCCGACACCGATCCTAAATCCGATACCAAGCCCAGAACCGTTACCAACCCCAACCCCAAAACCTTTACCAGAACCAAGCCCGGAACCTTTACCAGAACTAAGCCCGGAACCTTTACCAGAACCAAGCCCGGAACCTTTACCAGAACCAAGCCCGGAACCTTTACCAGAAACAAGCCCGGAACCTTTACCAGAAACAAGCCCAGAACCTTTACCAGAAACAAGCCCCGCGCCGACTCCGACACCCAAACCGACACCAGCACCGACTCCGACACCCAAACCAACTCCGACACCCAAACCGACACCAGCCCCGTCACCCAAACCGACTCCGACACCCAAACCGACACCCAAACCAACTCCGACACCCAAACCGACACCCGCCCCGACACCTGCACCAACTCCCGCACCGTCGCCGGAACCGGTACCAACTCCCGCGCCGTCGCCGGAACCCGCACCAACTCCCGCGCCGTCGCCGGAACCCGCACCAACTCCCGCACCAACTCCCGCGCCGTCGCCGGAACCCGCACCAACTCCTGCCCCCTCGCCGGAACTCTAAACTTTTGGCAAGACAATGTAGAGTGAAGTTGAGGCCAATTACTTGTTAGCTATTTGCCAATGAACTCGTTGCTGATTGCTGGAACTGATACCGACGCGGGCAAAACTGTTTTGACCAGCGCTCTGGCTGCTTATTGGCAAATGTATTTCCCCGATCGCAGTTTGGGAATTATGAAACTCATGCAAACGGGAACGGGCGATCGCGAACTCTACACTCGTTTGTTTCGTCTCGACCAATCCCCCGAAGAACTCAATCCGCTGCACTTTGATGCGCCTCTAGCACCACCAATTGCTGCAGAACGGGAGGGGAGACAGATCGAACTAGAAAAAGTCTGGACGGCGCTGCAAAGCCTCTCTGAGCGCAAGGATTTTGTGTTGGTGGAAGCTTTGGGAGGGCTGGGTTCGCCTGTAACGCGGGAACTGACGGTGGCCGATATTGCCAGGGATTGGCGGCTGAGGGGAGTTTTGGTGGTACCTGTGAGGCTGGGGGCGATCGGGCAAGCTGTGGCAAATGTTGCTCTCGCCAGACACGCGGGTTTTAAGCTCAGAGGAATTGTCCTCAATTGCGTTAAAGCTTGTTCTGCACAAGAAATTGCCGACTTGACACCAATAGATTTGATCCAGTCGCTGACTCAAATGCCCGTGCTGGGTACTTTGCCTCATTTAGATGACCCAAATGACCTGACAAAATTAGCAGCATCAGCTTCAGAATTAGATTTAGAGCGATTACTTCCGGGGGTTAATTTAGTTCCTCAGACTTCTAAATAACCCTATTCAAAACACCTCTCTTTCTCTGCGTACTCTGCGGCCTCTGCGGTGAAAAATTAAGATTTTATTTTAACCGCAGAGAGCGCAGAGAGCGCAGAGCAAGAGAAGAGAGAGGTTCGCAAATTGCTATAAGGAGAATGAAAAATGGTTTCTACTTTACCGAATTTAACTGATGTCGATTTATCTCAATTGCGGCTGGAGATTAGAAACTTGCAGCCTCAGTTAGTCGAATGGCGGCGGCGTTTGCACGAAAAGCCGGAGTTGAGTTTTGATGAAAATTTAACGGCCCAGTTTGTCTCGCAAAAGTTGCAAGAATGGGGGATAGAGCATCAAACTAATATTGCTAAAACTGGTGTTGTCGCCACTATCGACAGCGGCAAACCGGGGCGGGTTTTGGCAATTCGGGCTGATATGGATGCTTTGCCGATTCAAGAGGAAAATGAGGTGGATTATCGATCGCAGCATGATGGTATTATGCACGCTTGCGGCCACGACGGTCATATTGCGATCGCCCTCGGTACAGTTTGTTATCTGGCCAAGCACAAACACAGCTTTTCGGGTCAAGTAAAATTTATCTTTCAGCCCGCCGAAGAAGGCCCGGGCGGCGCAAAACCGATGATTGAAGCGGGAGTTTTGCGAAATCCTGATGTTGATGCGATCGTCGGCTTGCATTTGTGGAACAATCTACCATTAGGCACTATAGGCGTTCGCAGCGGGGCGCTGATGGCTGCTGTCGAAGTTTTTGACTGCAGGATTTTTGGCAAGGGCGGGCACGGGGGAATGCCGCATCAGACAGTAGATGCGATCGTCGTTACAGCCCAAATTGTCAGCGCCTTGCAGGCAATTGTCGCGCGGAACATTGACCCGATCGACTCAGCCGTAGTAACAGTCGGCAAATTCCACGCAGGTGACACCCACAACGTCATCGCCGACACCGCCCAAATCGGCGGTACAGTGCGCTATTTCAATCCCACATATCAAGGTTATTTTTCTCAACGAATCGAGCAAATAATTGCCGGAATTTGTCAGAGTCACGGCGCAAATTACCAACTAGATTATTGCTCGCTTTATCCGCCAGTTATCAACGATGCGAGCATGACTCAATTGGTACGCAGCGCCGCCGAATCGGTAGTAGAAACTCCTGCAGGAATAGTGCCGGAATGTCAAACAATGGGCGGCGAGGATATGTCATTCTTTTTGCAAGAAGTCCCCGGTTGCTATTTCTTTTTGGGCGCGGCAAATCCCGAAAAAAACTTGGCTTACCCGCACCATCACCCGCGCTTTGATTTTGATGAAACTGCCTTGGGGATGGGTGTAGAAATGTTTGTGAGGTGCGTAGAAAAGTTTTGCAATTAGCTTTATTTGTAGGGTGCGCAATGCGCACCTTACCATTCTCAATTAGCTTTATTTGTAGGGTGCGCAATGCGCACCTTACCATTCTCAGACGCGGTTTAGGAGAAGCTAATGAGTAAAGAAGTCAAAGAATTTGATGTTGATAATGTTACAGAGTTAGAGGAAAAATATTGCGTTCAAGGAGCTTGCAATAAAGGTATTATCAAAATAGGAGATATTTTCCTAGTCTCCTATCAATACATAATTACAACGTCTGTTTTTGAAGCAAGATATGAGTTTGAAAAGTTCGGCAGGTCAGATATTAGAGAGGTTAAACTGCAAGTCATTAGAATCAGAGCGTATGGTAGGGATCTTGATGAGCTTCACCAAGGTATGACAGGAGAGCTTTACTTAAAAGGAGAAGGGGGTGATATTCTTAGAGAAAGAGATCATTTGGGTTTGTCCTAAAGGTGGTTGGCTACCTTATCAGCAATCATATCTATTTAACCACACTTGATATTCCCAATTACCAATTACTTAGTTTGAAAGATATTCTGCACCATTTTTTTATCCACACTCGCCGCCGCCTTATCCAATTCTGCAATCTCCCCGGAGTCTAACTCCCAGCCCAAAGCACCAATATTATCCCTCGCCTGTGCGGCAGATTTAGCGCCGGGAATGGGAATAGTTTCTTTGCAGATGCACCAGTTGATTGCTACCTGCGAAACAGTCTTGTTTCTAACAGCAGCTATTTCTCGCAAACATCCCAAAAGCGATCGCATTCCCGGAAGTAGCTGCTTGCACGCCAAACCTCGAATACCTTTAGGAAGAGAGCCATTTTCCGAGTATTTCCCCGTCAGCAACCCCAAGGCTAAAGGACTGTAAGCAATCAATTTTATCCCCAATTCATCGCAAACATCTTTCAAGCCGAGTTCTGTTACCGGATAGGTGGAAAGTAGGGAATATTGCACTTGTAAAGTAACAATTGGAATTTGGCGGGAGCTAAATCTTTGATGCACCCATTTCAGCCGTTTCGGCCCGTAATTAGACAAACCTACACCCTTAACCAATCCTTGCTCGTAAAGGTCGCCTAAACCGTCCAAAAGAGCCCCCTCTTGCCAAGGAGCGTAATTAGCTGTAGACCAGTGCATTTGCACCAAATCTACATTTTTTCCGAGGCGCGAAGCCGAGGCTTTACCAGCAGATATCATGGATTGTCGCGTCAGTCTCCAAGGATAAGCCGCGAGTTTTGTCGCAATACATATATTGTCTTTATTTGCACCTTGATATTGTTGGCAAAACTGCCCCAAAAGTTGCTCGCTGCGTCCGTTTAATTTTCCTGTTCCGTAAGAGTCGCCGGTATCGAACAAGGTGACACCGCTGCTGACGCAAAGATTGAATGCGGCTTGCAATTCCTCGTCCATACTTTCATCGTAGCCCCAGAGTAATCTATTACCCCAGGCCCAAGTGCCGCAGCCCATTTTTGGCAGTAAAATTTTTTGGTTAGTTTGCATTCTTATTGATGGTTGTTATATTAACTCTGCTCTGAAATCTTGCACTTCTGTCAAAAAGTGAATTTTATTGTGGGCCTTTAACTAATGACTAATGACTAATGACCAATGACTGTTAGCTGTTAGTTGTTAGCTGTTAGCTGTTAGTTGTTATTTGTTAGTTGTTATTGGGAAGTGAGAATTGGAAATTGGGAATTCGTAGCCAATAACCAATAACCAATAACTAATAACTAATAACCAATTCCCAACTAATGACTAATGACTAATGACTAATGACCAATGACTGTTGACTGTTAGTTGTTATTTGTTAGTTGTTATTGGGAAGTGAGAATTGGAAATTGGGAATTCGTAGCCAGTAACCCATAACCAATAACCAATTCCCAACAACTAATAACCAATTCCCAACAACTAATGACTAATAACCAACAACTAATGACTAATGACCAATGACTAATGACTCTTTACTTTTGTGATGTGGTTGGTGAGGGAGAAGGTGGGGAGTCTTTTGTAGGTTGCTGGGGCTTAGCTTTGGGATCGGGTTTGGGTGGCGGCGGCGGTGGGAAAGTTGCGGCGCGTCTGGGTATTTGTAGCGCTGTTCGGAATGCAGCAAATGGGAAGAATTCACTAAATTGAGAAAATCGATCGCCAATTGGTTCCGGTGCATCTTCCCACAAGCTTTCGTAGTAGAAGAAAGCCGCACCTAAGCCGTATTGTTGGACGGCGCGCACCTGGGATTGAATTTGCTGTATCGCTACTGGGCGATTTCTCAAACCTGTCATAATCCCAACTCCGGTGGGAATCTTTTGCTGTGCTTCTCGCATTTCTGGACGGCTAATCTTGTCCACAAATGATTCTAGATTGGGACGGTAAACTTGCACGATTAGTTCGTCTGCAATATCGAAACGCACCCAATTTAGCCAATCTTGCAGGTGATGTTTGTAAGCAAATTCGTAGTAATTGGGAGAAATTGAGAAGATAGCGTTGGGTTTTACTGCTTTTACTGCTTGATTTAGCTGCGACATAAAAGCGGTGATTTTATTGGCTCGCCATTTCACCCATGCTGGATCTTCAAAATCTTTGGGCGGTGCTTTTTTGGTTTCTTTGGTATACAAAGCAATGGTATATTCATCGTAGCCAAATTCTGATGGCAAACTCATGTGGTCGTCAAATTGAATGCCATCGCCGTTGTATTGGGTGTTGATTTCTAGTACGAGTTCGGTAATGAATTCCTGCACTTCTGGATGAAATGGATTGAGCCAAACTACTTCGCCGCCTGCGCCGTTTGATGTTTGTGTGCCGTCCTGTTTTTGTGTCAGCCAATCGGGATTGCTTAATGCTAATTCTGAGGTGGGAGGTGTCATAAAACCAAACTCAAACCAAGGAATTACTAGCAGGCCTTGGCGGTGGGCTTGGGCAATTAAATCTGCGAGCATATCCTGTCCGTCTAACCCTCTGTAAACAAATGGTTGAATGTCTCTTTGCTGGGCGACTGGGCTGGGATACATGGCATAGCCAGAGTTCCAGACTACGGGATAGATCGTGTTAAAATTTAACCGCTTTAATTTAGCGATCGCATCTCCTAGTTTGTGGCGATCTCTGAGGATGTCTTTGTCGTTTGTCGTCATCCAAACTCCGCGAATTTCTTGGCGGTGTTGTTGGGCGATCGCCGGAGTTAAGTTATTAACCAGCAATACTATAATGAATGATATCGCAAATAGCAGCGGGAAAATTGTTTTAATCGATCGCTGCCAACTGCGAGGAATGATGCGTAATGTCATAGTTGTGAATGGTTAATTAGCTATAAAACACACCCCGGCATAATTTGGTGATGAAGTTTGCTCGTTCTACAGTCTACAGCAATTTGTGCTGAATGTGCGATCGCCGCGCCGGTCAAATATAATCTTGGATTCAGAGAGTAAGTCAGAGCATTTTGTCAAAGTGCTGGGCTATAATTAATTACGCGCTGCAAATTCTCCTGACCGGACAGTGCGGTCTGCGGGAGTGCTAGTGCTGTACAATATTTGTGGTGAAAAATCTCGATCGAACATATCTAATTTGTGAAACATTTAGTCTTAATTGGTGGCGGCCACAGTCATGCTATTGTATTAAAAATGTTCGGCATCAAACCGCTGCCAGGAGTGCGTTTGACTTTGATTAGCGATGTCTTGTACGCGCCTTATTCGGGGATGCTGCCGGGGCACGTTGCTGGGTTTTACGATTATGATGAATGTCACATCGATTTGCGATCGCTCGCGGAATTTGCCAAATGTCAAATATTGGTCGATCGGGCGATCGCCATCGACTTTAGCAAAAATTTAGTTATTTGTCAAACTCGCCCTCCAGTTAATTCTGACGTGCTTTCTGTAGATATCGGCAGCACTCCCGCGACTCTATCGGTGCGTGGTGCCGCAGAATACGCAATTCCAGCTAAACCGGTACCGGAGTTTTTAGCTAGCTGGAATCAGTTAATTTCCGAAAGACAAAACCATCCCCAAAAACCGCTGCGGATCGCCATTGTCGGCGGCGGTGCCGGTGGCGTAGAATTAGCATTAAATATGCAATCTCGATTGGGGAAGGAAGAGGGGTTCGGCAACGGATTGTGTAACGGATTTAACGGATGGATATTAAGGTACAGCGAAAGACGTAAGAGAGAAAAGGGAAGGGGGAAGAAAGAAGAAGAATTAGAGATTCATTTGTTTCACAGCGGTGCTGCATTGATGCAGGGACACAATCAGCGGGTGCGTCGCCGCCTTCAAGAAATTCTCATCAGTCGCGGCATTCAATTGCATTTAAAGGAAAAAGTCTGTGCAGTAAAAAAGATTGAGAAAGAAACCAATCCTCAATTCCCTACCACTTACCAAATTTCCTGTAAATCAGGTTTAGAATTAGAGTGCGAGATCGTTTTTTGGGTGACACAAGCATCGGCAGCCAATTGGATAAGAGAATCCGGTTTAGCAGCCGACTCAAACGGCTTTATGCAAGTCAACGATTGCCTACAATCAGTCTCTCACCCCAACGTATTTGGGGCTGGAGACATCTGCGCGATGGTGAATTATCCCCGTCCCAAAGCAGGCGTGTTTGCTGTGCGTCAGGGCAAACCGCTGTTTGAAAATTTGCAGCAGTTTTTATTGGAAAAACCGCTGAAACCCTTTGCACCGCAGGAACAATACTTAGGGTTAATTGGTACTGGGAATAAAAGGGCGATCGCATCTCGCGGCAATTTCATGTGGGAATCATGGTTATTGTGGTATTGGAAAGATTGGATCGATCGCCAATTTATGCAACAATTTAGCAATCTGCCCAAAACAGGCGATACCAAATAGCAATACATTCAGAAGATGCTCACATTTTATCCGCTCTCATCTTCTCTTCTCTTCCTCTGCGCCCTCTGCGTTTAATAAAAAAAGTGTTATTCAAAAACGCTTTAAAATTGTTATAGTAATATCAGAAGTAAAGAAAACTAACTATGTTCAAAAAAATTGGATTTGGGCTGCTTTGGATTGCATTTATCACCTACGCCTTTGTATTTTCACCACCCGACAGTCCAGAAAAAACTATCACACTAATTACCAATATTTCCACAGGCAAAATAGCAGACATCAACCCTTTAATTGTAGCGTTATTCAACCTCATGGGAGTCTGGCCGCTCATCTACAGTTGCGTCTTATTTGCTGACGGCAGGGGGCAGAAAATACCTGCATGGCTATTTGCCACTTTATCCTTTGGCGTCGGCGCCGTTGCCTTGCTGCCTTATTTAGCCCTACGCGAACCGAATCCTGAATTTCCCGGTCATAAAAATATCTTTTTAAAGATATTAGAGTCCCGTTTTACTGCCATTGTCCTAACATTGGGTGCTGCTTCTTTAGTTTCCTTTGGGTTGACAAAAGGCGATTGGTATGATTTTATGATACAGTGGCAAACCAACCGTTTTATCCACGTAATGAGTTTAGATTTTTGTATGCTTTGCCTACTATTTCCTGCCTTATTAGGAGACGATATGGCGCGCCGAGGAATGCAAAACTCTACAGCATTTTGGGCAGTAACATTAGTACCGCTGTTCGGGCCGTTGGCTTATCTGTGTACGCGCAAACCGCTGCCGGAAACTAATACTAAAACTGTTACAAATTAGACAGCAGTGCAGGGAATTCTCAGTTTAATGTAGGAATCAATCACAAGTAATCAGACAAGAAACAGGCAAGATGCCTGTTCCACAATAAGTAAGTTTTATTGTGGGGAGTAGGGGTTGGGCTTCTAGCCCGCCCATGAAACACTGATTACAAATAGTGCCAAATCTGAGTATTAATGTAAATAATTATCTCCCAGTCTCTAGCAAATGAAAAAATTTCCGATTGTTGGCATCACAACATCCAACCGCTGTTCAGCAGGCGAGTATCGCTTAAATGGCACTTATATTGATGCAGTTCAGGCGGCTGGTGGCATTCCGATTTTGCTGCCGCCCAATCAATTAGATCCGGCTAGTATTTTTGATGCAGTAGATGGTTTGATTTTTTCCGGGGGCGGAGATATAAACCCAGAACTTTACGGCGGTTATGTCGATCGCACAGTTTACTCAGTTAATGCAGAACGCGACAATTTTGAATTAAGCTTAGCAAAGCTAGCTTTGAAAGCTGACATACCTGTGTTGGGGATTTGCCGGGGAATGCAAATGTTGAACGTAGCCAGCGGTGGCAGTTTGGTGATTCACGTACCGGATGCTTACGGAGATGAGGTTAATCACGGATCGGGAATTCCCCCGCGCGCGATCGAGCATACCATTGAAATTGAGCCAAACAGTCGCCTAGCAAAAATTATGGGAAAAACTTCAACAACAGTTGTTTCCTGGCATCATCAAGCAGTGAGGAAGGTAACATCCGATTGGCGAATTGTAGCCGATGCACCTGACACTTTGGTAGAAGCAATGGAGCACTGCTATCACCCTTGGATGATAGCAATTCAATGGCACCCGGAAATGTCGCCAAACTGTTCGGTAAACTCTCGAATTTTTCAGGCTTTCGTAGAAGCAGCAGCTTCAAAATTCATGAATTCTACCAAGTCAGCATCACAAGCAATTCCTACATTTTTATAGTCACTTATTCTTGATAGTCCGTATCTATTTCGATATCCAGGGTATCTTCATCTATTCTGACATACAGAACATTCGGGCGACAGCAAACCTGACAATCTTCGATATAAGATTGCTCCATACCACCGCTGATATCAACAAAAGTTGTACTCGGTTCGCCGCAGAAAGCACAGTAATATTCAGCCGTTGTTTGCATCTTTCTCGCACTCTCTTTTTGTGACTTCGTGGCGGTAGCGAAACATATCTGTTAACCGCATTTCCACCCACCAACTTAACAACAAATCGACAATCGGGCCGCCCGGTATCGAAAATGCGATCGCATCTGTCAATCTAGTTTTGCCATTTTCTGAGGTAAACTCGTGTCGGTGAGTCCAACGTGCCATCGGCCCCTCAGTTTGTTCATCAACAAACAAGCGATATTGTTCGCACTCAGTGTGAGTCGCCACCCATTTTACAGGAATCGGCCCCAATAACAAGCGAAATTCTGATACAGCACCCACATCTAATCCCCCTTCGCGGCGAATGATTTTCACCGGTTGCCAAGGCGGAGTCAAAAGTTGCAGAATGTCGGGCCTTTCGTGAAAGTTCCAGACTGCTTCAACGGTAGCATTAATCAGCGACGAATATTTAAAATTGGGCATTGTATCGTTGGGCTAGACAGTTAAGTGCGATCGCGTTTCAGCATTTGCAGTATTATCCTCTGTATCAGTACAAACAGCAACAGTTAGTTTCAATCCCAAAGTATTCAGCCAAGTTCCCAGATTATAAATCGCATCACTTCCTTGCTGCGACAGCAATTCATCCAATTTTTTTAAGTGCAATTCATATTGTTCAGGAGTCATTTTTGGTTGACCCAAAGCTTCTGCTACATCGCTGAGAGCTCGTTTTAGCAGTTCAGGTTCCGGCTCTTCCTCCTCTAATGTCGCCGTTATATAGGCGGCTGACAATGCCGGATTTTTTCTCAGAGATTCAATCAAAAATGGATGATAAGGTAGGCTTTTAGGCATTGTCTTAACTCCTATAATCTGTCCAGTATTCTGTAGCTTGGCGGATATCTCTGTCTTGAGTGCTTTTATCGCCTCCGCAGATGAGCATCACAATTGTCATCCCTATTTGTCCAAAATAAATTCGGTAGCCAGGCCCATAATTTATTTTAAGTTCGCATACACCTTCCCCCACGGAGCGATAGTCTCCTAAATTACTATCAGCAATTCGGTTAAGCTTAGAGATAATCTTGGCTTGAGCATTGATATCTCTAAGCGAATCAAACCACTGATCGAAAGGCACTTTGTTATCTGGCGTAGTATAACGCTGAATTTCTCTCGGTTGGACTTCGGGCATAATTATATTATAGTGCGTCACTCATCCCAGTATCCTGGCAATTAATTATACTCAAGAAATGCCACAGGGGAAAGATGAAAAAACTTAGCTAACTTTTGAATTTGACTCGCCGTCAGTTCCCGCTTTCCATCCATCATCTCAGATACCCAAGACTCGGATTCAAAAATATCAACCAAATCTTTTTCTTGAATATTGTCCTCAACCATCAATGCTTTCAGTAGTGCGATACCTTTCAAGACTGGCATTGGCTCATGTTTTTGTTCGTAATCATAAACAAGAGTACCCAACACGTTTAAGTAATCCCGATCGTCTTGCGTGAGATTGCTCCGACTCACAATAGAATCCATCCGATTTTGTGTAGCGATTAACTCAGCTTCACAAGTAATTGGACGCGGTGGAAAAGTTGTGATTATCTCAATATAGTAGCTACTAGGAGTTTTTAAACCAGTCGTCATTTTTCCAGTTCTCCTTATCATATTCTGCATGAGTTAAAACAGAGCGGACAAACACTATCTGGTATGCATAATCGATAAAAGCAATTAACCGATAGTTATTGCCACCAATATTAAATACCGTAAAGTTACCTACTAAGTCAGCCGAAGGAAATACTTTACGAATATCTACTAAACTTTGCCATTCAGCATCACAACTACGCTGATACCACAGCAACAGACTTGTTTCAGCATTGGGGTGTGTTTCCCAAAATTCTTTTAGTCGTTTTCGGCTAATAACACGCATGAGGCTATTATAATCTAATTTACTAAACGCGACTTAGTGAATTTTCACATTCTTGATTTTGCTGTCGTGTTGTATGACTCATCGCCTCAGCCAAATGCTTCTTCAAAGTCGCCTCCGGTAGCGGCCCTTTTAAATGACTCCAAGGCAAAACCTGATCCAATTCCCACTCTTGAAAAACGTAAAAATCCATCTCCGGCAACTGTCCCCGCAACTCCTTAAAAGCCCGCCGATAACTGCCCAAAGTATCGCCGTAATGTCGCACTAATTCCAACAGCCGAGACAACCGCCGATCGCCCTTTGACAACAAACCCTGAATCACCGACCAGTTATAGCTTTCAGGTCTAAATTCTAAACCTAACTTCCGCAATTCTTTATCTAAAAACTTCAGCCTCTTCTCCGCATCTTTATTCACTCCAAACCACTGAAAAGGAGTGTGAGATTTCGGAACAAAAGTGCTGCATCCAAAAGTCAACCGCAAACCGGGAACAGCTTTTTTAATCGCCCGCATCATCGCCACCGTCTCCTCCAAATCCTCCATCTCTTCGCCGGGAATTCCCGCCATCCCGTAAAGTTTAATTCCCTTTAAACCACCAGCCTTAGCATTAATGGCAGCTTGGATAATTTCATCGTTAGTGAGTTTTTTATTAACAATTTTGCGGAGGCGAGCGCTGCCGCTTTCCACCGCAATCGTCACAGATTTGCTGTCTCTGTTTGTCAAAATTTCTGCCAATTTAACTGTCACCGTATTCGTCCTTACCGAAGAAAGACTCAACCGCACGCCGTCGTATTTTGGATGATTCAAATGATCCAGCAACGCTTCAAATTCCGGGTGCTGAGTGACAGAAGCACCCAACAAACCCAAACGATTAGTCACAGCTAAACCGCGATCGATCGCCGGAATTAGCGAAGCCTCCAAACTCGCAGTTCTAAACGGCAAAGTCAGATAACTTGCCAAACAAAAACGGCACATTTCTGGACAACTCCGAACCACTTCCACCATGTAAATATTTTCCCAAGCCGCTTTTTCTGTCACCACAGTGGAAGCAGATAAAGTATTGCCGCGATAAGTCTGTTTTTCAACCACACTGGGAATTCCCGAATCGACAGGCTGAATCGATTTAATACCCTCCGTCGCATCCAGATAAGTTACTTCATACAAACTGGGGACGTAAACTCCCGAAACTTGGGCTAAATGCCGCAATTTAGTTTGTCTGTCGGCGGTACGAACTTCTTTACAAGCATCAATAAAATTGTCTATGAGATGTTCGCCATCTCCCAGCAAAATAACATCAAAAAACTCGGCAAAAGGTTCTGGATTAGCAGTAAAAACCGGGCCACCACCGAATACTATCGGATGATTGTCAGTTCGTTTAGATGCCCAAATCGGAATGTCTAGAGATTCCAGTAAATTGAGAATATTTACATAGTCAAGTTCCCAAGAAAGCGAAAATCCCAGTAATTCTGGATGTCGGGGAAGTTGTTCGTGGATATCAGTAAATAAACGGCTGACTTCAATATCCGATCGCACAGCCAAAGTTGCCCACACTATCTGATAGCCGAGACTGGTAATACCTACCGTGTACTCGTTGGGAAAAGCAAAAATAGTCGGGATAGCATCAGCATCGGGGGTTGCTGGGGCAAATAGCAGGCGTTCTTGAGCAAAAGGATTAGGAGTCATGGGCAAGTTTAACTTTAACAATAGGTTTGTTACTATCTTATTTTAAGTTATTTCCAAAGTTATTGTATGGTGTATAATTTATGAATAGACTTGCATTGTACTCAGTCCATTTCAATTATTGAATTGCAATTATCTGCGTTAATCTGTGTTGCATCTGCCTTCAGTCAGCGGTTGCCCGATCGAGCTTTTATGCAGATAAAGTATAAATTTTAAAGGCAAAATAATAATCAACCGCCTAGCGCAGCCTAGGATTAGTTAGCAGTTACATCTGTTACATCCGCTTTCACTAATCCGTTTCCGAACTTGGTGTTTCAAAGTTACTCTGAAATAGAATTACTCGCGTCTCGGTTTTTCGGCGGCGGTGGGCCGTGAAAAGTCGCAATCAGCAAACAGATAATCCCAGCATTAATAAACACATCTGCCAGATTAAAAACCGGGAACCGAATTATCCGAAAATCCAAAAAATCTATAACGTGGCCCAAAACAAATCGATCGATCCCATTACCCAGCGCGCCCCCCAAAATCAAACCGTAGCCAGCTTGTTCCCAGCGGTTAATTCGCGGCCCGAACCAAGCCAGCACCATCAATCCCACACTCACCCCCAAAGACAGCCAGCGCAACCAACTCGCCCCGCCATTGCTAAACAAACTAAAAGCCGCACCAGTATTAACAACATAAGTGAAGTGAAATATCCCTGGTAACAGCGGCTGAGTCTGCGGAGGAATTGTCAAGTCAAAATTTTGCACTACCCAAAACTTGCTTAGGTGGTCTAAAACTAAACTGATAATAGCAGCAACCCAGAACAAGGGATTTCTTTTAAAACGCATGGATTAGCCAATAGAAGATGGGGTATCGGGCATGATAGAATTTACTCAAATCTCGCGTTTCATTGCGAGGAGAATGCAGTGCAGCAAAGCAATCCCAACCGCAGCGAGATGATTTTCCAGTTTCGCAATGATAGTATAACATTATTTGACACAACAACCAATCCCCAATTCCCAATTCCCAATTCCCAATTCCCAATTTCCCAATCAATAAAACATCAAGCGACGCAAAGTAAATGATAGCAATGCGATCGCACAAACCACGGCCAATTGTCCCGGCAGGGGATAAACCGAATAGGTCAGAATTTCATCTAATAAAGGTACTTTTTTGCCAGGAATCAGCAAGTAGCTAAAAATTAGATAAATTAAGCCGATCGCGTGAACTGTAAATAAACCGCATAAACAGCTAAAAGCCATAGATTCCAGTCGCGAAGCCACCTTAAAAGCGACCCAGCCACACACCCAAGCACCAGGAATAAAACCCAGCAAATACCCAAAACTCGCTTCTTTAAGATAGCCGATGCCGCCGCCTCGATCAAAAATCGGCCACAAAGTTAATCCTAATACCAAATAGGCAATTTGCGAGAGAGCAGCAGCATTTTTGCCGCCCATGCAGCCTACTAGCAACACGGCTCCAATTTGATAAGTCACGCCTAAAGAGTACGCCTGCAGTCCGCGATCGTCCCACAACCCGATCGGCATTGTCACAGATGCAGGCAAAAAATTGCCTCCAATCGTTAGGAGCAAACCAATAAAAGCCCAGATTAATTCAAGAGGAGCAGGCATTATAGCAGATGTTGAAGGAAGAAGTCATCAGTCATTGGTCATCAGTCATTGGTCATCAGTCATTGGTCATTAGTCATTAGTCATCAGTCATTAGTCATTAGTCATTAGTCATTGGTCATCACGAAGAAGGAAGAAGGCAGGATGCAGAAGGAAGACAAGGAGGAAGAAGTCAAGAGGAAGTTACAATCGACTGTTTATGTTTGTGCAATGCCAGAACGTCGTAACCGTCAGGGCGGTTGCTATATCGGTTCTCTAAAAAGTGAGGTATGCTTTTAGGCCCGATGCCCTGTTTGGCCGATGCCCTGTTTGGCCGATGCCCGGTTTGGCCTATGCCCGGTTTGGCCTATGCCGGATAGTACCTCATCTTTTTGAGACTCGTCTATATATCATCAGCATTGATCCGATGCAGGCTGGAGTGCCGGCAACTTTTAAGTTCTCAATACTAGCACTACTGTCAAAAGAACCACTATTGTATGGTTTTCTGGTTCTCAAACCTGGATATTCCGATATTTTAATGGGGAATTGTTCGCAGCCGGACGATCGCACCCTTGTTTCCCCACCAATTGATCTTTCACCCATCTTATAAAATTACACTTGCCAAGCTCATCAATGAATTAAATTAATGTTAATTCATATTAAGTTGCGATCGAAAGTAAAGATTCTTAACCTAACCTTTACTTTCGCGCGATATGCTATGGCCGGACATCCGTATAACGATCGCAGATTTTGTATACCTATGCTTTTTCGTCTGAACCTGATTAATCCGAATCGTGTGACAACAGCAATGTCCGCTGTGGCGATCGCCCTCAGCTTAGCAGCTTGCGGCGGTGGCAGCACAACCAGCAGCAACCCCGGCGACACCGCAGCATCCCCCGTTGCAGCCACAGGCACAGCCGCAAACAGCAAACTCACCCTAGCCTCAGACGTAGCCATAACCGCAGCAGGCGCCTCATTCCCCGCCCCCCTCTACCAGCGTTGGTTTCAAGACTTCAACAAAATCCACCCCAAAGTACAAATTAACTATCAATCAGTAGGCAGCGGCGCCGGAGTCGAACAATTTACCAAAGGCACAGTAGACTTTGGGGCCAGCGACACCGCCATGAAAGACGACGAAATCGCCAAAGTTCCAGCAGACAAAGGCGTGATTTTGCTGCCCATGACAGCCGGCAGCATCGTCATCGGCTACAACCTGCCAGCAGTACCCGAACTCAAACTGCCCAGAGACGTTTATACAGAAATCTTCCTCGGTAAAATTACCAAGTGGAACGACCCCAAAATTGCAGCAGCCAATCCCGGTGTAACATTGCCAGACCAAAACATCACCGTCGTCCACCGTTCCGACGGTAGCGGCACCACCGCCATCTTCACCAAACACCTCAGCGCCATCAGCCCCGACTGGAAAACAGCAGTAGGCGAGGGCAAAACAGTACAGTGGCCCGTAGGCGTAGGCGCAAAAGGCAACGAAGGCGTCACCAGCCAACTCCTGCAAACAGCAGGCAGCATCGGCTACATCGAATATGGCTACGCCAAAAACAACAACGTCAAATTTGCATCTTTGCAAAACAAAGCAGGCACATTTGTAGTACCTACAGACGATTCAGCTTCTCAAGCTTTAGCAACTGCGCCCCTGCCCGAAAACCTGCGAGCATTTATCGAAGACCCCGAAGGTGCTCAATCCTATCCAATTGTCACCTACACTTGGATGCTCGTTCCCAAAAAAGTTGCAGACCCCAACAAAGCCAAAGTTATCGAGGCAATGGTGGAATACGGCTTAACCGAAGGTCAAAAAGTTAGTGCAGAATTGGGTTACGTTCCTCTGCCCCAAAACGTCAGAGAAAAAGTTGCTTTGGCAGCCGACGGCATCAGCCCCGACTACAAGATTGAGATTGGTAAATAGTTATTGAAGTCATTTGACAGTTGACAGTTGATAGTTGACTGTTGACTGTTGACTGTTGACTGTTGGCAGAGGGAAAAAGGAAGAAGGAACAGAGATATTTCTGTAGGGGCGGCTTTAACCAGAAATACTTTTTCAAAAGTTAGGGAAGGCATCTACCCGCCCCTGTGTGTGTGATTTGATTTACAGTCTTTGTTTCTGCTTCGTTCTAGATTTTTCGGAAAAATGCGATTTTTCGTTACAGTTTTTTGAGACTTTTGTATATGATTTCAGATAGTAACACCGCTCAACCAGAGAAACGTTCCCGCTCTCGGATAGAAAAATCCTTAGACCAAGGCTTTATCTGGCTGACTCGGATTTTGGGAATCGGAGTTGGCGTAATTTTGCTGGTAATCGCGCTAACCGTTGCTTTCAGAGCTTTACCAGCGATTCAACAGTACGGTTTGGGCTTTCTGTTTAGCAGTGATTGGAATCCGGTTAAAGAAGAGTACGGTGCGCTGCCGATGATTTACGGGACGATCGTCAGTTCTGCGATCGCGCTCCTAATTGCAGTACCATTAGGAGTAGGGACTGCCATCTTTTTGAGCGAAGACTTTTTGCCGCTGCCAGTGCGTACAGCTTTAGTTTTCTTAGTAGAACTTTTAGCCGCCATTCCCAGCGTAGTCTACGGCTTGTGGGGAATTGCTGTATTGATTCCCATTATTAGCAACATCGGAAAGTTTCTCAACGGTAACTTCGGATGGCTGCCAATTTTTAGCACATCGCCAGTTGGCCCAGGAATGTTACCCGCCGGAGTAATTTTGGGGATTATGACTTTGCCCATTATTACTGCTATCTCCCGCGACTCTTTAGCAAGCCTCCCGCCCGAATTGCGACAAGCATCTCTGGGTTTGGGAGCAACTCGCTGGACAACAATTTTTAGAGTCCTCGTACCGGCCGCTTTCTCCGGCATTGTCGGCGGAATTATGCTAGGCCTCGGCCGCGCGATGGGAGAAACAATGGCGGCAACTCTGTTAATTGGCAATTCCAATCAGTTAAGTGCTTCTGTGCTAGCTCCTGCAAATACTATTGCTTCTCTGATGGCAAATCAATTTGCCGAAGCTTCAGGATTGCAAGTGGCTGCCCTGATGTATACGGGGCTAATTCTGTTTATTATGACGCTGATTGTCAATATTTTGGCAGAGTGGATTGTTTCTCAAGTAAGAGCGAAGTACAACTAGAAGTTTGGCACAATTTCCTACATAGTTTTAGTTTATGTCAAATAGCGTCTCAGATGAAAATCCTTTGGGATCGAAAACAGGCAGTTTAAAGAGGGTTAAAAACAGCTCGCAAGCGCTGTTTAGTATGGCGATGACTGTACTGGCTGGCTCGGCTCTGGCGATAACTCTGCTGCCTTTGTTTGCAGTGCTTTCCTACGTAGCCGTACAAGGTTTTAATCGCCTAAATTTAGACTTGTTCACCAAGCTGCCGCCCGCACCGGGACTGTCGGGAGGCGGTATCGCCAATGCCATTCTCGGTACATTAATGACCGTAGGAATTGCTTCTCTAATTGCTGTTCCTTTTGGAGTGTTGGCCGCCGTTTATTTGTCGGAGTTCAGCAGCGGCAAAATAACTCGCTGGGTGCGCTTTGCTACTAATGTCCTCAGCGGCGTTCCTTCGATTATTGCCGGGGTATTTGCCTACGGTTTGTTCGTGGTAAATATGGGAGGTTTTTCGGCAATCGCAGGGGGCGCGGCGCTGGCTGTGCTGATGTTGCCGACAATTGTGCGAACTACTGACGAAGCCCTACAAATCGTCCCGCAAGATATTAGATGGGCGTCGGTGGGTGTGGGTGCTTCTAATTATCAAACAGTGTTGCAGGTAGTTTTGCCTGCGGCTATTCCGGCTATTTTAACTGGTGTGACGCTGGCAATTGCTCGTGCTGCTGGAGAAACTGCTCCTTTGATTTTCACAGCGCTAAATTCGCCTTTTTGGCCTGCTGGATTTGATAAGCCAACTCCGAGTCTTTCGGTTTTGGTGTACAACTTTGCAACGGTTCCTTTTCAGGCACAGAAAGAGTTGGCTTGGGCTGCATCTTTGATTTTGGTGTTTATGGTTTTGCTGACGAGTATTCTTTCTCGCTGGGCTACTCGCCAAAAGGTTTATTGAAGTCATTGGCAGTTGGCAGTTGCAGTTGGTCTGAAAGTATTAGCTAATAACAACTAACAACTGACAACTGACAAAATTCGCTGGTTCTGTAAAAATTAAGAGGATAGTTATTTGTATGATGATGGATTTGGATAAGCAGACAGAAACTGTTTTACGGACTGAAAATATCAATATTTTTTACGGCGGTTTTCACGCGGTGAAAAATGTTTCGCTAGAAATTCCTAAAAATCGGATTACTGCTTTGATCGGGCCTTCTGGCTGTGGCAAAAGTACAATTCTCCGATGTTTTAACCGCCTCAACGATTTAGTTAACGGTTTTCGTTTAGAGGGCAGAATTCATTATCAAGGTCAAAATCTTTACGATCCTGATATTGATGCTGTGGAGGTGCGCCGCAAGATTGGGATGGTGTTTCAAAAGCCCAATCCTTTCCCGAAGTCAATTTATGACAATATTGCTTACGGTGCGAGGGTGAACAATTATAAGGGAGATATGGATGAGCTGGTGGAAAAGTCGCTCCAACAGGCTTATTTGTGGGATGAGGTTAAGGATAAGTTAAAGCAAAGCGGTTTTTCTCTTTCGGGCGGCCAGCAGCAGCGTTTGTGTATTGCTAGGGCGATCGCGATTAATCCTGATGTAGTGTTAATGGATGAACCTTGCGCTTCTCTTGACCCGATTTCGACGATTAAGGTTGAGGAGTTGATGCGGGAACTCAAGGAGAAGTATACCATCGTAATTGTGACTCACAATATGCAGCAGGCTTCTCGGGTTTCTGACCTGACTGCTTTTTTCAATGCTAAACTTTCTGACGATGGGAAGCGGTTTGGCTATCTTGTGGAGTGTGACAAAACTGAGGTAATTTTCCAAAGTCCGAAGGAAGAGTCTACTTTGGATTATGTCAGCGGCCGTTTTGGTTGAGTTACGGGAGTCTGTGGGAGTCTCCGCATGGTGCGCCACGATTTTTTATCTCTAAATTATCTTGAAAATTGAGCTAGCGACGCACCTGAGAATTTCTAGAGTGCGTCGCTAGCTCGAAAATCAATTTTGATTCAGAGATTTTTAATGGCGACACACCCTAGGGAAGACATTTGCATGATTTTCAATAGTTAGTATTATATCATGTCCGATCGACGATGGTAACAAAAAAGGTTCGTAATACGGACTTCAGTCCGATTTATATTGCGTATGCAAGTCCGCACTACGAACTAATTTTAGAGTAGCGGAAATTTTTATAAATTAATTCTATAACTGGAGAATTCCGGTGTCTCCAAGGCACCGGAATTCTGGGTTTTATATTTAATAGCTCGATCGCACTTTTTGCAGATACAAGCCGCTGATTTTGTTGAAGAAGTTATCGAAGAGTTCACATTTTCTTCATCCAATACTTTAACAAATTTTCCTTGACCATGTTCTGCCGCATAACTTCTAGCAAGTATTCCTGAGCTTGGTTTTGGCTCAAGTTTTTGACTTGTTCGCTCAGGACTTGCAGTTTGAACTGCTGTTCCATGCTGAGGCTGGTTGTAGGCATATCCATAATTCGCTCCTCCAGTTTGCTGAGATCGATGCGATCGCGATCGACATCACGTTTCGCAAGATTTGTTGTGTCTCCTACATTGTAAACTATCATAACATTCACTTGACAATATGTCCAAAGTAGACATTTTGAGACTAATTTGTGTCGCAAAAGTACATCTAAGTGGGGGGAGCTTTATCATAAAACAGGGGTAAAAACCGGGAAGCCTAAGCCAAAGGAGCTATTTTGTATGGATGCAATGGAGTTTTTTCAGAGTAGTGCTGGAGAATGGCGATCGCAGCGCAGCACTCACCACCTCGCTTTCCGCCAAGCGGAGATTGGGGATTCAAATATTCAGGTAACGGCCCTAGGTGCGGATGACGCGCGAGTGGCTGAAATTTGCCAGATGCACGAGGTCGATCCGAGTCGGGCTGCTGGGGGAGCATTTGTGACTTGGCACGGCACTATGGCGTGGGATAAGGATGATGAGAATCACAAGGGCTCTACCGTATTCGCGATCGTCCCAGATCCTGAGAATCCGCGGCAGGGTTTGATGTTGCGGGAACGCGGCTATGCGGAAATTGTGCCGGTGGCCGGCCGTTTTGAGATGGATGACGAGGATGCGCTGCTGCTGATTACGGAATACGAGACGATGAGTTCGATCGAGCGTTTTTGGTTTGCCAATCCCAACGTGCGGATGCGGACAAGCAGCGTCAAGCGCTTTGGCGGTTTCAGCACTTCAACTTTTTGTACTGAAATTCGGGTGGAACCAGACTCGGATGCAGCGGCCCCGGCTGCAGAGAAGGAACCCCTTGCTAGTGAGTTTTACTCGGCCCTAGGCTGGTAATTTATTTGGCAGTTGGCAGTTGGCAGTTGGCAGTTGGCAGTTGGCAGTTGGCAGTTGGCAGTTGGCAGTTGGCAGTTGTCAGTGGGTAGTTGTCAGTGGGTAGTTGTCCGTTGTCAGTTGTCAGTGGGTAGTTGTCAGCCAACAGCGAACAGTCAACAGCGAACAGCCAACAGCGAACAGTCAACAGCGAACAGTCAACAGTCAACAAATGTTACAGATTGTTGCAAAAAATCAGGAAAACCAGATTTAGATTGCGGGAATCCCCTAATCTGTATGTTGGTTAGTTGTATCGTTATGCTGGCAGCTCGCGGTATCAACTATTTCTGAAATTTGAGATAACGGAGATTATAACGTGGCGCTTCCTTTGTTAAATTACGCCCCTAAGAGCCAAAATCAGCGCGTTGCTGGTTATGAAATAGGGGGCGACGAGCAGCCGAGAGTTTTCACAACTGAAAACGTGCTCTCGTCGGGAGACATGGAAAATTTGATTTGGGCTGGATATCGCCAGATTTACAGCGAACACCAAATCCTCAAGAGCAACCGCCAAACGTTTTTGGAATCGCAACTAAAGTTCGGTCAGATTACGGTGCGGGATTTCATTCGCGGTTTGGCGACTTCGGCTCCTTTCTTGGAGCGGAATTACCAAACTAACAGCAACTACCGATTTGTGGAAATGTGCGTGCAGCGCGTTTTGGGTCGGGATGTGTACAGCGATCGCGAAAAGATTGCTTGGTCGATCGTGGTAGCCACTAAGGGGCCTCAAGGGTTTATTGACGAGTTGGTCAATAGCGATGAGTACCTGGGCAAGTTTGGCTACGATACAGTACCTTACCAGCAGCGCCGGGTTTTGCCTCAGCGAGTTGGAGGAGAAACTCCTTTCAACTTGAAGACTCCTCGCTACGGTGAGTACCACCGCTCGCAGCTAGGCTTCCCGCAAATCATTTGGCAGACGACTGTTCGCCGTTTTGTTCCTCAAGAGCAGCAAGCGAAGGCTGGCGATCCGTCCAACTATTTGGGTATGGCGCGGCAAGTCGCACCTCCTGCTACTCCTCCGCAGCGCGTGCCGTTGGCCAATATCAATATCGAGACGATGGTTCCTTACCGTCGGTAATTGATGCTGCCTGGTGCGATTATTTGTGTCGGGCGATCGACTTTTAGTCTAAAAGAATTTTGAGTTTTGAGTTTTGAGGTTTGAGTTTTTTGATAAACTTGGAATCCAAAACTCAGGACTCATAATTTTTTGGCTGTTGACTGTTGGCTGTTGTTATTTGTTATTTGTTATTTGTTATTTGTTATTGTTATTTGTTAGTTTTTGGTTCCTGTTTGGCCGATGCCCTGTTTGGCCGATGCCCTGTTTGGCTGATGCCCGAGGCCCAAGATATCAACTATTAGCTCGCAACCGCAATATTTTCAACAGGGTGTTGAATTGATCTGGTAAAGGCGCGATCGCCTCAATCAACTCTCCAGTTAAAGGATGTTGCAATTGCAACCTCCAAGCGTGCAGGGCTTGTCCTGTTAAATTTACGCCGATGGAACGGTTGGAACTGTACATCGGGTCGCCGATAATAGGATGTTTGATTTCGGCTGTGTGGACGCGAATTTGATGGGTGCGGCCGGTTTCTAATTGATAGTGAATTAAGCAATAGTTGCCGATTCTTTCTTTGATTGTCCAGTGAGTAACTGAGGGGCGGCCGCCTTTTTCTTCTGGTACTACTGCCATTTTTTTGCGGTCTGTGGGATGCCTGCCGATGGGTAGGTCTATTGTGCCTGTTTCGGTGTTAGGAACTCCGTAAACTACGCCTAAATATTCGCGGCGGGCGGTTTTGGTTTTCAGTTGGGCTTGCAGGTGTTGGTGAGCAATGTCGGTTTTGGCGATCGCGATCGCACCTGTTGTATCTTTGTCTAATCTGTGCACGATTCCCGGCCGCTGAACTCCGCCGATTTCTGCTAGGGGACAATGGGCTAAGAGGGCGTTAACTAATGTACCATCTGGGTGTCCGGCTGCTGGGTGAACGACTAATCCGGCTGGTTTGTTGATGATAATTAGGCTGTCGTCTTCGTAGAGGATGTCTAGAGGAATTGCTTGGGGTTTTAAGGTTGCAGGCTGGGCTTCGGGTAAGGTGAGGTGGATGCGATCGCCCGTTTTTACTGATATTTTTTTCGAGGTGCAGGTTTCGTCGTTGACTTTGACGTGGCCTTGTGATATGAGGGTTTGCACGCGCGATCGGGATAAGTCTGGTATCTGGTTTGACAGCCAAATATCTAATCGTTGAGTGACATTAATCGGGTTAAATTCCTCTGTATTTTCTACTGTATATATCTGTGCCGCCGTCTCTGTTTCTATCATTTAATTTTTACTGTTTGTTGCCGATTTTTTGGGCTGATATCATGTCCGATCTGCGATCGTCGCAAAAACTATTCGTACTGCGGACTAAAGCCCGCACTACGAACCGATCGCGATCTCGGTCAATCTACCCGACACGAAATGACGGATATGGGAATAGAAACCGGGTTTCTATGAGTTATGTAAACAAAAATGATAATTATAGGAAGAAACCCGGTTTTTGAGAGCATCTACTATTTTATCCTGGTTTCTACTCGCGATCGGGCGGGAGCCTGATAGCAGTATGATTTATGTCAAATAAATGCTTTTACTATAACATTTTTAAGTAAATTTGTCAATGCAAGCGACAATTATCGCAGTGGCCGCACCGCATAGATTGAGATTCCTTGGTAAAGCCAAAAGCTTGCAGCAAAAATTGCCACCGGCACTTTCGATGTTTGAGATATTGTGCCATTTCAGCAGGGGCGGTAAAATTTTGTTTTGCGCCTTTTTGCTGTGCGGATTTGTCGATCGCATAATTGAAAGGATCTTGCCAAGTTAATTGTCCGCTGCTGTGCAAGATAGAAAGGGCGATCGCGCTTTCGGGAAATTCGCGAGAAACTGCTTCTACATCGCCTTTAACTGGCAGTTGTTGGGCCAACTGCTGCGCTTCTCGGTATTGCGATCGCAATTTATCTTGAAAAAATTGTGCTCTTTGTTTGTCATCGGGATAAAGCAAACCCGTAGGTTCGCTAATCAATGTCAGGGCGATCGCCGATTTGCCGTCGCGTCCGCCTCTACCAATTTCCTGAATGTATTCCGATAATAGCAAAGGTGCTTGAAAGTGAACAACCCACCGCACATCCGGCTTGTTAATTCCCATCCCGAAAGCACAGGTACAAATCACAAATTTAAGAGCGTTATTTAGCCAAGCTGTTTCTATGTTTCGGCGCGATTCAGGACTCAAACCTGCATGATAGGCTGCGGTTTTATAACCTACATCTTCCAGCAAATTAGCCAAATTTTCGCTATCTTTTCTCGTGCGGACGTAGACTAAACCTGCTTGTTTTGGTCGAGATTTAATAAAATTTAACAACTGTTGTTTTCGTCCCCTCGGTGTCCAGACAGTCTGCACTTGCAGGTGCAGATTAGAACGGTAGGGACTTAGCAAAAATGCTTCTGGTTTTTGCAGTTGCAAGACATTTTTGATGATTTTTTGTGCTTCCGGGTTGGCGGTAGCGGTGAAAGCTGCGATCGCAATTTTACTACCTTCTGGTTTAGCTTTCAACAAAGCCGGTCGCACTGTTCCCAAACGGCGGTAAGCTGGTCGAAATGTATCACCCCACTGCACTAAACAGTGAGCTTCATCTAATATTAAACCGTTGATTTGGATGTGTGGCTGACTGATAATTTCCCAAACTGGTTTACTGAGTAATGTTTCGGGAGACAAATACAGCAATCTCAACTTGTTTTGTTGCAGCGATTGCATTGTTTGTCGGCGCTGCTGTGCTGACAGTTGACTGTGGAGGAGGGAAGCGGGCAAATTGCGATCGCGCAATTCTTGCACTTGATTTTCCATCAAGGCGACTAAGGGCGAAACCACCAAAGTTAAGCCTGTTTGTAACAAAGCTGGCAGTTGAAAGCAAATTGATTTGCCACCACCTGTCGGCATAATTATTATTGTATCTTTTCCTGCTAACAAACTACCGACAATTTCTGCTTGCGGCGGTCGAAAATCGTCGTATCCCCAGATTTCTTTGAAGGCGGCGCGGGCTTGATTTAATAATGTTGGTTCTGGTTGGTATTTCATTGGATTTATCCCCACATCAGAAGTATCAATTATACCAGACAGGAATTACGCATCAATGACAATTACAGTCGCAAGTGCGACTTCAGAAACCGGGTTTCTTCGTAGGCTTTTCGTTACTGATCGCCAAATTTTCTTAGAAACCCGGTTTCTCGCTCATGGGCGTCAGCCGTTAAACTGTCCGAAGTGTTAATTTAATAACAGTTAATAATTTTACTCGAATTTGAATTATGAACGCAAGCACCTTGAGCGAAGTTTTCAGCTATCGGCAAAAGACTTGTGAGCTTTCCGATACAGCAGGGGCGGTAGAGGCGTTACATGAAGATGGTTTTGCGCTGATTCCCGGTGTGCTCGACGAGTCGGAAATGGTGGCGGCCCGGGAAGCACTCGATCGCCTGCAACCCTTCGGACTTGATGGTAGCAGTTGGAGTGAATTGAACAAACATTTTAAATGCGTGTTTAATCGCGATCGGCTGTGGCTTTCCTATGCCGATCGACCTGGTATCATTGAATTGGCAGAAGCATTGATGGGCAGCGATTGCCACATTATCGGCATGACTGCATGGAAAAGTGGGCCCGGTTACGACGGTTGGCGCGTCCACGTCGATCAGGTGTTTGTGCCACTGCCCGAAAGCGTGTTTGCTGTTAGCGGATCCATCGAAGAAAATCGCACTTTTCAACTGCCAGTATGGATCTGTACAGCCCATTTCTATCTCAGTGACATCACAGAAGACCTCTGTCCTACCTATATTATTCCTGGCAGTCACAAATCGGGTAGAAAACCCGAACGCGGGGAAGAAACTTGGAACGGACACTCCCTAGAACCAGTTTTGTGCAAAGCTGGAGATGTGCTGTTTTTCCGCAGTGAAATTTGGCACTCTGGCGGCAGAAATACCACTGTCGATGGTAGTCGCTATATGCTGCAAGTGCATTATTCCCACCGCAACATCGCGCAGAAATTTTCGCCTTGGCCGTGGCAGTTCAATCCCGAAATTATCGCTACCGCTACAGAGCGGCAACTGCGACTTTTAGGCAAACATCCTGAGTCAAATTACGGTTAAAATACATTGCTAATTTTGTTTGAGGCGCGATCGACAAATAAACGGAAAATGTCATATTTATTTGAGAGTTGGAGTTTTGGATTTGAGATTGCGATCGATTCTAGAGGCTGGTAAATCTCCGAATATCTTGAGTAATCCAAAATCCCAAATCCAAAATCTACCATCGCCTAAGATTGACCGTCTCGGCGGCCGAGTTCGTAAACGCCGCCGCCAATACAGGCGATCGTCCCCATAGATACCGCCCAACCAGTACCCAGAGACCATTCGACTCCCCAATTGCACAATCCGCCCGCAATCAAAAAGGGCAGAATGCTCAACAGGGAAGCGTAAAAGGCATTTTGAGATTCTCTGGCTTGGCGGGTTCTTTCAAACTCGGCTTCCGAGGTGTAGAGGGATCTTTCGGCAAAATTCATCCAGCGGTTGAGTTGCAGGATTACCCATTCTGTCAGGGGCGACAGACCCCAGTACAGGGCTAAAGACCACAAGGAGGCACCGGCGATCGCAGTTGCGTCTATGGCAAAACTAAAAGGGAAAATTTCAGTAAGCATTGCTTATGTGTGTTATAAATTTGAGATTTCAGACTGCATCCAAAATCTCGTACTAAACTATAGTGTCAAATAAAAGCTCGATCGAATTCAACCGCAGCACAAATTTCACCGGGCCAATGACTTTCTGTTCGCTACAATATTTAAGCCAAAGGCTTGACATCAGTTCTCTATGCAGTAAGATACACCTTGGTTAACTGATTCGCTAGTAGATTCAGCACGCGAGGCAATCTTGCAGCGAATTGGCACAACAGACAACGCAGATTCGCCAACACATTAAACTTTCAGGAGTTAAATAAATCGTGCAAGACTCTAGGGGCCCGCTGACCGTTAAACGCTTTTTTCGCCTTAGACAGATATTACTGTTAGTTCTTTCGCTCTGTATCGTGGTGATTAGCCCTTATTTGCAGCAGGAGTTGGTCAAGGCTCAGTCAGCTTTACCAACCAAAATCGCTACGGGTAAGTTGTGGCAAGAAGCTTCTTTCCCAGTCGAAAATTTTGAAGCCTACAGTTCCACCTTCGGCCCCCGTGGTGGAGATTTTCATTACGGTTTGGACATGGCGGCGCCAGAAGGTAGCTATATCCGCAATTGGTGGGGCGGTCAAGTGGTGGAAGTTTGGGAAGATGGCAGGTGCGGCACTGGTATGGTGGTGCGATCGGGAGATTGGGAGCACATCTACTGTCACCTCGGAGGTAAGGTAGAAAAAGTTAACGGCGGGCGCTATTATGTCGATCGCGAAGGCAGCATGAAAATTTGGCAGGGTCAAACTGTGCCGGCTGGTGCGAGAATTGCCAGAGTGGGAATGACCGGCCGCACGACCGGCCCTCACCTGCATTGGGGATTGAAGTACGGCGGCCGCTGGGTAGACCCGGCTTTGGTACTTCGCGAAATGTATTCCAATCAGTCTTAATTAGTCATTAGTCGTTGGTCATTAGTCATTAGTCATGATAAAGAGTCATTAGTCATTGGTCATTAGTAATTTTTTTGGGTTAGTAGTAAAGTGCTTCAGACGCACTCTAAAAATAGAGTCGGTGCATAATTCCTACTTCGTCAACTAATGACTAATCACTAATCACCAATGATTGATGACTAATGATTCTTTACCTGAATTAATGACTAATGACTGATGACTGATGACTAATGACTCTTTACCAACTGCCAACTGACAACTGCCAACTGACAACTGCCAACTGACAACTGACAACGGACAACTGACAACGGACAACTGCCAACTGACTCTTTACGCTGGTTCCAACTCTTTTTTGGTCAACTCGGCGTATCGATCGACAATTTTGCGGAATTCATCACCGTCGATCGTTTCTTCATCCAACAGCACTTCAACCAGCTTGTCTACCAAATGACGGTTTTCGCGGATAATCCGGCGGGCTTCTTCGTAGCAGTGAATAGCAATTTCCCGGACTTGCCGATCGATCTTGATAGCCATTTCTTCGGAATACTCGGCCCGCGAATTCCAGCTTTGGCCCAAAAACACCTCATTGTTCGGACTTTCCAAAGCCACAGGCCCCAAATCCGACATTCCGTAAAGCGTTACCATCTGTCTCGCTAGTTTGCTGACTTCTGTGATATCGCTGCTGGCACCGAGAGTTACTTCGGCATCGCCATAAATTTCAGCCTCTGCAGCCCGTCCCCCCAAAGCTACTGTAATCCGGCTTAACAGCCACGCCCGACTCCTCAAACCTTCGCTGTCGATCATTTCGTCGTCGAGCACGTAGTTGGCAAAGCCTGCGATGCCGCCGGAACGCGGAATAATCGTGACTTTTTCTAGGGTGTCGGTATTTTTGAGCATGGATGATACGAGGGCGTGTCCGATTTCGTGGTATGCTACTAGCCACTTTTTCTTGCTGTCGAGCAGCGGATTCAGAGTCAGCCCGATCGTGATTCGGTCGATCGCATCATTAACTTCTAAGTTACCAATCGTGTCTTTGCGTCGCCTCGCGGTGAGAATTGCTGCTTCGTTGAGCAAGTTTGCCAAGTCAGCGCCGGAAAAGCCCGGAGTGCGGCGGGCGATCATGTCTAGGGCAACTTCGGCGTCAAGTTTTTTGTTGCGCGCGTGCACTTGCAAAATCCCCAAACGCCCTTTGTAGGTGGGCAAATCTACCATTACTTGGCGATCGAACCTGCCGGGCCGCAGCAGGGCAGTATCGAGTACATCAGGGCGGTTAGTAGCAGCAATCACAATCACGCCGCTGTTACCCTCAAAGCCGTCCATTTCTGTCAGCAACTGGTTGAGAGTTTGTTCGCGTTCGTCATTTCCACCGCCGATTCCAGCGCCGCGCTGCCTTCCTACCGCGTCTATTTCATCGATGAAGACGATGCAGGGCGAATTTTCTTTAGCTTTTTTGAACAAGTCGCGGACGCGGGAAGCGCCGACTCCGACGAACATTTCGACAAATTCGGAACCGGAGATGCTGAAGAAGGGGACGGCTGCTTCGCCTGCGATGGCTTTTGCCAGCATTGTTTTACCGGTTCCCGGAGGCCCGATTAACAAAACTCCTCTGGGAATTTTCGCGCCTATCGCGTTAAAGCGTTCGGGTTTTTTGAGGAAGGTGACAACTTCTTGCAGTTCTTCTTTGGCTTCTTCGATCCCTGCTACGTCGTCGAACATCACCCCGGTTTTGGCTTCCATTTGGAAACGGGCTCGGGATTTGCCGAAGTTCATGGCATTTCCTTGGGATTGGGTCGATCGGCGCACAATAGCCATCAACACCGCCAACACTGCAAAAATCACCAGTAAGTTTATTACTAAACTGACTGCCGCGGCATTGTCGGCTGTTTGTTTGACTTCAAAGTCAATCTTTTTGGCGCGGATTTGCGAGTAAAGTTCTCGGTTGTTGTAATCGAACAGAGTAACAGTTTGTTCTTGATCGGTTTTTTGATTTTTTAGCTTAACTTTTGCAGTTCTTTGAGTTTCGTCTATTTCGATTTTACTGACTTGCCCTTTCTCTATGTTGTCCATGAGTTTGCTGTAACTCATGGTGTTAGGCGCGCTGTCGGCCAAAACCGGGGGTGAGAGCAATATTCCTTGAGAAATCACCAAACTGCCCAGGATTCGCCAAAGATTCCGTCCGGGCATTGATTTTTTAGGATTCTGCTGGCTCGATTTGTCTTTGTTTACAGCTAGATGCCCCAGCCATACCTGTTTCCAAGAATTTTTCATATTGGTTTTTTGCCCGAGGTTGAAGACTGCCAAGATTGACCGCTTTTGATTTGCTACATTCATTTATTTTAACAAGATGCCGGGTGTTGGATGGGTTTCTCTGTCGCTGGCTTCTCAAGAGTCCGCTTGAGAGGGCTGGTTTTGAATCCACTGCCACTGATAAACCGGGTTTTTTACTGAATTTGGGGCTTTGATCGGGGATTTTGCTCAAAAAACCCGGTTTATCGGCCTGGTACACTAAACTTACGCACTGATCCTCAAAAAACCTGATTTTTTACCGAATCAGGGGCTTTGATCGGGGATTTTGCTCAAAAAACCCGGTTTTTCGGATCCCTCAGTCAATTCTTCCATCTAAAATCTTAAACTTGTACGCCGGCGTTGCCGAAGTATCTCAAATCGATTGACATTTGCCGATCGCACTTGTTATATTAATCATAGTCGTAATGAGTACGTTTTATTTCTGCAATTATTGTTTTTAAGTTTTATGGTGAAAATTGTCGGCATTGGTGGGAGTTTGCGGGCTGGATCTTACAGCCAGTTAGCGTTGAAGGTGGCAGCAGAACGGGCGCAAGCCCTGGGCGCGGAAGTTGAAATATTAGATTTGCGATCGCTCAATCTGCCCTTCTGCAACGGTGAGAATGATTATCTCGATTACCCCGATGTGGAAAAGCTGCGGAATGCGGTAAAGCAAGCCGACGCTTTGATTGTAGCAACGCCGGAGTATCACGGTAGCGTCAGCGGTGCTCTCAAGAATGCCCTCGATTTACTCACTTTCGAGCATTTGGACGGCAAAGTTGCGGGTTCGATTAGCGTTTTGGGAGGACAAGTTAACAGCAACGCACTTAACGATTTGCGAACTATTTTGAGATGGGTGCACGCTTGGGTAATTCCCGAACAAATTGCGATCGGACAAGCTTGGAAAGCTTTTAGTCCTGATGGTAAATTGTTGGATGAAAAATTGTCTGAAAGGTTCGATGAATTAGCTCGCAGTTTGGTAGAAAATACGCGGAAATTGCGAGAAATTTCTTAGTAGAAGGACTGTTAGTTGTTATTTGTTAGTTGTTATTTGTTAGTTCTTATTGGAAATTGAGAAGTGGAAAGTGGGAATTCGTAGCAAGTAACCAATAACCAATAACTACTGACTACTGACTACTGACTATTGCCAACTGCCAACTACCAACTGACTTCAAAATGGCATATCGATGATTTCTCCGAAAGGATGCGGTACGTCGATCGCCATTCTTCCGGGTTTTGACTCGTACTTATCAATCCACTTTTTCGCCAATTCCAAAGCTTCCTCTTCAGTCTTGGCATTTTGGACGGCGACGTGGCGGTTGCCCCGGCTATCCCAAACTTCGACGTAGAATACTTTCTGCGATTGCACAATCCAACCTTTATAACTGTCTGCTGGCTGCATAGTTAAAATTGTAAAATAATCGGGCGGGGAGTTGGACTGACGACCTAATTATAAATATTGCCCTGCATAAATTGAATTTTACGCTGGTTTCTATAGTATTTTTGGAAAAAAGTCAGTTTTACGGTTAACCTCATGACTAGACTCTTCAAGCAATTATTTAACTGGAGAAAATATCTCCAACCAGCGGCGGCGGCGATCGCGATCGCCCTGATCGCCTCGCAGATAGCGGTGTTGCCGGCGTTGGCGACTGGCGTGTACGACTTTCCCCTGTTGTCGGCGGGCGATCGAACTTGGGTGTTCGACAAAGGCGACGTACTCAGCCGTAGCAGCGAAAGCAATATCAACAGCGAACTCGACAAGGTGGAAAAGCAAACTGGCAAAGAAGTCAGGTTTGTCACCATCCGCCGCTTAGACTACGGCGAAACAGTTGCCACTTTTAGCGATCAACTGTTTGAACAGTGGTTTCCCACAAAAGAAGACCAGGCCAATCAAATTTTACTCGTTCTCGACACTGTTACCAACAGCGCGGTAATTCGCACCGGCGAAGGGGTTAAATCCCTGCTACCTGATGAAATTGCCCAGAGTGTAGCAGGGGAAACCCTGCAGGTTCCCCTGCGGGAAGCTAACAAATACAACGAGGCTTTGACTGAGGCCAGTTCGCGCATTGCTACTGTTTTGTCCGGTGAACCAGATCCGGGCGCGCCTAAAGTTGTTGACAACATTCAAGTTGAAGGCACCTTTAAAAAAGCTGAAGAAACAGAACAAGGTAATGCCACAGTTGTTGTGGTTGTGCTGTTGGTGTTGGCGACAGTGATTCCAATGGTGACTTATTTCTGGTATCAAGGTTTTTCGTAATCGCGTACTGCTAAATCCGATAAGTTACCTTTTTTCCAGAAATTAGGGCGAGGCTGGACTAATCTTGAACGTATTCTCGATCGCTCAACAATGCAAGTTCTGCCCGTACAAATTCCCGTCCCAGATAAGCCGCGTGATCTAACATTGTCACCGGGCTGGGGCGGGTTTCTTCTAGGATTTTGACGCAAAGTTCTTTGGCGGTTCTGCCGCTAAACAGCGTGCACTGAGTGCGTTCTACCTTGCCACGGGCGGGGATGGGTTTGCCAGTTTCGGGATCGACAGCCAGGCCGCGATCGTCGATGATGTTGGTGAAGTGTTTGGCACAAATTAAGCTGGTTTCGCGATCGAGATAGATGATGAAGTAGCCGCCTGGATCGAGGTCGATGTGGCGTTTGGAGAGGTTGTCATCGATGGCGGTGAGGTTTTCCAAGGTTTGACTCATGGTTGGTGAAAGGAAGTAAACAGTAGCTATATTTTTTTTGCTATTCCTAGTTTAGTGGGGTGCGGGACAAGTTTGGAAATTTTGGGCGATCGACATTATAGATGATATCTGCAGACACGGCAATTTCCTGTCCGTCGCCTGGTTTTTGTTTAAATTTGTATAATTAACCGCAGAGAACGCAGAGAACACAGAGTGAAAAAAGAAAGATAAACAAAATCTGTTATTATTAGCTTTAGCAAGATTTAGCATTAAATTATAGATGAAATTTATAGATTTGTTTTCGGGAATAGGAGGTTTCAGACAAGGTTTTGAAAACAATGGCTTTGAATGCGTCTTTTCCTGCGAAATCAATAGCAAATGCCGAGAAGTTTACACAGACAATTTCGGCGAAGTGCCTTTTGCCGACATCAGTAACATCAATCCCGCCGAGTTAGTAGACTTTGATGTTTTAGTCGCCGGTTTTCCGTGCCAACCTTTTAGCATCTGCGGCAAAAAGCTCGGTTTTGAAGATACTAGAGGCACGCTATTTTTTGAGATTTGTAAAATCATTAAAGTAAAACAACCTCAAGTAGTTGTCCTGGAAAATGTCAAGCACTTAATCCATCACGACAAGGGAAATACCTTAAAAGTAATTATTGCCAGCCTTGAAGATTTGGGCTACAGCGTGAATTACAAAATGCTGAATGCTAAAGACTTTGGACTTCCCCAACACCGCGAAAGAATATTTATTATTGCAACTAAAGGTAAACCCTTCAATTTTTCATTCCTAAAAAGCAAGTTTCCTCCCAAACTCAGGGAATTTCTAGACGAGACAGGGGATTTTGAAATATTGGACAAATCAGAGTATACTTTAATTGATTATCCGAAACAGCAAGATTCGGGACTTGTGTTTGTAGGATACAGAAATAAAGGTACTTGGAAAACTGGGGTGAGGCCGAATACAGAACATTTGTCGAGGGTTCACAGACAGCCGAATCGCATTTATTCGGTGGATGGCGTGCATCCGACAATTCCTTCGCAAGAAACATCGGGCAGGTTTTTTGTCTATTTTCCCGATCGAGATTTGGTGAGAAAGTTGACGCTGAAGGAATGTTACCGTCTCATGGGTTTTCCTGAAGATTTTAAGACTTATCCTAGTGCGGGGGAGAGTTACAAGCAAATTGGAAATTCGGTTGGCGTGCCCGTGGTGGTGGCGATCGCGCAAGAAATATTAAGTCAAAACTTATTGTCAAATGAGCCAAATAAACAGCAGACAAAAACAGAAGAATATATACAGCTTGTCGTCTTAAATTTCTGATATCAACTTGACGAAGATTCCCATACAATTAGAGACTGTCTTGCTAACAAAAGTGCAAGCTCATCAGCCCTTGGACGGTTATCTTCACGATAGGGCAACCCTATAATACTGCCATGAGATGAAGAGTCACATACTACATTTAGACCTAATTCTCGAATTTCCCCTACATTAAGGCTAGCAACTCCTTCACAGTTTCTCAATGCACTCAAAGATTGCTGAATGGAAAAATTGACAGAAATACCCTGTTCGTTTATACGTTGGCGCAAATAGTAGGCATCCGATTTGACGATCGATCTATCTCTATCTATCCATCCTTTTCGGAGAACTCGGTAAACAAGTGTACGATCCGGTAATTTTTCAAACTCTGACGCACTCCCTGAAGATTGTTCTATCATATTTTGTTAAACCACTGCAACCAGTAAACTAATGTTGATGATGAAGCGATATCTTCGACCGCATTTTCATTTTTTGCATGGTGATAAATGTCAACTGTTTGATCCGCACTGAATGGACAAAATAGGCGAACTGTACGCTCTGGTTCTAAGCTTGTCCAATCTAGTGTAATACTGCCTTGGTCATCTGTACCTGTAGAGCATTTTGGAAAACTGTTTCCCATGCTATCATAGGCCTCAACCACCAATTTCATCGCTGTCCTGAAAGCATATTCAGTCGGTCTCAAAACCCCGTACTCATCCTCTTCTTCTAAATCTAACAGTTCGATCAGACGTTCGACCGTGATGCGGAAATTCGATAAACCGCTGTTGCTATTGCTATTAGTAATCTGTTCTTTCGCTACAGTCATAAGATTCAATCCTTTTGAGCCGATCGCCAATTTGATCCTAACACAGCCTAATGCTGTCGAATTATTTGACAACTTACTGCACTATACTTGCGAAGGTTTCTAGACAATTTGAGACTGCTGTGCTAACAAATCAGCCAGCAAATCAGCATTACTACTAAACTCTTGTTCGTTCATGCTTGATTAAACCACTTTAGCCGATCGACTAATATTGCTGCTGAAATTACCTTCTCTGAACCGTGTTCATCATCTTTGCGATGATAAATGCGAACAGGTTGCTCGTCATCGTCAATAAACGGACAAAACAAGCGGACTTTACAAGCTGGATCTACACTTTTCCAAGTCAGGCTAACACCACCTTAATGATCGGTACAAGCTGACGCTTTTGGGAAACTGCTTCCCATAACAGAATGTGCTTCTACAACTAAATTAAGTGCTGTTTTGAAAGCAAAATCGCTGGTTTTTAAAAGGCCGTATTCATCCTCATCATCTTCGCCTTCATAAAGTTCTCCAAGACGTTTGAGAGTGATACTCAATCCTGAGCGGCTGTAGTTGCTATTGCTATCAGTAATCTGTTCCTTCGCTACAGTCATAAGATTCAATCCTTTTGAGCCGATCGCCAATTCGATCCTAACACAGCCTAATCATCTGCAATAATGACACGGCAGCAATAAGCAATAAGGACACCGCACTGTGTCCCTACTACTACAACAAACAAGTATTACGCTGGAACTTGAACTTTTTCACTGCCCGACAGCTCAAACGCCGCGTGAATTGCCTTCAAAGCTGTGACACCCTGTGCCTCATCCACAACGCAGCTAATCTTAATCTCAGAAGTTGCAATCATTTGAATGTTGATTTCGTGCTGCGAAAGCGCTTCAAACATCTTGGCGGCAACTCCCGGATGCGCTACCATCCCGGAACCGACAACGCTAACTTTGGCGATTTCTGTATCGACTGCTACTTCCCCCCATCCGAATTCAACTGCTGATTTTTCTAGGACTGTTTTAGCTGCTTCTGCGTCAATTTGTGCTACGGTAAATGCAATGTCGCGCGTTAATATGCCGTCGATATTGTGACACCGCTGCGATTGAATGATCGTGTCTACGCTAATATTTTCTTCGGCTAAAAGTCCGAACATTTTTGCTGCTACTCCGGGTCGATCGGGCAATTGGCGAATTGCCAGACGCGCTTGATTGAGATCCAACGCTACAGCCCTCACAGCGGGCGGTTTATGCGACGCACAACGCAGCCCGACAGGGGAGTTGGCGACATCAAATGCTTTGCAAAGTTCGGCAACTGCCCGATCGCACTCTGCAGCATCGATCGTACAACTAACCTTCACCTCGGAAGTCGAAATCATCTGAATATTAATCCCCGCATCCGCCAAAGTATTAAACATCTGGGCCGCTACCCTCGGACGGCCGATCATTCCCGCACCCGCAATGCTAACTTTAGCTATGGGTCTTTCTTCTGCCCTCACTTCCGGTTCCCCCAATTCTGGGCGCGAATTCTTGCCGAGGGAGGGCACGATCGCATCTGCAACCGCCACAGCTTGATTCAGCGAATTTCGCCTTACCGTAAAGGCGATATCGTTAGTATTTCCCTCGTGAATTGACTGAATAATTAAGTCTACATCGAGGTTTTGCTGCGCGATGGCCCCAAACAACCGCGCTGCTACCCCCGGGCGATCGGGCAAACGCAACAGCGACACCCCCGCCTGATCCAAATCAAACTCCACCGCATCCACCGCTTTCGCGAGCTCCAAGCCCTCCAAAGGCCGGGCTGATGGAGGGGGGGACACTACCCGCGTACCGGGCGCGTCACTCCAGCTAGAAAGCACCACCAGCGGCACACCGTAATTCTTGGCAATTTCTACGGCGCGCGGGTGCAGGACTTTTGCACCCAAACTCGCCAATTCCAGCATTTCGTCGCAGGTGATTTCGTCCATCAATTGCGCCTGTGCAACCAAGCGCGGATCTGTAGTCAGAATTCCGGGCACGTCAGTATAAATTTCGCATTTGTCGGCCCGCAGCGCTGCAGCGATGGCTACTGCTGTGGTGTCGGAACCGCCTCTACCCAAAGTAGTAATTTCCAATTCTGTCGCGTTAGCGATGCCTTGGAAACCTGCGACGACGACGACTTTACCGCTGTTTAACTGGGTTTGGAGCCTGTTCGGGTCGATTCGCAAAATCCGGGCGCGGGTGTGGGCGGCTTCGGTGACAATGCCGACTTGAGCTCCGGTGAGGGAAATTGCGGGCTGTCCCATTTCTTGCAATGCCATGCTCAAAAGCGCGATCGAGACTTGTTCCCCAGTCGAGAGCAACATATCCATTTCCCGCTTGCTGGGATTTGCGGAAATTTCCTTAGCCAGTTTCACTAAACCGTCAGTCGTTTTTCCCATAGCCGAAAGTACGACAACTAAGGAGTTTCCAAGCTGTACTGTTTTGACAACTCGTCGCGCTACTTCCAAAATGCGATCGACTGTACCAACCGATGTTCCGCCGTATTTCTGAACAATTAGTGACATAGGACTTTACACAAAAGTGATGCAATACTTTACTCTTAACCAATTAATATACGCAAATTCTGGATTATAGCCTACGTTTACCTATGAACTGCCAATAAAGAAACCGGGTTTTTGGCGAGATTGAGGGTTTGAATCGAATATCTTGACCCAAAAACCCGGTTTCTCGTCACCGCTGCGTAAGTTCAAAGAAACCGGGTTTTTGGGAGATTGAGGATTTTTTGCGAATATTTGGGCGAAAAAACCCGGTTTCTGGCTACCTATTAGCTGCCTTCTAACTCTCGCAAACGCGCTTCCAAAGCTTGAATTCACAACACAGCTTCTATGCGCCTTTGTCGTTCTTGTTCTGCCCGTTCCTCCGCCGCCGGCAGCAAAGTCCCCGATGCCTCCCACCAGCGCAGCAAAGGCAGTTCTACGCCCCGATCGACTCCTTGCCAAATGCCTAATTCTACTTTTATTTGTGCGATCGGGTAATGTCAGCGATTATTTTTTGCCACTAGCTCGAAGCGGTCTTCGATTAAATGATAAACTTCTACTAATAACTAGAAATATTTGTAGACACCGGGTTTATCGGGTCGATTGTCGGGGCGGGTTTAGCCTGTAAGCTCTAATACAATGGAGTTTATGACTGCTGCAAAAGTCGCATCTATGTTAAATTTATTCGCACATATTCTAATTTGAGGATTTTTTGAAGAAAATGAGTCAGTACAAGTTAATTATTTTCGATTTTGACGGCACCTTGGCAATTACTCACAGAGCTATTGTATATTGCTTTACCAAAACTTTTGAAAGTTTCAATATTGATCCGCCTGCTGCTGAGACAATTCAAGGGACAATCGGGATTAATTTAGCAAATAGTTTCAAAATCCTGCATCCGGCGATCGAGGAAAGTGCAATTCCCCAATGGGTGGAAACTTACCGCTCTTTTTATCGGACAGAAGGTGAAAAGCAGCTAGATTTATTTCCCGGAACCAAGCAAGTTTTGCAGTTGGCGAGCAAGTCGGGATTAAATTTGGGAGTTTTTAGCAACAAGCACGTTAGTTTTGTTAATTTGTTTCTAGAAAACTTGAAAATTCACAGTTTTTTTGATTTGATATTAGGTGATAACGGACAAATAATTCCGAAACCAAATCCGACTGTTTTTCACTCGATTATTAAACCGCTGTTCCCGGAGTTGGATAACAGTCAAATTTTAATGGTTGGCGATACAGCGATTGATTTGCTGTTTGCTAAAAATGCTGGGATAGATGTTGGTTGGGCGGCTTACGGATATGGCGATCGCGCTGAGTGTCTCGCCCTAGAGCCGACTTTCGCGATCGACGATATTTCAGAACTTGCTGTGTTCGTTCAAAATTAATTTTTCCTCGGTTTGTTTTAGAGAAGAGTTTGACTCATTTAACTATAAAGGATTTAATTATTTTTTTTACTAGAGCCGGATAATGTAGTTTTTATTTAATTAAAAAAATAAATGAACGAAATTGTAAGCCGCCTAAACTCTGCCAAGTAAACCATACCAGAGATAGAGTTATCGCTGGAACAACTATTATAAATTAACAACAAGGATTCCTTTGAAGGTAGAAGGCAGAAGGCAGAAGGCAGAAGGAAAAAAAACCGAGGGAAGCCAGATTTTATTTAGGTAGAATTTACCGCCCCAATTCTGCATGATAGCCTTTTAACTTCTGCCTTCGGAAAACAGACAATTCTGTTAAAATATAGGGTGTGCTGGCAGTCGGTATCTACAATAAACTCAATTTATAGAAACTCATGCAGATCGATATAAGCATTCCTTCTGAAACGCTATCGCCGACTCGTACTGGCGGCACACCAAATTTAATAGAAGAAGTCTGGAGGCTGTACGATCGCGCCCTGGCAGCTACCAGCAACGGCATCGCGATCGCGGACGCTACCCAGCCGGACAAGCCTATAGTCTACTGCAACGGCGCTTTCGAGCGGATTACAGGCTACAATCGCAGCGAAATAATCGGGCAGAACTGCCGCTTCCTGCAAGGCCCGGATACCGATCGCGCGGCCGTCGATCAAATCCGCGTGGCCCTCAAAGAACAGCATGACTGCAAAGTAGTTCTGAAAAACTACCGCAAAGACGGCACCGCCTTCTGGAACGAACTCAGCATCTCGCCGGTGCGCGACAGCAGCGGACTCGTTACCCACTTCATCGGCGTCCAATCTGATATCACCGATCGTAAACAAGCAGAAGAAGCCCTCAAACAAGCCGAGGCAAAATACCGCAGCATCTTTGAAAACGCCACCGAAGGCATATTTCAAACCGCCCCAGACGGGCGCTACCTCAGCGCCAACCAGGCACTCGCCCGAATGTACGGCTACGATTCCCCGTCAGAACTGATCGCAAAATGTTCGGCAAAAAACCTTTACGTCGATCGCACCCGCCGCGCTTCCTTCATGGCAGAAATCAGCAAAAACGGCTCCCTGAAGGAGTTTGAGTCCTGTGTCCGCCGCAAAGACGGCAGCACTACCTGGATCTCGGAAAACGTGCGCGAAGTCCGCGACGAAAACGGCGAACTCCTTTACTACGAGGGAACCGTGGCCGAAATCGTCGCCCGCAAAAAAGCCGAAGCAGCCCTGCGAAATCAAGAATACTGGCTGAAAACCGCGATCAACGCCGTCCCCGACGCGATCAACCTCACAGACAGCGAGGGGCGCTGGCTGATTGCCAACGACTGCGCCCTGCAACTTTTGGGGTGGGAAACCGCAGACTACCAGGGCAAAACTACTGCCGAACTCGCTGCCGCCGCCGATCCCAGAGTCAGAGAAATCCTGCTAACTTGGCAGGAAACCGACGAAACCACCTGGCAAGCAGGCACTCTTACCTCCAGCCGCCAAATTGTCTCCTTGCCCACAGGCGGCAGCAATTTGTTTGAAGTGCGGAAAGTGCCACTGTTCAACCCCGACGGTTCGCGCAAAGGTTTGGCAGTGGCGGGGCGGGACATTACGCAGGAAGTGGCAGCGGATGCAGCTTTGCGCGACAGCGAACAGCGGTTTCGGGCAATTTTTGAACGCGCTGCGATCGGCATGGTAGTCGCTACCCTCGAAGGTGTTGCGATCGCCACTAATCCGGCATTTCAAGCTATGCTGGGGATCTCGGAAGCTCAACTGCGGGGTGTCGGCCTCGACGACTGCGCGCATCCGGAAGACGCACCAGCTTCGCGGGAGTTGCGCCAACAGTTGGCAGCGGGATCGCGCGAAGCTTACCAAATAGAAAAGCGCTACCTCCGCCAAGACGGCAGCATCAGGTGGGGACGCCTCAGCGCCTCTGTTATCGACAGCAGTCAGGGAACCCCACAGTTTATTTTGCAAATGGTAGAGGATATTACCGATCGCAAACAAGCCGAGTCAGCTTTGTTGCAAAATGAGGCTAAATGGCGATCGCTGATTCTCAACAGTTCCGACATCATTACTATTCTCGACGAGGGCGGCGGCATTGTTTACGAAAGCCCTTCTGTAGAAACAGTCTTGGACTACGAACCAGAGGAACTCACCGATCGAATGGTTCTCGATTTCATTCACCCTGACGACATTTCCTCGGTGATATCCGACGGCGAAAAACTGCTCGCAAATCCAGGCGATCCGATCGCCCTAGAAGGTCGGTTCCGGCGCGCTGACGGTTCTTGGTGTTTTCTCGAAGGAGTCGGTATTAACCTGCTAGCAGACCCCGCTGTGAGGGGAATTGTGGTCAACTCCCGCGACATGACGGCGCGCCGGCAAGCAGAGTACCGCCTCAGCAAAATCAACGAGTGCTTTTTGGGATTCACCACCGATGCTGCTGACAACATCCAGCGCCTGACAACCTTAGCCGGCGAGCTTTTGGGCGGAACCTGCGCCGTCTACAGCCACGTCGGTGGCGGGCTGCTGCGCGCGATCGCAACTTGGCAAACGCCGCCTGACTACCCGGAGGTCGATCGCGCCGAGGGCCACATCTGCACTGACGTATACCAAAAAGCCAGCGATCTGGCTGTGGCAATTCCTGACTTGCAGAACACGATCTATGGCAAAAGCGATCCCGCTGTCATCCGCTACGAACTCAAAAGCTATCTGGGACAAGCAGTGCGGCGTGGCGACGATTATGTCGGTTCGGTGTGCGTTGTCTACACCGAACCGATCGCGCCTTCTAAAGCCGATTGCAAGCTGATCGGAATTATTGCTGGGGCGATCGGAGTTGAGGAAGAACGGGCCGCCTCCGCAAAGCGCGATCGGCAAAAATCTCAAGAACTGCAAACAGCTTTGCACAATTTGCAGCAAACTCAAATGCAGTTAGTCCAAACCGAAAAAATGTCTTCCCTCGGACAAGTCCTAGCAGGAATTGCCCACGAAATCAACAACCCAGTGGGCTTTGTCGCCGGCAACCTCTGCCACGTCCGCGACTACATTCTCGACTTGTTAGACATCGTGCAAATGTATCGAGAAGAGTACCCAACTCCCCCAGCCAAAATTCAGAAACAAGCCGAAGATATAGACATAGAATTTCTCGCAAAAGACCTGCCAAAATTGCTGAATTCGATGCACACAGGATGCGATCGCATTGTAGAAATCATTCAAACTCTCCGCAATTTCTCGCGGGCGGACGAAGCAAAAATCAAATCTGCCGACATTCACGAAGGTTTAGACAGTACCTTGTTAATGTTGAACAGCAGGCTGAAAGCCAAAGCCAACTGGCGGGGCATTGAAGTTATTAAAGAATACGGAGAAATGCCACAAATACAATGTCATCCCGGACTGTTAAATCAGGTATTCATGAATGTATTAGCCAATGCGATGGATGCCTTGGAAGAAAACAGCAGCCAAGGAAAGAATACCGCTGATTTTAACTTTCCTACAATTACAATTAAAACTGAAACAATTGATAATAAAAGTATTTGCGTTCGGATCAAAGACAACGGCCCTGGCATTCCCGAAGATAAGATTGTGCGTTTGTTTGATCCGTTTTATACCACAAAACCCGTAGGTAAAGGTACAGGTTTGGGTTTATCAATTTCGCACCAAATTGTCGTTGAAAAACATAACGGCAAATTGCAGTGTGTCTCCCAACCGGGTAAAGGTACCGAATTTATTATCGAAATTCCAATTCGTTGACATTCGGACGCAGGGGAAAAGTCAAATCGTCTCCGTTTGATTACCAAAACAAAAACCGTTTGTACTGCGTCCAAGTGTCCGTAGCGAAAACGGATTTAATATCAAATCCGGTTGCACTCATACATGACTGTTGACTGTTGACTGTTGACTGTTGACTGTTAACTGTTAAGAGGGCCCGCACGCACCATCCACCGCCCCTACGGACTGTTGACTGTTGACTCGATTTTATTTTTCCGATGCAACCGGAAACGATATAAGTCCGCACGCACGAACCCGATCGATCGCAGTCAAGCCATCGGACATGATATCATTAATCACTGATGACTGCTGACTATTGAATAATGCCAAAAATGAAGTTTTTGTTAGTTACAGATTTAGACAATACGCTCGTGGGAGATGACAAAGCAACTCAATTTTTCAACCAGCGCTTGCAATCAATGCGATCGCAAATTTGTTTGGTTTACGCTACCGGGCGTTCTCATGCTTCGACTTGCGAATTAATTGCAGAAAAACAACTGCTAGCACCGGATTATTTAATCGCAGGTGTAGGTAGCGAGATTTACCAAGATGGCGCGCTGGATTTAGATTGGGCTCAATATATTTCTCAAAATTGGGATAAAATGGCGATCGTCTCTTTAGTTCAGCAGTTTAAGAAACTTAAACCCCAACCCCCACAAACACAAAATCCTTGGAAAATCAGTTATTTTCTGGAACCATCAACAGAACATAGCTCGATTATTCAGGAATTGCAGCAAAAATTAACAGCATCGGGATTGGCCGCTCAAATCATTTTTAGCAGCAATCGCGATGTAGATATTTTACCGGAAACTAGCAATAAAGGTAATGCCTTGACTTATTTACAAAAGCGCCTGCAAATTCCATCAGAGTTAACATTAGTCTGCGGCGATTCTGGCAACGATATCAGTATGTTTGAACAAGATGTTCGGGGGGTAATCGTCGCTAACGCTATGTCCGAACTCTTAGCATGGCATCGCGAATTCGGCGGCAACAATCATTATTTAGCTCGCTCTGCTGGCGCTGGAGGAATCATGGAAGGAATGGCATATTTTTGGGAATTTTGATGGCACAAAATCCGGTTTTGTTCCCAGTCAGGATGACCGTCCTCATCGGGAGCATCTGTGTTTTGCATTTAAAGCCTGCGAGCACCTAAGCGAGCTCGCGCCCGATCGGGGTCAGAGGACTGAAGTCCTTACTACAAACGCACCGCAAGTCCCGCAAACCTTTAAAATCCGTTCAGAATCTCCACCGCATCTCGATCGAACCTGTGAGTGCGATACCATCAGCGTATACTAGCTTGCCAGACCGCCACATGGAACAAAATACTTTACCAGTAGAATTAATTCTCTCTCACCCCCGCCAATCTTTAGGCAGCACTCGGCTCGATTGGACACCGCAACCGGGGAACTATCTAGATTTCGAGGAACAAACCTATGCTGTTTTGGAACGCCACCACCGCTATCAACTCAAATCCGGCCGCTACCAACTGCAAAAAATTGCCCTGTACGTGCAGTCTGTGGAACCGCCGACGGAAAGAACATTTGTCAGCGGTATCTGGATTATCGGAGATCCTAGCTGTCGCTTTAACGCTCGATCGGAAATTCTCCGCTGTGCTGTCAAACCTAATGGCCCCTGCGACGGCTGCGGGGATTACCAAAAGTGTTAATCGCGATCGAACAGGTACACAATTATAGCTCGATCGCTCAACCGAGAGTGCCGAGCCGATCGGCATCTCCCCCATCAAGCGAAAACTATTCTTACCAACTAGCAACCCTCTCACCAGATTTAACTTGTTCCCAAACGCCACAATCTATCTTCTGATAGCTGTGCAGCACGTCGCGAATCCCAGTATGAATCAAATTTTCTATGTGCAGCAACTGCTCTGAAGAACAGCGAATCTGCACTTTTTGGTTGAGGGACTCACCGGAGTCGATCGCAATATATTTATTAGGAACTCGGCTGAGTACGTAAGCAATCAAATCCTGCCGCAAGCCCCAAGGGGAAAAAGCTTCTTGGTAAGGATACTTGGGATAAGACCCCAAGATAATTTCTACTTCCTCTGTCACTAAAGCCAAGGTCATATTGACAAGATTTTTCTGCATTTTTGCCGTCCTAAAACACTACTTAACTAATATTTTTTCCGCTCTAATTGTTCGGATTTTTTCTTGATTTTAGCGCGACAATACCGCACTTTTTTCTTTAGGAACAACCCGATCCAACTCAGAACTAACCTCTTCTATAACCCGCAGCACGTAGCACGGAATCTTGTCCGATAAAATAGCAGTTGCTACGGCGCAGGTGTGAATTTCTAAGACTGCTTCTACCGCAGCTTTAAACATCAGTCGCTCTCCCGGAAACACCACCCTTTCAAAGTACCAATTAGGAATGTTCCCAATCCGAACCACCTGAATTTGGTTCGTAGTATTTGGGTAATAGCACAAAATGTGGTCGCTATCTTTAGAAGATACCCGGTCTAACATTTAACAAATCTCCACAATCTTTCAAAAACTTATGCTGTGGCACCAGTTAATCGAAAGCACCATCCCTGACCCCGACTCCCCAGACTGCAGGTTTTTTCTTCGGCAGCGGGATACTGCTGAGAGTGTGACCTTCAACTGTAGAACCTAAAACAAACAATATCTAAAAAATCTGAGGGAATTATGAAGACTATCATTTTTTTTCGATGAATATACTTTTGCCCCAGCAGGCATTACCGCACTAGCGCAGAAACCCGGGTTTTTTACCTAATCTGTCGGCTGCAGACTCTGTAATTCGTGAAAAATCAAGGTGATTGCCGCCCGCGCGCCAGTCCTAAAAAAAACTTCGCTACATTCGACAGTCCGGGTTTTTAACCGGTGCTTGACGCAAGTCTCGGTAACTTCAACAACAGTTATTCTGCGCGTACATAATGTAGAGTTCGCTCAAATTTACGCGCCACAAAAAACCCGGACTCCCCGAGGTTATCTGTGGAACTTCTGGGGAATCAGGGTTTAAAGTAACCAATCACCCGATCTCAAAGCTAAATCCCAAAAATGAGGAAATTCTGAAAACAGCCGAATTAGGATTTTCCTGGACGCAGAAACCCAATTCATTAACATAATTGCGTGATTTTTGCAAGGAAATTACTGCGATTTGAGGGGGTTTTACCTTGATATTGTCGCTTTTTTCCGAGATTATTAGCTAACTTTTTCCCCTTCGCTTTCAAACGGTCCAGGCACCGTGAAATAGAAACTGCTGCCTTCAGAAACAACACTTTCGGCCCAAATTCTGCCGCCGTGCTGCTGTACGATGCTGCGACAGATAGCCAAACCCAAACCCGTACCTCCTTTTTGGCGCGAGTCAGAAGCATCCACCTGTTGAAATCGTCCAAAGATAGTTTCTAGTTGATCGGCAGGAATCCCCCGACCCCGATCTTTGACTTCAAATAAAACTCGTGAAGCGTAGCTATCCCGTAGGGAATCGCCCAAATCTTCAACCCTGACAGTTACTGTACACCCGCTCGGCGAAAATTTAATCGCATTGCTCAACAAATTTACCAGCATTTGAACGATCCTGTCCGGGTCAGCCCAAACTTTTGCAGAAGAGGGCAAAACCGACAAATTAATTTGATTTTCGGCCGCCACAGACAGCACAGCTTCCGCAGACTTCCGCATCAAAACCTCCGCGTCGCACCACTGCTTAATAATCGTAACTTGGCTCGATTCTAGCCGCTCTAAATCGAGAATATCATTGACCAAACGCACTAACCGTTCGGTCTGGTTCGACGCAATTTGTAACATCTTATTGGCCGTTTCCGGTTTGTCTTTGAGTACCCCAGCAGCCAGCAAACCTAAAGAACCGTGAATTGAAGTGAGCGGCGTTCGTAGTTCGTGGCTGACAATGGAAATAAACTCATTTTTCATTTTTTCAATTTCCCGGCTTTCTGTGATATCCGTGACTGTGCCGACGTGACCGATTAGTTGACCTCGGTTGGAAAAAATCGGAGCTGTTTTTAGCCAACAAAACCTGATTGTTCCGTCTAGTTTGACGTGGCGAAATTCGCAGGAAAATACCTCTTCTAGCGATCGCGATTCCGACCATTTAGACCGAATTAGTTTAATGTCTTCCGGGTGAACAAACTGCATCCAGCCGTTTCCCAAAGCTTGTGCTGCTGTGAAGCCACCAATTGCTTGACAGCGCGGATTTGTATAGGTACATTGTCCCCCACCATCGATTTTGAAAATGCCCACGGGGGAACTCTCGCTCAGAGAGCGAAATAAAGCTTCGTTTTCCCGGAGTTCTGCTTGAGAATTTCCTAGTTCTCTGGTTCGCTGCAAAACTCGCATTTCTAACAGTTCGTTGAGCTGTTGGAGGGCGGCTTCAGCTTGTTTGCGTTGCGTAGCTGCCGCCACGGCATCGCTAATATCGCGCTGCACGGCCACCCAATGGGTAAAGCAACCACTTTCGTTGGTTATGGGAACAATACTCAATTCTACCCAAAATTCCGTCCCGTCTTTGCGGCAATTTATCAACTCAACCCGCACCGGCTGCCAATTTTGCAAAGCTGTCCGAATGCTATCTAGACTTGCTCTATCTGTTTTTTCTCCTTGCAAAATGCGCGGCGTTTTGCCCAAAACTTCTTCTAGCGTATAGCCACTCATCCGCGTGAAAGCTGGGTTGACATACAGAATTCGCGGGCCCGGTTCGTCAATCGGTTCAGCTTCGGTAATTAACACCGCGTCGTTAGTCGTGGTGACTGCAGATTCCAACAAACGCAACTCTAATTCTCTAGCTTTGCGATCGGTAATTTCTCTAACAGTCCCCACCATCCGCACTGCATCGCCCGCTTCGCTATAAAAAAACTTACCTTTCCCCTCAATCCAGTGAATGCTGCCATCAGGCCAAATCACGCGGTGTTCGTGACAGAAGTTCGATCGCTGCACTCGCGCCACATTCACAGTATTCTCCAAACTTTCTAAATCTTCGGGGTAAATGCAGGCTACAAAGTTTTCATAATTTCCGGCAAAAGTTCCCGGTTTCAAACCAAACAACTCTTGGTGTTCCCTCGACCAAACAATTCGATTTTGCTGCACGTCCCAGTCCCAAAATCCGATTTTGGTAGCCGACAAAGCTAAGTTAAGCTGCTGGTTGATTTTCCGCAACTCAATGCTAGCAATCGCCACTCGCAGTTCTCGGGCAATTTCAATTTCGCACTGCTGCCAAGGCAAAGATTTTAACCTCACAGTTTCTTGCCACAAATCAAAGGAAGTGCGAGGAGACATCAACCTGCTGCCATCCGGTTTAAATTCAATTGGCCAGTCTGGTTGACCGGCCCAATTGACAGTTTGAATTGCTTCTGGACGGAACCACAAAATATAATAATTTTGCATTTCCGACAAAGCGATCACCAGCAAACCGCTAGCAACTTCTTTAAAGTTATGGGCTGGCGGATACAGTTTTGCCAGACAATCTGTATAAAAAATTTCATTATTTATTTGAGGTTTTATCCAAGCAATTAACTTTTCGATTTCTCCTAATTCCGGGGTTTTGCCGGTAGCGAGCAAATTTTCATTGGCACACACAACTCCACCGGTAGCCCCCACCAATGCCAGCCATGCCTCTGGGGATTTAAGTAAACCTTCTACAAAACAGTTTTCTTGAGAAAATTCTGCGATAAATTTACGGCAAATTTCTTTTAAAGAAATTGCATAGTTTCGATCTTCGTTATCTTGTTTGTAGTTTAGTTCTAAATTAACAAATTTGGCTAGTAATTCGCAACTCTTTCTTGTTCTGTAGTTGAGATACTTTGGTGTTTGGTGGTGACAGGCGATTAATCCCCAGAGTTTTTGATCTTTCATTAATGTCACAGTCATGCTAGCGCCAATCTTCATATTTTTTAGATATTGAAGATGGCAAGGAGAAACTGTTCTCAACAAAGAAAATTCCAGCTCCAGAGGGCAACCAGTCAGCGGATTGCAGTGAGGAATTAGTTGTACGGGCTGATAGTGAATATCGGGAATAAACCGAATTAAATTCATCGTGAACTGGTTTCTGGCCTGGTGGGGAATATCGGTAGCCGGATAGTGCAGCCCCAATAAAGGAGCTAAATTTTCTACTTTGTCTTCGGCGACGACTTTCCCGGCACCGGTGGCATCAAATTGATAGACGATCGCCCGATCGAAACCGATCGTTCTCCGCACTTCTTCAACTGCTGTCTGACACAGCGCTTGCAGGTTTGGCGTGTTGTGGATTTTGTCAATCTGCTGTTGAATCAAATCATCAGAATTGAAACAATCGCTAGCTTTGGGCGCAACAATCGGCTCTAGTTCCACAATTAATACTGAACTTGATTGATGCAGCGTTCCCTCAAAAACAGACTGGCGCTTTTGATTTTTGAATGATAATGTAATACGATTACGTTGAGAGCTATTTTCCAATAAAGCTTTTTCAATAGCCTCAATTTCCGCACTTTCAACAAATTCCTGTAAAAAATGATCCAAAAGTGCTTCGGGGTCAATGCCGAGTTCCTCAAAAGTATTGTTGCTAACTTGCAAAATTTTCAACAGCGGAGATTCTAGCACCAACAAAATACCGTGAGGTTGAATGGAACCCGGTGCGTAAATTAATTCGTATTCGCTGTCATTTAGAGCGGCTTTGTCTGAGGGTAATACCATTACTTTCGTGTTTTTGTAAATATGTTTTTAAATGAGTTTGTGTTTTTGCCTGTCGGTCATATCAAGTCTGGTCTATTGACCGCAGTAATACGAATTTCATAAAGTAGCGCTACATATTACCTTCCCCCAACCCCCCAAAGCATCGGGGGGCTATGACTTTATCCATAGCAAATCTTTAGAAAAATGGTATAAGGTTCGTGCGTGCGGACTTGCACAGGCTCAATATTGGGTACTTTTGTGGGCACGCGGGAACAGTATTTGTTATGGTAATCGACCTACATGATATCAAACATTGATCGGCACGCATCCGAATCGCACAACCTAACCATCCCAAATCTCGGTGAAAGCTTGCATTCACCGTCTCGGACATCTGCTGCATCCTTGATGTCAACAATTCCCTGAAAATCTTTGTACCTCGGGTTTACCGTCGAGTTCGGATTCCCCTCCCATCCCCCTTAAAAAGGGGAGTAGGGGTTGACGTCGATCCGCCCTAAATCACCCGATCATCCGGGGGATATGACGCTCTTGTCCCCCCTTCGATCGGAGGGCGCTGGGAGAATCGAGACTAAGCTTAACCCTGTGTCAGAGACAGTCTGTGTCTGAGTTGGCTTCGTTCCAAACGGTTCAGGAGGCGAGCAATCAATTCCGGTTCTACGATCGGCTTATTCACGTAATCGTCAGCACCCGCAACAAACATTTGGCGCACTATTTCCGACTCGGAATGAGCAGTCAAAAATAGGACTGGGAGCTTGCTCCAACGCAAATCGTTCCGTACTGCCAAACACAACTCAATACCGTTATAACCGGGCATTTCCACATCTAAAATTAGCAAATCGGGACAAGTGGTTTCGAGTACATCCCAGAATTTTTCTGGATTATCTAATGTTGTCACCTGAAATCCCCAAGGTTGTAGAATCACTTTCAGTACAGCCAATAGATGCACGTCATCATCTACCACCATAACTTTGGCTTCTGTAGAGTCCGTATGGTCGAGGAGTTGGGCGACTGCTTTGAGTATATCTGCTGCGGGAATTGATTTGTGTAAAAAGCCGGAAGCTCCCAAACGAGCAACTTCTATTCGATCGCTCAATTGATTGTGCCCGCTAAAAACCATCACCGGAATTTCGGGCTTTTCACTGCGGAGTTCGGCTAGGAGATTAAGTCCGTTTTCCTGAGTTCTGGAAAAGGTCAAATCCAGCAAAATCGCGTCGGGAGGCCGTTGAGAAATCGCATTTCTTGCGGATTGCGGAGAGTTTGCGACTTCTATCTCGAAGCCGGAACCGGAGGCGGCTATTTTTAGTCGATCGCTCTGCAAAGTATCATCATCAACAATCAGGATTCGGTATTGTTGGACAACCTGAGCAACAGGCTCGGTTTCAGGTTCCGGCGGGCGATCGAATACCTGTTTGAGCAAATCCAGAAATTCCTCCATCAGCTCAGCATTCCCAGGTTTCAAGACATTTTCCGCCTTGAACAAATGTTCGATTTTGCGCGCCACTTCCGAACCTTTCGGCAGCCCTAAAGTTCCCAAAGAACCGACTAATTTATGAGCTTGCTCCTGAGCTTCCCGTCGCAGTTCGTCCTCCAAGCTTCCGCTTTTGAGTTGAGCGATCGCGCGATAGAATATCGCCACCTTTTCGCTAAAATCGACTTTTAACTTTTCCCTAATTTGGGCGATCGCACTCAGGACTTTCAAGTGGCGATCCTCATTATTTAATTCCTGATTCTGCCCGCTGGATTCAGCAGATAAACTCTCTTGACTTCTAGTAGTTTCTGCCGTTTCCTGGAGAACTTTTTGGTTCTCCATATCCTCCGGCAGACTTTTGAGCCGATAGCCCAATCCGTACACAGTTTCGACTAAATCTACCGTCATCCCGGCTGCTTTCAGTTTGTGCCGCAACCCCTTAATGTGAGCGGTAACGGCTTCTTCTTGAGGAAATTCGCCGGACGACCAAATGCGATCGAGCATAGCGCTGCGGCTGAAAATGCGCCGGGGATTTCTCAGAAAAAGTTCCAACAAATTGTACTCTTTAGGAGTCAAATGCAGCATCTTTTCGGCATAAGTGACTTCCGTAGTATCCGGGTTGACTTGCAGTTTTTCCCAAGTCAAATTTGTACTCGACAAACTTGCCTTACCCCGGCGCAGCAAAGCCCGAATGCGAGCAATTAATTCTTTCAGATTGAAGGGTTTGACCACATAATCATCTGCACCGGCTTCTAAACCTTCAACTAAATTGCTGCTGCTATCTAGCGCCGTCAGCAGTAAAATCGGCATTTTGCAGCCGGACGATCGCAATTTCCGACACAAACTAATACCGTCTAATTTAGGAATCATCACATCCAAAACAATCAAGTCGTAATCGTAGGCCCGCGCCAAATGTAATGCTGTTTCACCGTCTGTCGCCGCATTCACATTGTAATTGTGAGCGTTGAGCGATTGAGTTAACAAATTAATTGTAATTGTGTCATCTTCTACTAGCAAAATCTTCATAAATATCACCTTTTAATTAAGCTGTTTGTGGAATGTGCGATCGATTTTTGCGGATTTCAATAGCCTGCCTCATGTCAAATGAAATTGTAACTTCTTGATACCTCTCGAACAATTATTGTGGAGTGTCGAGGATGCCTGCTCTGTACAGGCTTTTTATGAGAGGTCTTTTGTATCTCTCGTCCGATTGGTCTCGATGGGGAGCATACCCACTAATCACCCTCAACAATACTCACTTTAAACACTCTTCTCCCAAGGGAACAGGGGCGCAGGGGGTTCTGCCCGTCAAACAATAGATCGGCACGGCACAAGAGATTAAGTTGACACCCATGTTCAATAGCCTTTTCCAACTCTTATTTTAATTTGTTTCACCTCGCTCCAACAAATAGTATTTTTTCAACAGTCAAAATGTAAAGTTTTATTATGCTTGTAATTTTGGAAAAAAATTCAATTTATTACCATATTTTTACTAAAATTTCAGGGCTTTTTTGACTTCAGAGCCTGCTGAATTTTTTCGATCAGATATTGCGAAGAATTTTGCTGCTTAACTATTTCTTCTAATTCAGAAGCCGCGATTTCTGCGTGTTCTATATCTTTAACTAAAGAATGGGCTGTAACACTTTTGTTGATGCCTAAAGATTGTTTAGTATCTATAAATGAAGTAGGATTTTTTTCTGCTATTAATTCTTCCAATTCTAACAGCGCCATTTCGGCACGATCGATCTTGATGGTCACGAATTTTGCCACATTAGCACCAGCTCTTGCCGCCTCCGTGAGTTCGTGAACGCGAAGTTTAAACCGGCTGGCAATTTGCTCTATTTGAGTCCCCAATTCAAAAGTTTTACTTGCCAGTCGGCCAATTTCTAAACTCACTTGGCCAAGACCGTTGGGCTTGCTTTCCATCTGATTGGTAACTACAGCCACCTGTACTGCTAAATGCCTGACTTGTTCGATCGCCTCCCGGATGGTTCTGGAAGTGCGGTTAACTGTTTCTAGATCGTTAGCTATTGCTTTGCCAACTCCCAAAATTTTATCTGTATTGTTGCAAATAGAATTAGCACCTTGAAAAGTAGCTTGAAATGCTTGGCGACCCTCCGAGGAAATCAACTTCGCAATTCTCACAAATCGTCGATTCATTTGAGCAATTTGTTCGGCTTGTTTTGCCAGTGCCAATTCCTGAGAACTGGGAGTATTTTGCGATTTTTCTGTTTCCAGAAGTTGGGATTGTAAAAGCTTATGATATTCGCGAACTTGGGCTTGCTCTTTTTTAATTATCGCCAGATGTTTTTGTTTTTCTGCTCGGTATTTTTGAATAATTTTGTAAGCTTGCGCTAAATTTTTAGATTGCGCTATTATCAGAGTTTGAACATCCAAAAGGCGGAGTGTGTGGTTTTTCATTACCACAATAATTGGTTCATAAATCAAGTCTTTTTGCCTGTTGAGAGAGGCTTGCACGGCATCGTCAATTTTCCAGTTTTCCTCCATCACCAAAGGCGGAATTCTGATAAAATCTAACAAAGAGCGAATCGGGTGCTGCCCGTAAAGTTCTACGCGATCGGGAAGAATCATTTGCTCTCGAAATTTGACACGAGAAATCATTCCCAACACCTGCGATTCGTGAGTAATAATTACTCCCGGCAGGTCTGGTTCTTGCTCGAATTTTTCAGCCACTACCTGTCCTAGAGTTGCAGCACTCACTTGGCAGTGGTGAGACGGCAGATGTCCGATAGTGAAATCGGGGGTGAGTTGAGTTGGATTGCTCATTTACCCGGATAGTGTTAAGTAGAAGTTAACAAATTATATATTGATATTATACTGGAATAAGATTGTTTAAAGTAATCACAACTATAGGGAGAAATGTACTCTCCTACTCGCAGGCCTGATGAGAGCCTGCCTTCTGATTACTTTCATCTCAAGTCTTTGGGAGCGTTCGCGCCTGCTGCGCCCCGGTTTCGTCCCTAAAATATCGGGCTCGATCTTGTGTTCTTGAAAACAACCGGAAAAATACCTAGATTGAAACCAAAAAGCTTAAGTCGAACTTTGCCACTAGCAACCTTTGAGGCTGCTTACCAGTTGTTACAGCAAATGGCTGAACTCCCGGGGGCGATTTGGCTGGCGGACGATGCTCCTGCCTTTACTGAAAATCGGGAAAACTCGTCAGAACGGTTTGCAGCAGTAATATCAGATGGGTTTAGCGCGCTGCTGCGGGGGAAGCCCTTAGATGCTGCTGCAACAAACGAACGCAAACACAGCGAAAAATATCTCAATTGGCAATTAAATGTGGAGTTGACTTTTGAGCCAGAGGCGATCGCAAATTTTCTCTCTCCCATAGTAGCAAAAATCGCCCAAATAACGCCCGGAACCAAGGGAAAAATTAATATTCGTACCCTCAAACAAGCCATTAACAATATACAGCCAAACTCGGCCTTTATTCAAAGCGAATTTACCCTAAATTTGCTGGATATTCTCGCAATCGATGCCAGCAAAAACAATCACCAGCCCCTACAAGCCCAAACGGAAATAGAGGAAAATTCCGCGCCCCAACCGATCGCTCCCGAAACGCTACAGCACCAGATGACCGAAGTGGGCGATCGCGCAGAAGAAATGCCAAATTCCTGCATTCAATTTTGTCAGCCAGTGGAAGATGCTTTGCAGCAGCAGCTCGCACAAGAGCGACTTTTGAATCAGGTGACAACTCAAATCCGCCAGAGTTTGGAATTGCCTGTCATTTTGTCAAAAGCAGTTTCGAGAGTGCGAGAGTTTTTGGATGTAGATCGCCTGTTAATTTATCAATTTGAAAAAGTGCCAGCCTCTCCCGATGGCAAATTAAGTAAACAAATACTGGCAGAGGTTTCTGCGTCTGGCGAAGTCAAAGAAAATTCCCAGTATTTCTTATATTTAGGTCGCGTCACCTACGAAGCTTTAGCCAGCGACGCTATCTCGTCTGTACTAAATTTTAGTGAAGGTGCCGAGTGTTTTCCCGATGGAATCATCGACAGAGAAAAGTATCGCAAAGGTTTGGCTTTGTGCGTCGCGGATGTCGAAAAAACTTACTCTTCGCACCCTTGTTTTTTAGAGTTGATGCGGCGGGCTCAGGTGCGGGCGAAATTGCTAGTGCCGATCGTAGTTCAAGACGACTTGTGGGGGCTGCTAATTGCCCACCAGTTTACTGTGCGGGAGTGGGAAGAAAGCAAAATAACATTTTTGCGACAAATAGCAGAACATTTGGCGATCGCCATTTACCAAGCCGAACTTTATGCAGAAGTTCAGCAACAAAAGCGCACCTCAGAACAGCGCGTCATAGAGCGCACGCGAGAACTGCGCGATGCACTGGTCGCCGCCCAGTCTGCCAGCCTCGCCAAGAGCGAATTTTTGGCAGCTATGAGCCACGAATTGCGGACTCCCCTCACCTGCGTCATCGGCATTTCCGACACGCTGTTGCGGTGGTCTTACGGCAAAGTTGGCACCAAACAAGTGCCGCTGCAAAAGCAACGACAATACCTGCAAACTATCCGAGATAGCGGCGACCACTTATTAGAATTAATCAACGATATTTTAGATTTATCGCAAGTAGAAGCGGGAAAAGCAATCTTAAAAATTAGTGAATTTTCAATTTCTAAATTAGCTTCCCAGAGCCTGCACGCCCTCAAAGAAAAAGCTGCGGCTAAAGGAGTAGAATTAATACAAGAACAGCGGGTAAAACAAGAGTGCGATCGCTTCACCGCCGATCCGCGCCGCCTGAGACAAATTCTGTTCAATCTCTTAGGAAATGCGATCAAATTTACTCCCGAAGGCGGGCGAGTCATCCTGCGAGTTTGGGTGACAGAAGATAAAAATCAAACGCCTGCAGTGCGACAGCCGGGTACTGCACCTGCAGGTAGCACCGCTGTGTTTCAAATCAAAGATACCGGCATTGGAATTCCCGAAAATCAGCGATCGCTCTTGTTTCAAAAATTCCAGCAATTAGATTCCCCCTACCGCCGCGAATACGGCGGTACCGGTCTGGGATTAGCCTTAACCAAACAGTTAGTAGAACTTCACGGCGGCGCGATCGAAGTCAACTCTACAGTTGATGTCGGCTCTACTTTTACCGTTTTTATACCGAGTCAAACTAAAAGCAAAGATGAATCCACAAAATTCAAATATGAAAAATCCAATTCATCTTTACCGCTGCACTCCTCCTCCCTGCGAGGCAGCATCGTGCTCGTCGAAGAAGATGAAGAAACTGCCATGCTCATTTGCGATATCCTGACAGCAGCAGGACTGCAAGTAGTGTGGATGATTGAAGGTTCGGCAGCCGTAGAACAAATTGAACTTTTGCAACCGAATGCTGTGATTGTAGATATGCGTTTACCAGGGATGAATGGCTGCGAAATAATCCAACAACTGCGCCAAAAACCAGCTACTGAAAATCTCAAAATCCTGGCTTTAAGCGCCCAGGAAATTCCTGCAGATCGAGTATCTTTCGTGACAGCGGGAGCTAACGATTGTTTGGCTAAACCGATTCACCCTCAGCAATTGCTAGACAAAATTCTTTCTTTAATGGTGGGGATTGGTAATGGATAATTGGGCATGGGGCATGGGCCCGCGCAGGGCATTGGCCCGCGCAGGGCGAGCGCGAAGCGGAGGGATGGGCCCGCGCAGGGCGAGCGCGAAGCGGAGGGATGGGGCATTGGCCCGCGCAGGGCGAGCGCGAAGCGGAGGGATGGGGCATGGGCCCGCGCAGGGCATGGGCCCGCGCAGGGCATTTAATATAATTGAGTTTTTGAGGTAATTATGGGAAGACCTGATTTTGAGGAATTAGAGGTTTATAAGTTAGCGGAAAGTTTGGCGAATCAGATTTGGGAGATTGTTAAAAAATGGGATTACTTCACAAAAGATACGATGGGCAAACAGATCGTTCGGTCTGCTGATAGTGTATGTGCTAATATTGCTGAAGGAAGAGGTCGTTATAATGACCAAGATAATCGGCGTTTTGTAAAAATTGCGCTTAGGCTCTTTGTACGAAACCGTAAACTGGTTAAGATTAGCCTATGCTAGACAACTTATCACAAGCGAAGAAGTAAGCAAATTTAAACCAATTGTCGATAAATTACTACCAAAACTTAACGCTTATTTGAGTTCCATAGGACACAGGGAATAAATTACAAAAAAATCCCAATTCCCAATCCCCGATGCCCTGCGCGGGCCGATGCCCAATGCCGCGGGCCCATCCCTTCGCTGGGCCCTGCGCGGGCCGATTCCCAATTCCCAATTCCCAATTCCCAATTCCCAATTCCCAATTCCCAATTCCCCATGATTAATTGTCAAATTCCTACAGGATTAATTGTTTCTTGTCAAGCACCTGCCGATTCGCCGCTGCACGATCCGATCGTCATTGCGGCAATGGCTCGCACCGCTGTCAATCGAGGGGCTGCGGGGGTGCGGATTGACTCTCCGGCTCACATTGCGGCGGTGCGAAAACAGGTATCGGCTCCGATAATTGGGATTTGGAAGCAGCAATTGCCGGGATGCGAGATTTACATTACTCCTCGGTTTGAAGACGCGCGGGCGATCGCCACTTCTGGAGCCGATATTATCGCCGTTGACGCTACTCTGAGAAACCGTCCTCCTGGCGAAGACTTAAAGACGTTAATCGATCGAATTCACAGCGAATTAGGGAAATTGGTGATGGCGGATGTAGACACGATCGAAGCTGCGATCGCGGCGGCCCAAGCTGGTGCAGATACTGTCGCAACTACTCTTTTTGGCTACACTCCCCAGACGCAAAATTTCTCGCCGCCCGGATTTGATTTGCTCGCCCAAATGGTAGAAAAGCTTAAGATTCCAGTTATCTGCGAAGGCGGAATCGCCGGGCCAGAAATGGCAAAAAAAGCATTACACTTAGGAGCCGCCGCTGTAGTTGTCGGCACAGATATTACTGGAATTGACATCAAAGTAACAGCCTATAAGTCGGTGATTGGGAAGTAAGAAGGAAGAAGGAAGAAGGAAGAGGGAATATGGGACAACTAAGAAGGGAGAAAGAAGAAGGAATAAGGAATATTCGGCGATTGAAATCGGTTCTAGAGAAACGAAACGCGCAAGGTAATGTGTGGAAATATCGGGCGATTTCGATCGCCCTTTTTCTGGGGAAATTGCTAAATCAGCGCGCTATTGATAAAGCTGCTAACTGCTGCCAGGGCGATCGCCCCCAATACCGTGCTCCACAGGCCCATCCGTAGGTGAAATCCTTCCACTAGCTTCGCAGCAGAGGCAAAAACGATCGCATTCATCACAAAAGCAAACACGCCGGAAAGCAATCCCAGCGTCAGTAAGTTCGGCACGAAAAAAACTGTTTTCAGAATGGGCAAAATTAAAACATTCAACAATCCCAACACCGCAGCGGAAATTACGGCTTTCGGTGTGCTGTCAATTTCCACACCGATTGGCAGTTGAGAAATTAGCAGCAAGCTGCTGCCAGTCACCAGCCAAGCAATCAAAAAATCGAGTGGTTCCACAGCGCCTGTACCTCCTGAGAAGTTGAATTGTCACAAAAACTTGATATTTAAAATCTACTTTAATCACAAAATATCGCTGATTCGTCTGCCAACCGGTAGAATTTCTGTCTGTCACTAAAGAGTGAGAATTTATAATGGTTGCATCTTCCACCAAATAATCCGGATGGCAACTGCATCTACTTGTTAGTTGAATAAAAGAGCAGATTAATTAATATGGCTGGCGATTTTTCTTTTAAATCTCACGTCCGATTCGACAAAAATGCCTTGGATAATGGTACGCGCCAGCGCAGCCGATCGTTCCAAGTGATGGTTTTGATGCTGCTAGTCACTACTTTGGTGACGCTGCCGGTATTTCGTCTGGCAGAACTGCAACTGGTACAGGGAGCATACAACCGACAGCGGGCGGAAAATAACCGCATTCGCCCTGTTTCTGTCGCAGCTAATCGCGGTCAAATTTTAGACCGCAACGGCAAAATTTTTGCGGCTAACCGCGTATCTCGATCGGTTTATCTGTGGCCGAAAGAGCGATCGACCAAAGACTGGCAAGAAGTCGCCGCTACACTAGGCCCGATCGTCAAACTTCCCGCAGCCGAAATTATCAAAAAAATCGATGAAGCAGGCTACAAATCTGCCCTCCCAGTGCGAATTAGTAAAAATATCGATGTCGGTACTTTTGTCGCCTTGGGAGAACAAGCTAATACTTTGCGGGGAGTTGAAATTCGCGCCGAATCGAGCCGAGACAATCCCAACGAGCAACTTGCAGCTCACCTTTTGGGATACGTAGGCGAAGCTACTTTAGACGAATTAAAAGCTAATCCTACATATCCGATGGGAATGATTGTCGGTCAAATGGGAGTTGAAAAATTAGCCAATAAAAATTTAGAAGGCGTTTGGGGAAACCGTTTGATCGAGGTGAATGCTAAGGGTGAGGAAATCCAAGATTTAGGGGTAAAAGCTCCTATTCCCGGCAAACCGGTGCAGCTAACTTTAGATTTGGATATGCAGAAAACTGCAGAAAAAGCTTTGGGCGATCGCCTGGGTGCAGTTGTGGCGATCGATATCAAAACCGGAGCTCTTTTAACAATGGCTAGTTGGCCGACGTTTGACCCCAATATTTTCACTCGCAAGGTAACTCAAAAAGAATGGGATCGACTGCAAGGGCCAGACAAACCATTTTTAAATCGGGCAGTTCAAGGCTATCCAGTCGGCAGCACTTTTAAGATTGTAACTTCTGTAGCCGGGATGGAGTCGGGCAAGTTTTCTCCTGACTCGACTTTACTATCATCTTCTTCAATTAATATCGGCGGAATTACCTTTAACGAACACGGCGCTGGTTACGGCGTTATCGGTTTTCGGGACGCTTTAGCCTACAGCAGCAATACATTTTTCTATCAAGTAGGCATGGCTGTAGGGCCGGAAGAAATGGCGAAATGGGCTAAAAAAATGGGCATTGGCGGTGCTATTAATTTAAAGCTTTTGGGGTTGGATGCATCCAATCACGGTCAAGTTCCGATCCCTGCTGAGAAACAGAAAATGTATGGGGAAGATTGGTATGTGGGCGATACGGTAACAATGGCGATCGGTCAAGGTTTGGTACTTTGTACTCCCCTAGAATTGGCTGTGATGGTGTCAACTATTGCCAATGGCGGTTCGCGATTGCAGCCACATTTGTTGGCTTCTCAAACCAATACGCCTATTACTAAAAAAATCCCAACAGGTATTAAGCCGGCAACTTTAAACGTCATTAAACAAGGATTGATTGACGTGGTGAAAAAAGGTACAGGCCGCGCGATGAATGACGGTACTATTCCTTTAAGTGCTGGTAAAACTGGAACTGTGGAAATGCCCGGTCATCCTGACAATGCTATGTATGTAGGTTTTGCTCCCGCTGACAAGCCGGAAATTGCGATCGCAGTTATTGTTGAAGGCGGTGGATTTGGTGCGGTTTCGGCGGCACCCATTGCTCAAGAGGTATTCCGAACCTATTTTAAAAATCAGGGTTTTAAACCTACTAATAAACCTTTCTAGTCATGAGTTAATTGGTGACTGTTGACAGTTCATATTTTGTGGTATAGGGTGCGCGAGGCGCACCTTTTTGCTATCAGTGCGCTCAAAAGTTTTCCCCTACCAATTGTCTCCTATCGTTTCCGGTTGCATCGGAATGATTTAACCTTACTAGAACACAGAGAACACAGAGAGGTCAGAGAGAAATGAATAATTCCGATCCTAATGGAATTGATATCACTTCCAAGAAAATGCGATTTCTTAAAAAGATTAACAGCGGTAAGGTGTGCATTGCACACCTTACATAATTTGATTCTGCGTCCTAGAATTTAAAAATGGTCGGACGGTTTACAGATACAAAAAGTTAAAAATCTAATTAATGCCTCTTTCTAAAATAATCATTTCCGAACCAACAATTGGACTTCTAGCGATTAATTTACCTTCGGAATTGGCAATTTGTAACTTGCTGAAATCGAGTGCATTAGCTTCTTTCCACATTTTACTTGCTAGCTGATTTTGCTCTGTTGTGCTGAGATTGTACCAATCTTCAGCGACATTCACTGTCAAAAGGCCGATGGAGAAATCAGCTTGAACAGACCTAACTAAACCGCCGCCAAGTCGATCGGTAATGTCAGCAACTTGAGTTTGAATTGCAGCAATCAAAGACTGTTCCGGCGTTAGTGGTGGCGGGATAATTTCTATCGATTGCGGTTTGTCTGGTGCTACTAAATCGGGCGATTTGCTTTTTAATTTAGCGGATGTTGGCTGAGAATTTGCGATCGCCTCTGGTGATTTGGCTGTGTCCGGCAAAAAATCGCTAAAGGTAGCCGGCGACTGCGGCGGTGCTGCAATAGGCGCTTTTGCTAGTTGTTCCGGCGGTTTTGCTGAGAAACTGTTGAAAGTTAAACCGACTGCAACTATGAGAATTGCTGCTAAGGAAGCGTTTAAAATTGGATCTGACACCTTGGCACTGACAACAGGCGGTAGCAGCTCGCGCACTAACCGCACAATACTTTGCCAAAGTACAACGACTTTCTCTAAAAAACTGTCGCCTGCGGGTTTTGATACAGACTTTTTACGATCGGATTTTACCGCAACTTTTGGCGGGGGAACGCTGTTAACTTCCGCTTTAACTTCTGCAGCAACAGCCGGAGGAGTTACTGTTGCTGAGTCAGAAGCGGTGGGCGCGATCGGCCTTTGGGGCTGCAACGGGGGTTCTGCTGCTACATTTTTCCCTTTTTTCCCCAAATTCCGAATTGAGAAAATCAAAGCTTTGATTTTCTGATTTTTGGGAACAGCGCTGCTGGCATTTTGAGCTTGGCTGGGTGTGGCGGCAGACTTTGCAGCCGCCTCGCCAACCTCCACTTTCGGAGATTGAGACGCTTCTGGAGTTGGTTGGTTTAGTTGTTCTTCTGACATTTTCTTTGCCTTGGAGCGTTGCAAATATATCTAATATATCTAAAGATAAATTTTAGTTGAGCCTTCTGGGCCTTAATTTATCATTTTATTAGTTCTAACTGAATCATCATGAGCCTTAAACGCCGTCACTTTCTATTTTTAGCCAGTCTCAGCAGCTTAGGTTTTACCGGAGTCTGGAAAATGCTTCAGCTTCGGACTTCCTGGGGGACAGACGCGAATGCTGCTGTACCTTCTAATGTTGAGGGCCAAAGGGCGATCGTCCCATTGCCAGCCTCACCGCCTATTTTACGCTTTATTTCGGTTGCCGACACCGGTACCGGGGCCCAAGGTCAGTATGCTGTGGCTGAGGCGATGACCCAATATCACGGGGAAAATCCTTTTAATATTGCTGTTCTCGCCGGCGACAATATCTACAATAACGGCGAAATTGAACAAATTAATGCTGTTTTCGAGAAGCCTTATCAGTCATTATTGCAGCAAGGCGTAAAATTTTATGCTTGTCTGGGAAATCACGACATCCGCACTGCTAACGGCGACCCGCAAGTTAAATATGCGGGTTTTAATATGCAAGGTCGCTACTATACTTTTCGGCGCGATCCGGTACAGTTTTTTGCATTAGATACCAATCGTAATGCAGACTGGGAAAATCAGCTTGTTTGGCTGGAAAAAGAGTTGACTCAGAGCACCGCACCGTGGAAAGTTGTGTTCGGCCACCACCAGATTTATTCTTCTGGTATCTACGGAGTGAATCAACCTTTTCTTAAGACTTTGACGCCTTTGTTTAAAAAGTACGGCGTGCAGCTTTATATCAACGGACACGAGCACAGTTACGAACGCACCCGATCGATTAACGGTACGACTTATTTGACTTGTGGGGCGGGCGGGGGTACTCGTCCGGTGGGGCGTTCTGAGTGGACGGAGCATTCTGCTAGTCTGCTGAGTTTTGCGACGTTTGATGTCTATGAAGACCGGATGTTTGTCAGTTCTATCGGTACTGACAAGCGGGTTTTTGACCGGGGAGTGATTGAAGTGCGATCGGCTTAATTCACATTATATTCAGGAGCCAACAAAATGAATAGGGGTTGTAGAGCCAATAAAACTGGTTTTGTTTTAGAAGCAACTGTAGAAGGTACCTTGAGAGGTCATGGATATCTCGAAATATGTCCTGAGTTGCCAAAAAAGCGCAAGTTAGATTGGCTCTTGCTCTCAACGCAAAATCACAAGCGATATGCTAAACAAGTTTATATCGGGTCTAGCATTTATGAAACAGAAATAAATGTCGATTTTTATATTGTTAGTTCTGCTTCGTTTCCTCTTGGTCTAATTGTTGAGTGCAAGTGGCAAGAAGATAAAGGATCTGTTGATGAAAAGTATCCCTACCTCAATTTAAATATTAAAACTTGCTATCGGGTTCCGACTATTGTGATCGTGGGCGGCAATGGGATGAGGCAAGGTTCGATCGACTGGTTTAAAAAACAAATTCCCGACAATCAAAATCTTTTGGGGGTTTACAAGCTCGAAGGTTTTATTACCTGGGCAAACAAACATTTGTAATCACACATTATACCAATTCCGGTTGCACTCCTGGTGATGTTAACTGTTAACAGTCAACACTCAACAGTCAACGGTTAACAGTCAACAGTGAATTTATTATTCCGATGAAGAGAGGATTTGATATTACATCAAGATTTATTCGTTACCGATCGCGATCGCCCTTTTTCCATTCGCTACAGTACAGTTGCATTTTTTGCAGAAACTGCTATGATTTGCGGTAACGCAGGATTCAAATATTTTAATTTTATTAAATTGAAAAAAAGCGCCTTTTTTTTTCGAGTTAAACCCTTGACTGTCAGGTTTTTTGGAGGTATCATTTAATAATGGGAGTGGTGGCAAAAATAAAATTTAAGTTACCACTTCCATTATCTAAAATATACCACAGAAGTCTAGATAAATCAATAGGTAATAGTTCCTTTTTTAGCCAATTTTTTGACCCTTGTTCTACGAGTTTTCCGTTGAGTAGCTTGAAATCCACGAAGAAGCCGTATTTCTGAAACCACTGTTTCAGGGCTTACACATGGGGGCGATCGACCCGGTTTCTGAAGTCACGGGCTGCCGTACCAAATATGTTTAAGTAGAGGCTTTGCAAAGAGTGTTTATTTAAATTGAACTTATTAATAATTCCTTGACTAGACCGCGTTTGTAGCTATTAGAATTAATTCCCCTAGATGCTGATATTTCAATTTGTTTGGGGAGATGATTTTTTCTGAAAGCTTGACTGTCGCTGTAGATTTGAGCGATAAAATCGCAGTTAGAATTAGACAGCATAACTTTCACGCGGCGTTGGGCAAGTTCTACAAAAACATCTCTTAATTTAATCTGTTCCGATTCTTTGAAATTATCTCGGCTGTAAGCGGTGAAGTTACTTGTGGCACTAATCGGATAGTAAGGTGGGTCAAAATAAACAAAGTCTTTACTGCTTGTAGCAAACTCCAAAATTTCATCGAATTTTCTTACTTCAATTTGAGCGGGCGCGAGTAAAGAGGAGACCGATCGCAATAAATCGGCTTGACAAATGTTAGGATTTTTGTATCTGCCCATCGGAACATTAAATTGACCTTTGGAGTTTTCTCTGTAGAGGCCGTTGTAACAAGTTTTATTGAGGTAAATCAGCCGTGCTGCTTTTTCTGTAGCTGTATTGTAGGAGCGCGATCGCACCGAGTAATAATAGGCTTGATTGTCTTTGCTATGTTCAGAGGCGTGCTCTAACAAAAGCTCAATCAGTTCCTCGACTTTATCCCTGACACAGCGATAAGCATTAATCAACTCAGGATTAATATCTGTTAACACAGCTTGCAAAGAAGGGTTCTGTTGTGCTAAGTAAAAAAAGACGGCTCCGCCGCCCAAAAAAGGCTCGTAGTAAGTGGTGAACTTTTCAGGAAAATAAGGTTGATATTGTCCGATCAACCTAGTTTTGCCTCCAGCCCATTTCAGAAAAGGACGCGGCAAGACGAAAGAAGGTGCGGCAGCAGACATTTACTTAGAAATAACAGCCCTATAATATTTATCACAACTACAACTAAATATACATACTTCTCTCATTTGTCACGGGAGGTATGGTGGCATTAAACAGACAGTGCCCGATCGACCGATCGAAAATATTCGTTAGAATTATATATATCAGCCTCGCGGGCAAAAACGCCCGATCGCCCGAGGAGCCGATTTAGCTCCGGCTGTGCCAAAATTATCTAACTCGCTCACAAGTGTTACCAGTCAACGATCGAGCTGTAACAAATTACCCCATCTGCGCTCATGCAAGATTTCATTAATAACGTCTCTAGGTACCCCCGTTTTTTGATTACTGTCTGTCTCGGAATCTTCTTTTTCCTGTTCGAGCGACTCAAACCTCTACTCGATCGACCGGCAACAGCCATCGTCCTGGTTACTTCGATTGTAGCGACTTTTGTCTTTCTAACTTTTACCCTGCGCGCCATGTTAGGTCTGAGCCCGGTTTAAAAGCAAGTTTCGGCCCGAAAAAGCCGGCTCACTCTGACAAACTGTGGCCCGCTTGGAAAGGCAGGTAGAGAGTTTAGGGAAGTTTCTGCTGCTGAGTTTGAGCGGAAACACTAATCACTAAAGCCAACACAATTCTGATGTGCGATCGCCCGCGCCGGCAATAGCCGCTGCGATAGATTATAAGAGAAAGAAAGTTACCCTAGTTATGTGAGCGCTCCTCAACCTTGGCGCAAGCAAACATTACCTAAGTGCAGCACAACTCTTTCGAGCCATCAACACAACTGGGGAAATACTGCACCTCTGTTTCCCCGATTCCCACTTAGTTCTTAGGAAGCGGCACACCCCGCCCCGCTTTCCTCTCCCGTCAACCTGACGGTATCGCGAGAGTTTCTAGCGGACAAGACAGATGAAATTTGAACATATCTATCAATTTTTTCAAGACCCCCCTCCTGTTTATCTAAACAAGGAACTAGCAGTGTGCTACATTCTCTCGGTGTTATTGCGATCGGATTCCTACGGTACAGAACTCATCGGACAACTAGAGCGGGAATTCCCCATCTACCGACTTTCCGATACCGTCCTCTACAGCGCTCTCAAATTCCTCGAAGATGAAGCCGTCATCACCGGTTACTGGAAAAAAGTAGAAGGACGCGGCCGCCCCCGCCGGATGTATCAAATCCTCCCCGAGTGGCGGCATCAAGCTCAAGACCTAGCTCGCCTGTGGCACGAGTATATCGGTCAGGGAAACGGCGCGTCTGGCCGTCGCCCCCGCGCCCTAGAAACTGGTCACACGGGTTAGCCGCTGTTGAAATCGGATGCCTAAACCCTTGAAATGCTGGCGCTACTAGCAAAGCGAACTGCCTTCCTTGTCTTCGCTTTGCAAGCATTGCCGCACAGGAATTAGAGCAGCTACACTACGTCAGGACTTACGCATTGTCACTTGAAAATTAGAAAGCGTGGGGAGATATAAGAATTTGGTGATGGGGAGAAAAAAACCTTGCTACAAAGCTTGTTGGTAATTTTGGTAAGCAAGTGTCTGCGTAAGTCCTCGATCGCTTTTGTCTGTAAAGTTATGTAAAGTAGTAGTAGATAATTTCAATTACACAAACTTCTACCGATGGATACTACTGTTCTTTCTTCAACGTTTACGATCGCCCTGCTGATGACTGTAGGCTTGTTTTTCTTCATCAAGGCCTCAGTCAAAGAAAGAATCGAACAAATCAAGTTTGCTTCGCCTCGCCCCCAAGAGTCACTTTTAACCCAGCTACAAGAGTATTTTGCTTCTAGAGCTTACCGAGTTGCAGCCGTCGATGCCCCAAACTATAAAGTCACTTTTGAAGGTTTTGTGCGGCCTAGTTGGTTTTTAGCTATTTTTCTCACTTTGCTGAGTGCAGGCGGCACTCTGTCCTTGGGCTTGCTTTTGGGAATGCTACTTCCCCAGCAAGGTCAAATTTTCCTAGCTTTGGTACTGCTGTCACCGCTGGCGGGAATATTTTACTGGAAAAAAGCTGGACGCTCGGAGCAAGTTTCCCTTAAACTCGAATCTGTTGCTGAGTCGGGAAGCCAAACTAAGAGCCTGGTTACTGTCAGAGCTCACCGCGATGAACTAGCAGCTATGGAAAAAGCTTTAGATTTAAAACCGCTGGAATATTAAAATTTTGGTGTGGAACGTTTTTTGATATGCTAGATGCCGTGCTTAAAGTTCTAGCCGACCAACCGATGAATGTTTGCGGCTCTCTCAAAGAGTCCGAAAGCTCGATCGACAGAACACTCAGTCGATTTTAGAGTCGAGATTTGAGATTTTCGATTTATCCTCAAGATGAATCAGGGAATTTGAATTTTCGTCTAAAATTTGAAGCCGCGACAGCTCTGCGGGGCTTGTATCCGTGAGCAGTGTCACAAAAACCATTATCCTGAGAGTGCGCGCTGTGGCGATCGCCCGTTGCAGGCGAGTATCCTGTTGCGATGGAGCCTTATACCCTTGTTCTTTATTCTTAAGGACTTTTCGCGTAAATTTCAGCCAGCACTCTCCAGACAATGAGAACTCTCGCACTTTTGTTAAAAGAGCTAGACAAACATTGCTGTCAATGTTTTGAACTCAACATTTTGACCTATGCGCGGGCGGACACCACAGAAATTTTTTCTGCGGCTGTTTCCAGCATTACCTTTAAACTGGGAAACAAGAAATGGTTCTCTTCTACGTATTGGGCTCCGAATAAACCTTTTTCAGCCCAGAAGTATCTGTCGGTGGTATGCTCGTTACGCTTGACTAACAGCAATGCAGGGGGAGCAATGCCTTCAGCATGGATGAACTTGCGAGCCGCTGTTACGGGTTTATCTTCGCCGCTCTCGATGCTATATTGAGGCACGCACTCTAAAATTCTGCGTCCTTCTTGTCGGCGGCGACTCTTGCGTTTGCGTCTCCTGGCCAATTTCTTTACCTCCTCTGTAAGCAGACAGTATGAGCAGACAGTATGAACAGACAGGTTTTGACATACTCCCCATCCCTAAAAAAAATGGGGATTCTGGATTCTAACAGCTTTCCTCAAGCACGGCTTGTCCGATCTTGCCGAGCCCCAGGTTGATGCCCCAACCTATTTGAGATTTTTTGGATGCTAGAGTTGAGACCGGATTTTTACATCTGGCGAATCAACAATATATGATTCAATCATCAAAGCCGTCCCGATCGGACGGGGTTTGAGATCGATTTTTTAGGTAATCATAGCTACCAAATCCGAGGCCAGTATATCCCTTCTAGCTCAAAAAATCAACTGTTTTTAATATATCGACACAATCTTAACATTCGTGCCGATCGACAAAATGCACCAGTTGTGGTAATGTAGGCCGCAAGTTCCGGCAGCAGCCAAGCTGGGAAATCTGTGGAAAGTATGCAGGCGGGACTTTACTTTTAAGCAACTTTTGTTTGTGAAAGCCGAATGCTTTGAACCTATCCGCCTTCCATCAAAGGGGAGACACCACAAATTTAGAAGTTTCTCATCTGTAATCAGCAGCGGCCCAGTTGTAATTGACTTAGAATTCCGTTAGATATCTTAATGTGGCGCTCATGTTAATGCCAGCCAGTTCCGAATTTGTCCAGCTTTGCCGATCGCAGGTGGCGATCGCCGTCAGTTTGGGAGCGACATTCAGCGCGGTATACCTGACACAAGAGCTCGTACCCGGAAGCGCAGCAAAGTTGGTAGAGATCGCGGTTTACCCAGAAACATCAGCCGAATCGGAAGAAAATCTGGGGCTGAGGCTGCAATCTTCCGAAAACTCGACAGTCAAACCAGTGCCGCGGCTGGCTGCGCCAGCTTTTCCTGTGGAAGAATCAACGGTGGGGGCGATCGCGCCCGAGCAGAGCCCGGATAATCAGCGGCGGAACGATCAGTGTCAAGGCCCGGAGAATGTGTGGCAGCAACGCCGGCAAATTGTGACGCCTATGGTACACGAGGGAGTTGTAATGGGACTCCTGGTGTGCGGCAGGCAAGACAGGCCTTGGAACGATCGAGAGGAGGCTCAAATGCAGCAAATTGCTCGCACCTTAACCCTGGCTTGTATTTTAGACCAGCGATCCCAGTGGATGCAGCAGGAATTGGGCTCGGCGAGGCAAATCCAGACTCAGGTGTACGATACGATGCACAATTTGCTGCACCAGTTCAAAAGTCCGCTGACAGCGTTGCGAACTTTTGGTAAGCTGTTGGCGCGCAGGCTGGTACCGGAAGACAGAAATCGCAATGTGGCTTTTAGTATTGTCCGAGAGAGCGATCGGCTGCAAGACTTGCTCGCCGAGTTCGATCGCACCCTTGACACAGGCGAAGCAAATCTCAGACTCCCATTTGGCACTTCAGAAAAAGCAGTGTCCAATTTAGAATTAATGTCGCATTCTTCTCTGTCGCTTTCACCAGCAGCCAATTTGGAAGAATCCTGTTTTGTGGGATTGGTACTACAACCGCTGTTAATTTCCGCCCGGGCGATCGCATCTGAAAGGCGTCTGTCATTGGTAGCCGACATTCCGGCAGATTTGCCGCCAGTTTCGGCGAACGATCGAGCTTTGCGCGAAGTTTTGAGCAATTTAATTGACAATGCTTTGAAATATAGCTCTGCCGGCTGCCAAATTTATATTAAAGTAAGGCACAAGGAAGCGAATGGCGATCGGGCAACACACCGCCCATTACCTGCCGTCGCAGTGGCAGTCAGCGACACAGGTGCCGGGATTCCACCCCAAGATTTAGAACATTTATTTGAGCGGCACTACCGGGGAGAAAAAGCGCAGACAGAAATTCCCGGCACTGGATTGGGTTTGGCGATCGCCCGCGATTTAGTCCGCCAAATGCAAGGAGAAATCGAAGTATTTTCTCCAGTAAATCCCGAATGGCTGCCACCAGCAGAAACTCATTTATATCCAACAGATCGCGGCACTACATTTGTACTTTGGCTGCCGCTCAATCAGTAGTAACTAAGCCTATTGTTTGGAGAGAGTTTTTATGAAGCGTCGGTCTTTATTAGATAAAATTCCCAATTTTTCAAATTCTTTAGAAATTTTCAAAACACACTTTTTTACTGTACCGTTTTTAGCTGCTTTCAACATTCTGACTGTCCTGATTTTGGGCTGGCTAAGCGTCTACGCAAAACTAAACAAGAAGGGAGACGGAGTTGAACGCCTGTTTAGCGATCCTTTTAATTTCTGGTTCCCTTACGAAGGCATTCTCACCGGAGTTTCCGAATTCCTAGGGTGCATTTGTGTGGCAATTTGTGCATTTACTTTTGGATTGCTGCGCCACAAAGATCCCCGCAGTCGATCGGCCATCTTCTTATTTTTTAGTGCTTTACTGCTGGGAGTCTTGTATGTGGATGACAGGTTTCGGATGACTTTGATTCTTACTCGGCTGGGAATATCTAAAAAAATAATTTATTTATGTTATGCGAGCGGTGTTCTTCTTTACATATATAATTTTTGGCGGTACATCAAAACTACTCCTTACTTGCCATTAGTCGCAGCATTATTCTTGTTTGCTATCTCGCGGCTTGAGGATATTATAAACTCTCCAAGTACAGGATTGCACGCGATGTTAGAAGATGGCACTAAGTTATTAGCTCTTCTGAATTTGGCTTTGTATTTTTGGCACGTATGTCATCAGGAAGTTGGGCGGCATTTCCAGCAGAGCGAAAAAAATTAAGGAAGAAGAGTTAGTTGTTATTTGTTATTTGTTATTTGTTAGTTGTTATTTGTTAGTTGGTAGGGGCGGTGGATGGTGCGTGCCCGCCCTCAGTTGTTAGTTGTTAGTTGTTAGTTATTGGTTATATCAATTCCGGTTGCACTCATAAATGATGTTAACAGTCAACAGTCAACAGTCAACAGTTATCAGTCAACAGTCATTAGGGAAAATTCCCAATGCCCTGCGCGGGCCAATGACCAATGCCCTGCGCGGGCCAATGCCCTGCGCGGGCCAATTACCAATTACCAAGGATTGCCAATCATTGTAAAAGCAGCCCAATAATAAGGATGGGAAAGCATTCGATCGCCCCTGGCCGCAATTTCAGGAGGCAAAACGATCGCCTCAGAAAGCCCTTCAACTCGCAGCATCCCGTCTTGAATCCGCACCCGCCCCCGCAACATCTGCAATTGCGCCCACCGCAAAGCCTCGGCTTTAATCATCAAATTACCACCGCTTCTGGGAGTCCGCAACAGCCGGTAAAACTCCGTCATTAGTCCCAAAGTCCCCTCATCGCTGACTTCCCACAAACTCGCCAAAGCCGATCGCGCACCGCTAGCTACCGCCAAACCCGCAAACCCCAACTCCGCCTCTTCGTCGCCCAAAGCGGTACTGCACGCGCTTAAAACTAACAGGTGCACCGGGGGAGAATTCCACCGCAACTGCCGCATTTGATCGAGGCGCAATTTAGTATCCCACAACTGAATGTAAGAATTTTTCGGTGCCCCTGGCTGGAATTCGCTGTGAGTTGCTAAGTGAATAATTCCAAAAGGTTGATTTGCCCGTTGAGCTTGCAAATTTGCGAGAGTAAAATCTTGATTCAAAAATGATTTTCCGCGCGTCGGCGGGGCGATCGACTCTAACTCCACCGGTACCGCCGGTAATGGCGCTTTATCCTGAAATACCGACGCCCCCATCGCCAACACTTCATCGTCAGTAATATTGTCGTAGCGGATATCAGTCAAACTCAGACTCGGCATCACGCTAAAGCTGTATTGCTCAACTAAAAATTGTTTACCATCGTGAAGAGCAGCAAACGGCACGCTTCGCAAACCCGCTGCCGGAATTACAATTAAATTATTAATTTTTAAAGCTGCCAATTCTCCTGCAAATGGCGCAATTAACCACCGATAAAGTTTTTGAGCTGCATCCAAATAACTGATACTATTTCTTCTTCTAGGATTAGTGATTTCGGTTTGCAAAGCGTCGGCTAATTGCAGTACCTGCCAGCGCGTTGTCGCCGAAACTAAAACGCGCATCGGTTGAGCGTTAGCTGTGACTAACACTAATTCTAAATGCTCGCCGGTAGGAACATCGGAAACTTCTGTGCCTGCTGTTGGCAACTTCTCCATCAACCCATCTTCTAACATTTTGGGAGGCGGCGGGATGAGGTTTTTTCTGACAGGCAAGAGATTAGATAAATCTCGACTTGCCACCAGCACCGAATCATTTTCTTTGGCTGCTGCTTTTGATTCGCTGACCCAATTCATATAAATGATTGCAGATTTTACCCCGGTAATTTGTTCGTTTTTGCGAAGGGTTTCGTAAATTACCGACATATTTATAATCGGCTTTCTGGCGGGCAAATTTAGATATTTTTCGTATTCGCGAGTGAAGGTTTGCTCAAAGGCTAAAATACCGGAAACTGCGGTATCGAAGCTGCGAGAAGGAATCAAAAGCTCCGGGCTAGTTGGGGAATTTCTGTTTTGATTTGGCGATCGCAATTGTACTTGCAAAGATGCAGGAAGTGACAGCGCAGGTTCGGGAATTGGTTCGGGAATTGGTTCGGGAATTGGTTCGGGAATTGGTTCGGGAATTGGTTCGGGAATTGGTTCGGGGATTGGTTCGGGGATTGGTTCGGGGATTGGTGGAGGAGTAGGGCGCGCGCCCGGTGTAATTAGGGAAATCTGGTTTTGTAAACTTCCTTGGGTGTAAGTTTGCCCAAAGGAAAAACTAGGCAAAATGGCGTTTTCTACGCCAGCATTAATGCTTCCCTGAGTTCCGTTGTCGATCGCCCCGCCAACTACAAACGGTCGATCACTACCGCCTCCGTGCCGAATTGCGATCGCCCCGCCTCCTGTACCTCCTGCAGTAGAAATACTGGCAAGATTGCCGGATATATCGTTAAAAACATTGTTCGAGCGAAACAAACCGAGGGTTGTCACATCAACGCTGCCGCCTCTAGCATTGATAAAACCCAACTGAATGTTACCGATCGCGCTCAGGGAGACTGCGCCGCCGTTTCCCTGAGTGCCGCTGGAGTTGAGATCGAGAGTAGAAATGCCGGCTTGCGAGGTAAGGGCAATATTGCCGCCGATCGCCCCCGAAGAGTTCAAGCCTCCCGCAGTTAAAGAGCCGGCATTGCTTTTGAGGGCGATCGCGCCACCTGTTCCCGTTGCTGACGAAGAGTCGATCGCCCCTGCTGCAACAGTATTTCCCTCAACCCGAATGCTTCCGCCGTTGGAGGTAATATTGCCAGTCCGAACCTCATCCAAAGCTTGCAAGTTAGCGCTGCCGCCATCCGTCCTTAAATTACCCTCTAACAGTACATTTCCGGCCTTGATATCGGCTCCCAAAGCGGCCGTGCTGTCCCCCCTGATAGTAGCAAAATCTCGCGCGTTCACGCTCAAAATGCGGGCTGCAATTTGGGAAGTAGCCGTCACGCTAGCAGCATCAGCCGAGAGCACGCCCAACCTCTGACTTTGACCAACTGCGCCGGTAAAGGTAATGTTGCCGCCAGCGCGCAGCGTCAAATTATTTGCCCGGCCTTGGATGCTGTCGAGGCTACTGGCAAAAGTGATGTTGCCGGTACTGGCCGAAATTGTGCTGCGGCGATCGACTGTGACGGGATTGTTGAAAGTGATGTCGCCAGATGTGGCGATCGCCCCAAATATCTCGGTAATGCCACCGTTTACAGTCAAACTCGCCAGCGGTGCAGTTTGACCCACTGTCGCGCCGAACCGGACTCGCCCTGCGTCAAGTCTGAGGGCGCGAGCTCCGTCTAGGCTGCCGGAGAACAAAATGCTGCCGGTAGTTCGATCGCCCAAAGTGGCATCAGCATTCAGGGAAAGGTTGCCAGTAAAAGCGATATCTGCGCCCGGTGCGGCGATGTTGGCACCGATCTCCGTTTGAGGCGCGTCGAGTGTCAAGCTAGCGCTGCCGGTTGTTCTGAGGGGATGGTCGATCGCGATCGAACTGCCTTGAAGTGTCAACGGGCTTTTGAAGGTAATTGGTGCGACGATCGCGATCGAGCTGCTGTTGGCGCGCCCGATCGCGATCGAGCCGAAACCCGCTGCCAAAGCACCCAGATCCCCTCCCGTCAAGTCCAAAACCCCTAAAATATCGCCAGTGCCGCCCACCCGAATCCCTCGGCCGTCGCTGGGCTGCAAGCTAATTGTCCCCCCCGCACTGCTGACGGAATTGCTGCCGCCCCTGAAGTCAATGCCGTTAGCAGTCAGAGCGATATTGCCACCGTTAGCGTTGACTCCGCCCAGAGAAATGCTGCTGGCAAAAATGTTAATGTTGCCACCTTGAGTCTCGATTAAATCCTTGGGGTCATTGACAAAAAACACTCCGCCTGATGTAAATGTTACGCTGTCTCCGGTTTGCGCTTGCAGTGCGAGTTTGTTGTCGGGCAAGTTTTGCAGGGTAATGTAGCCGGGGGTTTCTACAACTACATTGCTGCCGGCCGCCATCTGTTCTAACTGCACTTCTGAGATCGATGTTTCAGTGGGTGATTCTGTGGATTGGAGTTCCCCGCCAGCAGAGGATGAAGGGCTGTTTTCGCCGTTACCGCTGACGATCGAAATATTTGCCGGATCGAGCCACAAATTGCCGATCGCCCCGTTAGGCGCGCGGGTATCGACCTCTCCTTGGAAAACTAAAGCATTTTTACCGGAAACTTCCACTCTGCCGCCGTTTCCTGCTGCTGTGCCGCCGCGAGCCGTAATATTGCCGAAGAAGCGAGTTGTATTGTCTGACCAAATTGTCGCAGTACCGCCGTTGCCGCGGTCGATCGCGTCTGCTGCGATCGTAGAATCAGGACTAACATAAGTTACCAGGGAATTTGGCACTGGTTCCGTCCCCCGGAAACCGCCACCGACGCGCACGACTCCTCCGCCATCTGTCCCGGAAGCATTGATATTTGCGCCGAACAGTCCGACTTTTGACCCTAAAATATTGACTGTGCCGCCTCTTGCGCCAGAAGGTGCAAAGACATTTACAGCACCCGATATGATCGCGCTTCCGGCATTTACCGGCACTGTTTGGCCCCCAGTCAGGATTAATTGACCTTGTTCGTTAGTCGTTAAACCTGTGGCTGACTCTACGCCCGGGCCAGTCAGCAACACAGGTAAAGTAACTGGGGCGATCGCCGATTTGTCTGACTGCAAAGACGGAGTAATTTCTAAACTCAATAAATTACCAGTCTGACTGATGCGGACTGCATTGCTTCCCGCAACAGCAGCCACCGTAATTTGACCGGCCGGGGCGGACAATTGCCCGGTATTAATCGCAGTACCGCCCAACAAAGTTAAATTTTGACCGCTACCAACTGCTAAGTTTCCAGCATTGACAATTATTCCAGATTGTGAGTTATTAAAATTAAATTGAGTGGGGTTTCCCTGTAAAGATTTATAATCATTAATTCCGGCCGCATTAAACCAGCGATCGCCGAAACCGATATTCGTAGAAGTTGTGGCGAAAAAAGACCCCGGCACGTTCAATCTCGCATTTTGACCGAAAACAATTCCCGCCGGATTCATTAAGAATAAATTCGAGTTTCCCCCGCTTACTGAAATCAGGCCGTTAATGATGGAAACATTGCCGCCGGAAATTCGCCCTAAAATATTTTGAATATTTGGATTAGTTAGAAAATTAGCAATTTGACCTTCGCTGAGATTAAATTGGCTGAAGCTGTGAAACAAGTTTGCGCCGTTTCCAGACAGTTGGCCGCCTCTAATCTCTAATCGATTTTGCTCCTGGTTGACAATAGTATTAGTGCCGTCATTTGCCGGAATGACAGGTTGCGATCGCGCTGCTAGCGGTAGCAGCAAAAAACCTAATGTCAAAATTATAGCAGAGCGAAAATAGGTCATCAGTTATTAGTTATTAGTCATCAGTCATCAGTCATCAGTCGTTAGTGGTTGACAATTCCCAATTCCCCATTCCCAATTCCCCATTCCCAATTCCCCATTCCCCATTCCCCATTCCCCATTCCCCATTCCAATTCCCATTCTAATCTATTGTAGTTTTGATTTTTTTTTGAGCTGTAATGTTCCGCTAAAGTGCCAATAAACTTAAAAAGCTTGCGGGCACGGCGGTTTGCTCCCAGGGTGCAAATCAGCGTCTTTGAGTCGATCGCCCTGCAAAACCATCTTTTGCCAGAATGTCAGAAATACCAAGCATATTTCGTATTTATCTATCGGTCGCAGGTGTCTTGACAAAAAGCCTGCTGAGTCCTAAGATTGAAGCAAAGATATGGATGAAAAGGCAAAAACCCACAAAATAACTGCCTCCTCTAGCAAAATTAAAAACCAAATATTGATGCTTTTAGGGACAGATAATGCAAAATCAACCCTTCCCATTTTTAAATGAACAAGTAGTTGAACGGATCTTTGCCTCTGGTCAACTGACTCGCGAAGACAGACAGCGAATTCAGTCAATGCTCTTAGATGAGTCGATCGGCGAACATGAATTGAGTTTAGTTGAAAAAGTAATGTCAGGCGTAGTCAATGGCCTACTCGACGTACTCAATTAGTTGAGAAAAATTGCTTGGATATGTGCGGAGGCCCTCCGCACATATCCGTTTTTATGATCTTAATCGATCGGACGCGATGTGAGATGCTTGATGCAGAAACCGGGTTTTTGGCCGGGGCGTGAGTCCGGGACTGTTTCAAATCCAATCGAAAGTCCTTCTAAAAATCATCATCGTCCTCATCAGAACCCTCATCCGAACTCTCGTCGGGACGCACAAGTTCAGAAGGAGGCCTATCGCTACTCCAGGCCCACCACACGCCGTCGCACTGACAGCGATAAAATTCTTGCCACTTGCGACGCTGGAACTCACTGTATACTGGCGATCGGCGATTAATCCAGACCTCGCGGGCATCAGTGCAGCTAGCACCGCACTTGGGACAGCAAAACTCAGTAGCGTGAACCGCCATCGCAGTCCATTCGGGAGGATGTGGAGCAAAAGCTTCCATGTGTTGCGTGTTTTTATTTAAACTGCTGGTAATTAGGGCAAATCAACGGTTGCTAAAGATCCGCTTCCGCTGGCGCTGACATAAGCAACGACATAAATACGCTGTTGAGTGCGTAATTTATCTGCTAATTATTTTTTTTGGCACTTGCCGTCCGATGAATAGTATAACTGATGTGGTGCAAACCGTCGATCGGTATTCTCAGCTATTTTAAGGACTAGACTCATGTCTATTTACAACTTTATCTCATTTCTGGGCATTTTTGGGCTCTGCGCGATCGCCTGGATTTTCTCAGAAAACCGCCAAGTTCGTTATATACCTTGGCGCGTCATCATCTGGGGAATTGGCCTGCAATTAGTCTTAGGATTTTTAGTATTCCTGTTTCCCCCAACTCGCATCGCCCTAGAATGGTTTACAGGCTTGCTCGATGGAGTATTCACCGCTGCTGACACCGGAGCGAGATTTGTATTCGGGAGCAATATTGTACCAGTACCGGGTAAAGAGCCGGCAATTAATTTAGGATATATTTTCGCCTTTCGAGCTTTACCGACAGTCGTCTTTTTTTCCGGCCTCATGGCTTTACTTTATAACATCGGCGTAATTCAAATTGTCACCGAAGTTTTTGCCAAAATATTTTATAAGACAATGCGGTTGAGCGGCGCAGAAGCCCTCAGCGGCGCAGCCAATATTTTTGTAGGAATAGAAGCAGCAATAGTCGTCAAGCCTTATTTGCCGCAAATGACTCGTTCCGAACTTTGTGCCATTCTCTCCTGCTGTTTTGGAACCGCCGCTTCATCAACTTTAGCAATTTACGTCAGCTTTCTCAAGCCTGTATTTCCCAATATTTTAGGACATTTAGTTTCCGCCTCAATTATCGCCATTCCCGCTTGCTTTGTCATCTCCAAAATTTTAGTTCCCGAAACAGGAGTACCGCTGACAATGGGCGGCATCCCCAAGGAAGAACGGAAACCTCAAGGCCTCGGCGAATTTATCAGCGACGAAATTTCGGAAATCGACGGCGAAGCGCTCAAACAAGAGACTGTGGGCGGAGAACCCATCGAACGAGTCAGCCCTTTGGATGCAGCGATAATTGGTGCATTGGACGGTGTAAAAATGGCTGTGGCGATCGCCGCTGTTTTGATTTTAATCTTGGGCTTAGTTTCCTTAATCAATCAATTCTTTGGCTGGTTGGCCGTGTTGCCGGCTCCCATCGGCACAATCTTTAGTTTTGTCACCCTGCAAAATATCCAAGGAGTTTTATTTTATCCGCTAACCTTATTAACTGGAGTTCCCATTGAGGATTCTTGGGTAGCATCAGTAATCATCGGACGGCGGCTGTTAGAAACCGCAATTCCACCCTATCAAAGTTTAGCAGAAGCCGCAAAACAAGGACTGATTAGCGATCGCACAGTTTTGATTGTCAGTTACGCCCTTTCCGGCTTCGCGCACCTAGCATCCGTCGGTATATTTGTCGGCGGTACGATCGCCCTAATTCCCTCCCGCCGCAAAGACATTTCCGAACTCGGTTGGAAAGCATTATTTGTCGGCACCTTAGCAACAATGATGATTGCCTGCATCGCCGGCTTATTTGACACCGGAGACGCGAGCATTTTAGGTGCTAAGGCAGCCCCTGCAGCTCCGATAACTGCCCCCGCCTCCCAAAAACAGCAGGCATCCCCAAGCGTAACTTCCCAGCCGTCCGTTGCCCCAGAAGTTGCCAGCCCGAAGCCTTCGCCCAAGGGTGAAAAAGCAACTCCAAAAGCTCAAGAATCTCCTAAATCTGAATCGAAGAAAACGCCTTAAACAAGGTATGAGTTAAGGACACTTAACGTCAAACCTAGTTCCAGTATTCTGTCTGGTAATTAAGGCCCGATCCCCCCCTAACCCCCCTTCTTAAGGGGGGGACAAGAAGTGGTCAAAGTTCCCCTTTTATTAGACGGGAACTGGAAGCGGTCAAAGTCCCTTTTTTTAAGGGGGATTTAGGGGGATCTAGACTAAGTAATAAGCGAAATTTATCCCACCAATGCCCTCTTCCTTCTTCCCTCTTCCTTCTTCCCTCTTCCTTCTTCCCTCTTCCTTCTTCCTTCTTCCTTCTTCCCTCTTCCTTCAATCATGAATCCCGAACCTGAAATTCGACGCCTGTTAGATGTGATGCCCGCTTCCGGTCGCATGACGTGTAAAATTATTAATAAGCCTCAACAATCGACGGTAATTGATTGTGATTTTCCTTTGCCTTGGAATCAATCTCGACCGATTTATATTAATTTTGATTTGTGGAGGTTGCTATCTCAGCCGCAGCGAGATTTGCTGCTATTGCGAAATGTGAGTTTTTTGGGCAATTTCAAGTGGTTTAAGCTGGATATTTATCAAGGTGCTGCTCTGGCGGGAATTGTCGGGACTGTTGTAGAGTTGTCGCAGCGAGATGCGATCGGAATTGCGATCGCGGGTGGTTTGACGGGACTGGCGATGACTCGAATTTGGCGCGACAACCGCAGTTCGCAAGTAGAGTTAGAGGCTGACGAGACGGCGATTAAAGTGGCTCTAAGGCGCGGTTACAGCGAAGCCGAGGCCGCCGGACATTTGCTGTCTGCTATTGAAGCTGCGGCGCAAATTGAAGGACGCAGTTTGGATTTTAATGAGTTGATTCGGTGTCAGAATTTAAGGGCGATATCGGGTATTTCGGCGGTGGGCGTGCCGGATAGTGTGAGGAAAGATTGAAAACTACTTTCTTCCTAGCCTGGGTTGATCCCTTACGAAGTGAAACCCCAACAAAGCCTCGGAAACGGAGGGTTAGTATCGTTGCCGGTTGCATCGGAATGATTTTTTTAACCACAGAGGGCGCAGAGTACACAGAGTCCGAGAATATATATCTGAATCATTCCGATGTTACCGGATTTGATCTAACTGCGAATAGTATTTTTGTAAAAAATCCCGTTTGTCCTTAACTAGAGCAATGATAAATTTGATATTCATACCCGTCTACCGCAGGCAACTGGCGCGACTCAAGCTGACATTTTTGTTCTGCTAAGTTGACAGGTGTGGGAAAATTTACCAACCACAAATCTAGCGGACGTTCTAATTGACTGAGTGTCCGATCGAGTATTCCAGTCACAATTTCCGGCGCATCCCTTCTCTGCTTAACCAAAAGAAACCGTGGAGAATCAAAGGCTTTAACTTCTTCCTTCTTCCCTCTTCCCTCTTCCTTCTTCCTTCTGACTTCTTCCTTATGCCTTCTTTCCCATTCCCATCCAATCCCCATCAACTCTCCTATTTCTACATGAGTCTTTTGAGTAGTGGCAATTAAAACGGGAACTTTCGACGACACTTCGCGGATAATCGGAATTAAAAGGTCTGGTTTGTAATATTTGCGATAGCCGAGATTGGAATTTACTGTGATACCGCTGACAAAACTCATTGCTAAAATTAGCATGACTGCTCTTTTGCCAGAAATTTCTACGGCAGGTAAATTAAACCATCGACTTTTGACTGTAGGTGTGCTATAAATAACTGCTAAGATTACTCCTAACAATAAAATTACGCCGGGAAAGTAGACGAAATTGTAGCGTGCGCCGCGAGTTAGGTCAATTCCTAGAATATATGCAAAGCTGAAAAATAGGAAAATTGCTCCTAGCACAAATCCGCCGAAAATAACATTACCTAAACGATTATTTGGCGTTTTTAAGGAGTTTTTTTGAGCCATAAATAGGATGGGAAGCGCCCACAGCAAAAATATTGTCATGCCGATCGCAGATCCAGCCACTACTGCCAAATTTGACGATTCCACCGGCAGCAGCGACACGATAGTAATCCATCCAGCTAAAGCTTGAACAATCGGATTAATCAAATCTAAAAATGTGCGATCGCCACTGACAAGCCAATTCGTGAGCTCGCTACCGTATTTATTTGACAAAAATATCGGTAACCAAACTAAACCGCCAGCTAAAGTCCCCAGCGCTACTGCTAACAGCCGCCAGATAATTTGAAATTGCCAAATATTCGGCTGCTGATTATTTGAAGTTGCCAATTTTTGATTAAATTGCAGCAAAATTACAGCAATTAAGGCGATGGCTTCGGCACACAAAGTAAGCACAAAAAAGTAGTGACAAGCAATTCCCCAACAGTTAACAACTATCCACAGCAGCACCGCCCAAATAGGCAGCGGAGCGCGCTGTTGCAGTTTTTTTCCAGCTAAGGTCAAGCAAAAAAGAGAGGCAATAACTAATAAGATTCCTAAAGTATAATGGCGGGCTTCTTGAGCGAGATAAATGCCGTAGGGAGAAACTGCCATCATCGCGGCGGCACATTGACCAACTAAACGAGAATTGAATGCAAATTTGCCTAAAAGGTAGATGGCGGGTACGGAAATAACGCCTAATAATGCCGGCAGCGATCGCCCGATCCAAACTAAACTATCTTCGGTCGGGCCAAACAACTGCATCCACCAGTGGGCTAGCATAAAATATACTGGCGGATGGTTGCTTTCTAGCAGCAAATGGTTTAGGACATCTCCAATGCCAGCATCGGGACGAAATTGCAGCGGTTGTAATAGAGTGGCAAGGTCGATCGCGCGATCGATCGGCACACCGCGAAAACTGTTCCCCAAACTAAACACTAGAGTCGAAAACTCGTCCGTCCACAGCGGTTTCGAGTCCAAATTGGCAAAGCGCAGCATTAGGGCGATCGCCATCCACAGCAATATTAGCAACAGTTGTTTATGTTTAATCATCAATTCAGTCATTCAAAGGCCTTGGGAAGAAGAGTCATTAGTCCTTAGTCATTAGTCATTAGTGCGAGCACCTCAATAACTCGCTTTCCGTCCAACGTCATTTTATCAATTACCAATCGCCAATTATCAATTCCCCATGACCCAGTTTCTAATCAACTTCCGTAACCCGCCAGCTCAGCTTCATATTAATCCAGAAATTCCACAGAGTCACGACTGCGATCGCAATTAAAGTCGCCAAATATTCATTCATCCCCAAAATATTAAACATCACATTAACCAGCAGCACATTCAAAATCAAACCCATCAAGCAAATTGTATTAAACTTTAACAGCCGTTTCAAGCGCTGCTTCATTCCCGGCTGTCGCTTAGAAATATCCCCAAAAGTCCACCAATCATTCCAAAAAAAGTTACTGATAATTGCTAATTCAGCAGCAAGAATCAGACTGCGAGTCAGCTCCAAATTTAATATCTCACGCAGCACGTACAAAACCGCCATATTCACAAACACGCCACTGAAACCAACCACGCCAAACCGCAGAAACTTACCCATCGGCCAGCGGGCAAACCGCAATATGAGCAAATGCCGCAAATACTCAATATACTGTTTTCCAGTAACTTTGCTCTCGCCTTCCTTCCGCTCCTGAAACACGTAACCAACTTCTCCAATCCAGCGGATGTTTCCCCTCCCAAGCACTTCAATCAAAATTTTGTAACCGGCAGGATTCATGGTTTTCTCGGCAATGCAACTGCGGCGCACCATAAAATAGCCGCTCATCGGATCGGAAACTCGGCCCACCACTCCCGGTAGTACGATCAATCCGACTATTTGAGCTCCCCGCGACAACAATCGCCTGACAACGCTCCAGTCGCTCACCCCGCCCTCGTCAACGTGGCGGCTCGCAGCGGCCAAATCGGCTCCCCGCTGAATTTCTGCTAAAAGCTGCAACAGTGTCTCCGGCGGATGCTGCAAGTCGGCATCGATCACCCCCAAAACCTCGCCCCTAGAGGCTTGCCACCCGCGAATTACGGCGGTAGAAAGTCCCCGCTCGTCTGAGCGGCGCATCACGCGCAATTGCGGATATTCTGGTGTCAGGGACAGGGCAACTTCCCAGGTGCGATCGGGGCTGTCGTCATCGACTACAATTAACTCGTAGTTGCCGGGAATCATGCCATCAAGCAATTGGCTCAATTGTTCCACAATACTCTTGACATTCTTGCACTCGTTATAGGTGGGAATGACGAGGGAAAAATAAATGGGCGCTGTATCTGTGTCTGTAAAAGTTGAAGCGAAAGTCGGTACAGCAGGAATTTGCAAAAGTCCAGAAGGCACTGGTAACAGATGATTTGTTTGGTTGATGCCCATAAATTAAGTTTCACAAATTAAAAGATGCTTTTGTAAACGTTGAGATTTTAGCAGAGCGTTCATCTACGATCGATTTGTTAAGATATAAAAACGCCTTAATTCTAGGCAGTAATTCTGTAACTGAGCCAAAAATAAAACTGTGGATGCAATTCTAGATCGAGCTTTACAAGGTTATAACATTTCTACCGCCGAAGCCTTGATACTTTTGCAACAAAGAGATCCAGAGGCGATCGCCCAAATTCAAGCAACCGCTGACTTGCTGCGTCGCCGACAATCAGGGGATACTGTTACCTATGTTATAAATCGCAATATTAATTTTACCAACATTTGCGAGCAGCATTGCAGTTTTTGTGCGTTCCGCCGCGACGACGGAGATGAAGGCGCTTTTTGGTTAGATGCAGCCCAAATTCAGGAAAAGGCAACTGATGCAGTGCAGCGGGGTGCGACGGAAATTTGTATGCAGGGCGGCTTAAATCTTCAAGCTAAACAGGGCGGTGCATCTTTGCCTTATTATCTGCAATTGGTAAAAACTATTAAAGATAAGTTTCCGCAGTTGCACTTGCACGCTTTTTCGCCGCAAGAAATAGAATTTATTGCCAGACAAGATAATCTGAGTTTCAGCTATGTAATTTCAGCTTTGCAAGATGCGGGAGTTGGTTCGATGCCGGGAACGGCAGCGGAAGTTCTCGACGATGCGGTGCGGAGGATAATTTGCCCGGAAAAACTAGATTCTGCAACTTGGTTAGAAATTGTGGGAACTGCTCACCGTCTGGGTTTACCGACAACTAGCACGATGCTTTGCGGGCATATTGAAACCGCCTCTCAGCAGGTTTTGCATTTAGAAAAAGTGCGATCGCTCCAACAAACAGCAATTAACAACAACTATCCAGCTCACATCACAGAATTTATTTTACTGCCCTTTGTCGGACAGGATGCACCGGCTCCTTTACGCAGTAGAGTCGGCCGCGATCAACCAGTTTTAGCAGATACATTGTTACTCACCGCTGTCTCTCGAATCTTTTTGGGAAATTTGATTTCCAATCATCAACCAAGCTGGGTAAAACTGGGTTTAGATGGAGCTACAGAAGCGCTCAAATGGGGCTGCAACGACATCGGTGGCACTTTGATGGAAGAGCACATTACTACAATGGCCGGTGCAGTTGGCGGCAGTTGTCAGTCTGTGGAAGATTTGCAAAATGCGATTCGTTCTTTGGGGCGGGATTATCAGCAAAGAGATACAATTTATCGACGTTTAGGGGTTGACAAATTGGCTGTAATAAGTTAATAAATTCGCCATAAATCGGCGGTTGAAACCGCTGCTATACAAACAATGTCCGCCTCCGCGGACTAAGAAATAATTAAGTAAAAATCCCGGATTGAGTACGGGTGAGCAGGGGAGATGTGCGATCGCGCTTTTGACTCAATTCTCGAAATGGCGATCGCACATTTGACACTTCAATCCAACCGAATTAACTTAACTAACAAACTCATGATTTCTCCTTGTTCCGGTGTAATAATGATGCGATTGTCGGGAATGGCGATGGGATGCGTCCAACGAGCAACTTCCGCGTAGCGCAAGGCGTGGAGTTGGTGGATTGTGCGCCGTACTCCCAGCGGCGAACCGATGATGACGTGACGGATGGATTCGCGATTATCGGCCTCAAAGCTTTGGTTGGTTAAAACTTGGGGCGATACTTGGTTCGATGCGGAATCTTGCAACATAGTTTTGACAATTTTCGATAGGTTTGATGCTTTGTAACGGTAAAACCGCGTACAATGACAGATCGAAGAAAAGACAACAATTCCCCTACAGCACAAGTTGCGGTTCTGGTGCTGTCTAATCTTTATTGGCTTAAATCTAAATTAATTTAGGGCAGATGTCAATTATTTTAGGCAAAATCTAAATTATTTAATATAAGTTAACAAATAGCCTATGGAAACCTCAGAAAGAGCCGATCGATCGCCCTTAATGCGATTGAGAACTCAGCGGTTTATGACTCAAAAGCAGCTAGCAGAAGCACTTGGCGTTACGGAAGCGACGGTAAGCAACTGGGAAGCTGGGCGATCTGTACCGAAGCTGACGCCTGTGCAATACAAGAAGTTGCTAGAGATTTTGCAAATTACCTCTGCTGAATTACCAGACCAATTTGGTTTTCCTAGCGATGCTGATGGATAGAAAATGGAATATTATAATTGAGGCGTTTTATCTAAATAAACTAACTCATACAATGTTTTGAAAAAAAAAGGAATATGAGACTTAACATCGCTACTTTGCTCTGAATAAAATCTCCCAATTTCTGACGCTAGTTGCTCTCTATATACCCAATCTTCCCGGCTAAAGTCACCGGATGGCTTAATTAGATGCCAATAATCCTTAGCTTTTTTAATTGTCAGCAAAGCTACTATTAACTCATGCTTCTGGGTTGCATCAGTCGTATTTTGAAACTGATGTTTCCATGAATCCTGGAATTTGTCTAAGTCTAATTCCGTACAATCCAATCCCGAACAATGATTTATGCGCTCTAATGCTCTCTTTGTGTTAAGCTGCAAATCTTTATCGCTACTAATTGTATCAGCCATATCACTATAAATATTTGTTAGTGACGCTAAATTTTCTTGATATTTATAATACGGAGAATTAGGATAATCATCAAATACTGATTGAAGTTCAGGTGTCAGAAAATATGCTTCTTTGTGGATCAAACCTGTAATCCAGATCCGATGCTGTGCTGCGTTTGGCTCTTTCACCTGCGATTTTTCGTAAAGATTGCGAAAAATTGCTTCTGTATCTTTAAAAATATAATTCTCGATCGTTTGCAGTTGCAAGTCTAAATCTATCATTGCAAAAAGTCGCTCGGGAGCTAAATTTGAATTAGTGGTATCCTGTTCGTGTAATGTTAAAAGAGTAAAGTAGGTGTCTATTACATCTTTGCGATCGCCACAGTTGAAAAATGTCGGTCGCTTCTGGCTCCACCATTTCGGAATGCAATCCATATAAAAATTGGCATCTGGTCTGTGCTTCATTGCTTTATAAGATTGAACTGACTTTCTACCCCCGATCTCGGGAATCGTGCCTTCGCACAAGACAACAATTTTGTTTCTAATTTCGGGAGACTTAAGAATTATCTCGCAATGTTCTTCTAGCTGTTCTGGATTAAGACTCATTTGTAATATTAGATTCTTGTTTGATCAGTTTTGGCTCAATTTCTTTAACGTGAGCTGGTGTCAGAGCTTCACACAATGCGTAGGAGTGAGTTGCCAGAATATATTGATTGCTAGGAGCCCACTCTTGAAGGTCTGATATAATTTGATATTGCCAATCTGGATGAAAAGCAATTTCAACTTCATCCATCAAAACTATAGCATCTTTTATGTTGCGGGACTTTAGCCATATATAGATGCTAAGTCTTTTGAGTTCGCCGTGACTTAAATCTTCGGGATATAGTTCTATAGTTTCACCGTTATTATCCAATTTAAAATTGACACCAGCAAAATCTTCATTGAAATTTATTTTTTTATTTGCCAATAGCATATTTAATTCCTTAATTAGAGCTTGATAGCTGTTCCCGTAGCTGCCTGTGATTATCGCTTCTCTGAAATCGCGATCGCGAGCAGCTTTAAATGATTGAATAAGTATATCTACAGCAAGGAATTCATAGGTAAAAAAACCATTTAATTTAGATTTTACCGAGTCAACTATTCCATAATAACCACCATCTCCCTGACTCGATCCTCTAAATAATAATACTTGATAATACCTCGGCAAAAACAGAAAAACTTGTGTTAAAGGAGCTGCCAGAAAAATTTTATCGGACACTTTATTTAAAAATAATTTTCCTTCGTCCTGTTTCAGATTATTAAAATAACATAGTAACTGTGTATTTGGGTTTTCATGACCATTATAGTTTCGATCGCTTGAATAATTACATATATTTATTCTATGCTCTGGCTCTATATCTTCCTGCTGTATATTTTCATCTACCAAAGTAGGATCTTCAAATTTACGGACATAGAATTCAATTTTGAATGTTTCTTCTCCATCCCAAATGTCAATAATGGCTAAGACTCTTTTGTCTTCTCCATCAGCAATTTTAAAGCCGTGAAGTATATTTTGTAAAAACGGTTTTTTATCATCATCACCCGAACAGTGCAACAACACAAAAATCAACTGCAACAGCGTACTTTTTCCGCCACCATTTTGACTTCCCAGCGGAAAAATCTTAGGAACAAAATCCTTTTCAAAAGTGATGTCAATATCTTTTAAACCGCGAAAATCAGGAACTTGAACTCGTAGCAAGTGCATAATAAACTCCTGGTGTTGGGTTGCATTTTTTATTTAAACCCTGAGCCACAATCATTTTAGATTATAACTCACATCTTTTACTATTTTCATGAACAGGCAAGATGCCTGTTCCACAACATATCTATTTCTTGTGGGGTGGGCATCTTGCCCGCCCCAAAAAGACTTGCCTCTCGCCCTTTTACACCTTAAACTCTTCCCCAATCCGTCGCATCGCTTCCTCCACATTTTCCCGACTATTAAACGCCGAAATGCGGAAATAACCCTCACCCGCCGCACCGAAACCAGAACCCGGTGTCCCCACCACATTTACAGTTTGCAGCAACTTATCAAAAAACTCCCAACTCGTCAAGCCGTGAGGCGTTTTCACCCATACATAAGGCGCATTTTCTCCACCATAAACCTCGATTCCCGCCGCTGTCAATTTCTCGCGAATTATCTTCGCATTTTCCATGTAAAAATTGACTAATGCCTGAATTTCAGCCTTGCCTTTCTCAGAATAAACGGCTTCTGCACCGCGCTGCACGATGTAAGAAACTCCGTTAAACTTAGTAGATTGGCGGCGGTTCCACAACTTCCAAATTTCGACATCGGAACCGTCGGCTGCTTTTCCTGTCAAAGTCTTCGGTACTACTGTGAAGGCGCAGCGAGTACCGGTGAAACCAGCATTTTTGGAGAACGAACGAAATTCGATCGCACAATCGCGCGCACCTTCAATTTCGTAGATAGAATGTGGTAAACTCGGATCGGTAATATACGCTTCGTAGGCCGCATCGAAGAAAATAATCGAACCGTTCGCCTTAGCATAATTTACCCAAGCTTGCAAGTGTTCCTTCGTTGCAGTTGCCCCCGTCGGATTGTTGGGAAAACACAGGTAAATTAAATCGACTTTTTTGTCTGTCGGAATTTGGGCAGTAAAATTGTTTTCTGCTGTAATTGGCAGGTAAACAAAGCCTTCGTACTCGCCTTTGTCGTTGGCATCTCCCGTGTGTCCGGCCATCACGTTTGTGTCTACGTACACCGGATATACAGGGTCTGTAACTGCGATCGTGTTATTGTTGCCAAAGATATCGAGAATGTTGCCGCAGTCGCACTTAGAACCGTCAGAAATAAAGATTTCCGAAGCATCAATTTCGCATCCCCGCGACTTAAAATCGTGCTCGGCAATTTTCTCGCGCAGCCATTCATAACCTTGTTCCGGGCCGTATCCTTTGAAGGTATCCCGCGAACCCATGTCTGCTACCGCCGCCACCATCGCCTCGCGACAAGCAGCCGGTAGCGGTTCAGTCACGTCGCCAATCCCCAGCCGGATGATGGGCGCTTGGGGATTCGCATCTGCAAAGGCTTTGACTCTGCGCCCAATTTCGGGAAACAGGTAGCCGGCTTTGAGTTTGAGGTAGTTGTCGTTGATAGTTGCCATAGTTCGATCGCTAGTTTGTCGTAAAATAGCTTACTGCTAATTGGCAGTTGAGTGTTGACTGTTGGCTGTTGGCAGATTGACAAAAAAATCAACCACCTTGTATAATTAGATATAGTGTGCAGTGCAGAAGCAATTATGGACGACATCGAGTACGCCAAACTCTATCAAGAACTGGCGGCAATTCTAAATGAGTTTAAATTGGATTGGGTAGTTCAACAAGTAGCGGATACTGTAGAGATAGGTAAAGTAATTCAAGAGCGATCGCTCAAAAGAAAGACACCTCTGCTCAAGATAGAAGATTATACCGCAAAAGAACAACTTTTGCTGTTAATTGATGCTGTCGGACAAGCGACGGTGAACACTTCCGAAATGGAAGACGAAATAGCTTATTTCTTGAAAGTAGAATCGGAAACCTCTCCTCTGGGCACAAAAATTATTTTTGCCAATTCAGGTGCAGAAACAGCCCAAACAATCGAGTTTACCTCCAGCGTGACTGCCCCTCGCCACAAACAGGCGATCGCCCTCAAGCAATTACTCGAAAAACTGCCCTCAGAGCCTAGCAACTACGCCCTCAATTCCGACATTAAAAGCAAATTAAAAAGCTCCATCGACCCCGATTTCAACGGAGCAGCAGAACAAGCAAGAATTTTTGACGCTTACTTATTCACCATCCTGCTAAAAGCAGTTGCTAATGAAGGCGGTAATATTTATTACAACAATGTTTTAGACGACGAAACACCGAAATATTTAACCTTTAGAAAAACAGCCGGAACAATCCACGGCACCGCACATCCATACACTCATGCTGTGGTGGAATTTCCCGACAAACCAGCCCTAGAAATTCACCTCGGAGTAAAAGTCCAAGGTAGAGCCGGAGTTCTGCACAACTGCAACGTTTTAATTTTGTACCAAAAAGAAGCGAATATCTGTCGCTTGCTCAACCGCGAACCCCGACACTCGCAAGTAATTTTAGCGGTCAAAACTGAACACTACACCTCGGAACTTCAACTAGAAACGGCCGGTGCTTTTATCGGATTAGCGTCAGATATTCGTTACGAAGGCGGCAGCTATTTCATTTCTAACAGTTACTCCCAGCCCGTAGCAAAACTACTAACAACTGCGCGCAAAAAATGGGAGCTCAACATTTTTCCGAGGGCGACAAACGATGTCCACCGGTTGATGTACTCGTTTCAAACGATTTTTAAAGACTTTAAGGCGAGAAACTGATTCAATTAATCTGTTGCGGCATTTATATTTGACTTTTCGGAGGCTGTCGGAGCAAAGGCTTACAAAAAGTTTATTATTTACTAGCAGGGAATTTCAAGGTCGATCGGCTTAACTAAAGCAGGAGTTGCGCTCTCAAACCGAGTTTCTTAGAAAAATCCTCGGTTCTTCGCTAGATATTTAGGCAGAAATCCGGTTTGTGCCCTCGGCGCGCGTAAGTTTTGTAAAGTCTTCTTTTCTCGGAGATTTTGCGACTTCACGCTTTACTGCTTCTATTGCTATTCTTGCTTCTTCCGACTTCCGTTTCTGTTTTTCCTTCTTGTTTCAACATTTGCTACATTAGGCAAGGAAATCATCTATCATGTTCCGAGCACCCAAACCTTACGAATAATGTTTAAGAAAGATAAATCTTCCCTGCTGTTTGCGATCGGAGCCGCTACACTTCTGATCGGTTTAGGCTTTCTCGCGTACTACCTCGTCATTTCTCGCGGGTCCGCCAAAGATTTACCGGCGGGAGCAACGGTTGTCCCGCAAGATGCGATGATGGCTCTATCGATCACTACGGATGAATCGCAGTGGAATAAACTGCGAGAGTTTGGTACGCCCGAGTCAAAAGCTTCGTTTGAAAGGTTTTTAAGCGAATTGCGCGATCGCCTCCTGACAACCAACGGTTACGCCTACGCGCAAGACATTCAACCGTGGGTAGGTAACACAGCAATGGTAGCGTTTCTGCGAAACAAAACAGCAATACCAGTCCCCCCACGGACACCCAACTCGCCCCCGCCTCAGCCAATGCAGCAGTCAGTCGCAATTATCTTGCCAATTGCTAACCCGATTAAAGCCAAAGAATTATTAGCAAAACCCAGATCCCTCAACCAAGGAAAAATGGTTGAGCGCAATTATAAAGGCGTGCAAGTTACAGAAACTCAAGGTATACCCGATCGCAGTTTTTCAGTTGCGGTACTCGGCACAAACTATCTAGCAGTCACCACAGATCCCACGGCTACAGACAGAATAATTGACACCTACAAAGGCGAACCATCCCTCGCCAAAACCCCCGGCTATGCAGACGCCATCCAACAAATAAAAGATCCAGCAGCCTTCGGTCAACTCTACGTCAATATGCCCGTTGCAGCAGCCTTTACAGCAGCCAACTCAGCCCGCGAAATTTCGCCAGAAAACCTGGAAAAACTGCAACAAAATCAGGGATTTGCCACCACAGCGACACTAGATTCAGAAGGCATTGGATTCAAATCCATCTCTTGGCTCAAACCAGATTCCACGAGAAAGATAGTGGTAGAAAACAACGCTTTAAAAATGGTTGACCGCCTCCCAAGCAATACAATCATGATGGTATCGGGCGGCAACTTGCAGCGTTTGTGGCAAGACTATGTATTGGGAGCGGATGCTAACCCGCTGTCCCCAATTAATCCCCAAATTTTGCGTACAGGTTTAAAATCCACTACCGGCTTGGATTTAGATAAAGATTTGCTCGACTGGATGGGGGGAGAATTTTCTCTGTCATTAATACCTGCCAGCGCGCCAAATCCCAAAGACAAATATGCTGCTGGATTTGTATTTATGGTGGAAACAAACAACCGCAGCGCAGCTAACAAATCCCTGAAACAGCTTGATGAAACGATGAAAATGAAAGGGTTTAGAGTTGAGGATATTAAAGTCGGCGGTCAACCTGCGACTAAATGGACATCGCAGTTTGGAGGGATTGCGGTAACTCGCGGCTGGATGAATAATGTTGCGTTTATCGCAGTAGGAGCTCCCGTGGTTGAGGCGATCGTTCCTGCGCCGAAAAGTCCGCTTTTAAGCAGCGAAATTTTTCAGAAAACTGTACGATCGCAACTTAAGCCCAACAACGGCAATTTTTTCATCGACACCGAAACTGCGTTTAACCCGAAAAACCTAGCTTTACCGGAGTTTCCTCCCACCCAAAAAATGTGGATAGATGCCACGCGGTCGATCGGCGTTACAGCGGCCGTCATTAGCGATCGTACCACCCGCTACGACGCTTTTGTCAGACTCAAAAAATCCGACCAATCCACTCCTTCTCCAAAGCCCTCGCCGAATCCTAGTGCACCGAGTCCTTCGCCCACCGTCCAAACTTCTCCCAATTAGCTCTTAAATCATGGAACAAATCCGCCATGAAAACTCTTTATATCATGTCGGGTCGATTGCCATAACAAACACGGTTTGTAGTATCCATTTTTTGCTGGCGGAAAGCGGAGTCAAGTCCGCACTACGAACCTGCTTGCGCGTGCAGTTCGTAGTGCGGATATGATATTAAACAGCAACGGCGGGAGGCAAGATTATTTATTATTTTTATAATTTAATTAGGACTTGTGCAGCGGTTGTCACAAACCTGGTTTAATGGACTAAAATCCTCCGCTGCAGTCCCCAGTAATGCAAAGAAACCGGGTTTCTTGGCGGGCGATTGCGTGCTGGACTGTTAATGTTAGGTCATTGTACAGGCTATTTTGGTAGTGCTTTTATGTAAAGGATTGAGAAAATTGAGGGGGGTTGAATCTTCAGCATTGCTAATCGGATTTGGTGATTGTAGTCATGAATAAAATTCCAAGGGGGGATTTCTCCTAAAAGAATTACGCAATTGATTTAGACTAGCCATACAGAAAAATTTAACATCAGTCTGTGGGTACGATCGCCCAAAACATCTTCCACCATCATCAATCCGCTTCTAATCCGCCGGAATCATCCCCGATCGCACCCTTAACATCCTCCCAGCAACGGCGGATGCACTTTCATACGCCCCAGAACCTAGGAAGCAGAGGGGGAGTACGTTTGAGGTATTTGTGCGCGCAAAGGGCGCGATCGCCCCCTCAAGTGTAATCCCTCACATCGCCTCAATCTTCCTGCGGCAAATTTTCCAGCCAAACCTCTAAATCTGCGATCGACTGAAAATCTAACAATTCCTCTGCTAGAGTTTCAATTTGCTCGATCGACAAATCAGCAATTCTAGAGGTGATAGATTCCGGCAAAGTTCCAACTCGCCAATTTAACAAACGGCGATTTAGCTGACGTAAAATCAAGGCTCTTCCTTCTTGTTCGCGGCCTTGTTCAATGCCTTGTTCAATGCCTTGTTCAATGCCTTGTTCGATGCCTTCTTCCTTAGCTTCCCGATAAAACCGAGTTTCCTCAAGCGTAATCCCTAACATCGCCTCTGCCTCCCTTCGGTTTAAATTTGTAAACTTGTAAACCAGTATTGTCGTCAGCATCTCTATTATGGCGCGACTCGCCGCTTCCGATTCCTCCCGCTGCGATCGCGCCAGCAACAATCGCGCAGCTTCCGGCGTACTCGCTTCGTCGATAGTCGTCAACGCCATCAGCGCCACTCCCAGCGGCAACTGTTCGATCGCACCCAACTCATCCAAATATACCCGATGTACCTGATTGCTGCTGGTGAGCGATCGATAGGGATGCGTTTCTGATTGTTCAGTCGATCGACTCGGATAAATTACCACCGCTTCCCAATCAGTAAATCGCTGGCGGTTGCGATAAAAATACAAAAACGACTCACCAAACAATCTCTCATAAAGCAATTCATCCCGCTGAAACTGCACCTCACAGAAATATACAACTCCCGGTGCAGCATCCGGCGGCAAAAACACCCCATCAATTTCAAACTTCGGTTCCTTCACCGCCACCGAATCAAATCGATACTGTTCCGCATTTGATGGTGACTCTTCCAATAGCTCAAACAACAGCGTCGGAGCTTCTTGAAATAACTTATAAAAAATTGAATCTCGACGCATTAACTCAACATCTCCTATCGTGTGCGGTCGATTAACTTATCTCGGATTGGTTCGTCGTAGTGCGTATGCAAGTCCGCTCCGGGATTGCGTATGCCAGTCCGCACTACGAACTATTTTTGTTATACTAATCGACTGCACATGATATCATCTAGCCTGTGCAAATTATCCAGCCATCAGTCTATTTTAGATTTTAGATTTTCAATTTTAGAATTGACTTTTCTAGATAAATCACCGGAGCTTGAGCTTTGGTCTAAAATTTGGGGAGTATCCACGACTTGATTCGGGGGATTCCGTTGTTTTGCTGGTTGCAAAAACAGCAAGTGGGTAATCTGCTAAATCTATTTTAAACGATTCGAGATAGCCCAATATCAAAAAATATCCTATATTTTCAGTCCTAGACGCACTCCCGACAAAGAAACCGAGTTTTTTACTTAATCTCTGGGTGAAAACGAAGGATTTTCCTGAAAAAACCCCGTTTCTGCCCCTCTACGTCCAAGACTAAATTTGTTAGCGGGCGATCGAATTTCGACCCTCAGCATTCGGTGTTTCCTTACTTTCAACTCGTCCAACCTCAAGCCGTCAGCCAGAATCAACAAGCCCGACTTGACGGGGTGACAGTCGTCTGGTGGGTCAAGAGTAGCTTGTTTTAGGCGTCAGTGCGATCGCCCCCAGGCACCTCAACCATAGCCAAAAACTCATAATTGCCACAAAAATTCCAAATCTCAAACCCAAAACTCCCGAACCCCAGTACGATCGATCTAGTTAGCAAAAATAAGTAAAAACACTACCGGAGTAAATAATATGGATCTGGTCGTACTTCAGAACTGGCTGGACAACATCTCCTTCGCCATCCTGTTCGCAACAATGCTCATCTACTGGGTAGGCGCAGCCTTCCCCAACATTCCCTACCTGGCCGCCCTAGGCACCGCAGGAATGGCCGTCGCCAACCTCTCCATCGCCGCCTTACTCGGTTCTAGGTGGATAGAAGCCGGCTACTTCCCGCTCAGCAACCTCTACGAATCCCTATTTTTCCTAGTTTGGGGCATCACCGCCATCCATCTAGTCGCCGAAAACATGAGCCGTTCCCGTCTAGTCGGAGTAGCGACAACCCCCGTAGCAATGGCAATAACCGCCTTTGCCGCCCTGACTCTCCCCGACACCATGCAATCGGCAGAGCCCCTAGTACCAGCCCTCAAATCCAACTGGCTGATGATGCACGTTAGCGTCATGATGCTCAGTTACGCCACCTTAATGGTAGGAGCATTGCTAGCGATCGCATTTTTAATCGTCACCCGCGGCCAAAAAATCGAACTCACCGGTAGTTCCTTCGGCACCAGCAGCAACCGCAACGGCAACTACCGCCTCCAACGCCCGCAAAACCCCCAACCCCCAGCCGACGACGACAGCGGACAACCTGTTGGCGAACCCGCTTTCAACAGCAATAACGGTTACAGCACCACCGCAGTGCTCGAACTAGCAACCGTTCAAACCGCATCAACCGCCCCAACTCAAACCGCAGAACTTCTCTCGCCCCAGCGCTTGAATCTAGCAGAAACCCTTGATAACATTAGCTATCGCATCATCGGTTTAGGATTTCCCTTGCTGACAGTTGGAATTATCGCCGGTGCCGTTTGGGCTAACGAAGCTTGGGGATCGTACTGGAGTTGGGACCCGAAAGAAACTTGGGCGCTAATTACTTGGTTAGTATTTGCAGCCTACCTGCACGCCCGCATCACTCGCGGCTGGCAGGGAAGACGCCCAGCAATTTTAGCCGCCACAGGTTTTGTAGTAGTTTGGATTTGCTATTTAGGCGTTAATCTGCTAGGCAAAGGTTTACATTCCTACGGTTGGTTTTTCTAATTTCTCAGCCACCAATGGGCCAAAGAAAAACAGCATAAATCAAAGTGTAGGGATTAATAGCATCTCCGGTTCTCAGGTGGCAACGCCCAATATTAGTGTCAAATTCAGCCTAAAATCCTTTGTATCTCTCGTTTGCATCCGAGTCTGCCTCTTTCTCAATTCCCCTTTAAAAGGGGACTTCCATCGCTTCCACCCCCCCTCTTCTTAAGGGGGAGTAGGGGGCAAGAATTCGGCGGGCTCGGAGCCTAATCGTAAAACAGCAGACCGGTACTGCGTTTGAGGTAAACTTGACATCAATGTAATGCCAGCTTATAAAAGCATCGAGAATCAAAAACTTTCTTCCCTTTTCCTTCTTTTTACCCGCTCGCGTAGCCAAAGGGCTCTCTTCCCTTTTCCGTCTTCCTTCATTAACAGGACAATTGATATGGACGAATCACAAATATTTCTCAAAGAAGACGATGTTTTGTCTGCTCCTGCCAGCGCTTTAATGTATCAGTGTACATTCAAAGTTAGCGAATTTATGACCATTATGCAGTCAAAATTGCTAGAACAACACTTATTTTCAGACGGCATGGATTGCGAAGTTTTAAGTGCCGGAAAAAACTGGACAAAAGGCAAACTTAGGATGCGTCTGGAGTTTTACCCGATCGAATCTGAGGTAACAGAACAAAAAGCCCTTCCAGCCTCCCCAGAAACATCAGACACCACGCAGACCTACGACCAAAATAGCTCATTCCCAACTGATACTAATGATGAACCAACTGTAGCCGATTCAACACAAATAAGTGACAATTATCCTTTGTCTGGGTATCCAGACAGCAACCCTCACAGTAGAGGAATGTGGAGCTAAAAAGCAGAAATTTAGAGAATGGGAAAGTGGCAATTGTGAGTGAAAAAAAGGGGGAAATTGCCCTATTACCAATTCCCAATCCCTCCGCTTCGCTCCGCCCAATTCCCAATTCCCTCAACATCCATCTGTTAGGATCATCTCATATTTTTGCAAAAAGCTTTTTTTTCGCTTTGCAAGCTGTCGCGATATAGCACGGGCTTAGTGTCGGCGATGAGCGAGTTTTGTCTAACCGCTCTTCGTGGACAGCACTACCATAGCTTGCAGGCTAGACTGCGAGTACGCTGAACTTCCTTCTTCCTTCTTCCATTTCTCTTCGGACGTTGGACATTGGACGGAAAGCTCGGGAAGGACAGCACCAATGACTAATGACTGTTGACTGTTAACTGTTGACTGTTGACTGTTGACTGTTGACTAATGCCCTGTTTGGCCAATGCCCTGTTTGGCCAATGACCAATGACTAATGCCCAATGCCCAATGACTTACTGCATGAAAAACTGCTCTCATGGCTGAATCTTCCAATTGGACGTACCTCCACGCTCAACTGCACCGGACGCTGCTGCTGCGACAAATATTGCCATCAAATCAGCGATTGTTGGTAGCAGTATCCGGCGGCCAAGATTCTCTGTGTTCGCTCAAATTACTGGTGGATTTGCAACCAAAATGGGGTTGGGATTTAGCGATCACCCACTGCGATCACCGCTGGCGTTCTGATTCTCAATTAAATGCAAGTCATGTAGAAAATTTAGCGAAAAATTGGGGCATATCCTATTATTTGCAAACCGCCTTGTTAGTGCCCAAAACCGAAGCGGCGGCAAGACAGTGGCGGTATCAAGCTTTAACCGAAATTGCGATCGCCCACAACTACCCCTACATTGTCACAGGTCACACAGCCAGCGATCGCGCCGAAACACTCCTCTACAACCTGATTCGCGGTAGCGGTGCCGACGGACTTTCTGCCCTCACCTGGACGCGCCCCCTGTTCGATTTTCGATCGCCGATTTTAGATTTTAGATTGGAGAATCAAAATGAAAATTCCCAATCGAAAATCGAAAATCTAAAATCTAAAATCTATTTAGTTCGTCCCTTGCTCGAAATCACCCGATCGCAAACCGGTCAATTTTGTCAAGAGCAAAAACTACCAATTTGGGAAGATTCCACAAATCAAGACTTAAAATATGCCCGCAACCGCATTCGATCGGAATTATTGCCTTATTTAGAAACTCATTTCAACCCAAAAGCCCAACAGGCGATCGCCCAAACAGCCGAACTCCTCCGCGCCGATGTCGAATATCTCGAACTTGCAGCCAGCGACTTGCTACAGCGAGCAATCTGTCCCATTGCAGACAGCGAGCCGGTAAAATTTCAAATCCCCGTCAAGTTAAATCGCCCGATTTTGCGAGAAGCACCCCTAGCGTTGCAGCGACGGGCTATGCGACAGCTACTGCAACAAATATTACCCTCAGCGCCCAGCTTTGACAGCGTAGAAAAACTCACCAGCTTAATCGCAGCGCCCAACCGATCGCAAACCGATCCATTTCCAGGAGGAGCGATCGCCCGAGTTGAAAAACCTTGGATAATTTTAGATATTTAATTTTCAGCCGTCATGAAACCCGAAAGAACTTCTCGCAGATCCGAAGCTACCCGATCTTGCTCCTCCCCAGTCTGCTGCACGCGATCGAGTTCCGCCCCCGCCGCTTCCAGCTTGAGGCGCAGCCCGCTCAAATTGTCCTGCACCGGTTGCAACATTTCTTGATAAACATTCACCCGGCCCCATAGTTCCGCCATAGCACCTTTTTGGTTGAACAAATTCTGCTCTAACTGCTTGAGTTCGTAACGTTTCGACTCACTTTCTACATTTTGGCGGTTGACATTTTCCTCAATTTGAGATATAAGTTCCCGCACCTGCCTAATTTCATTTTCCAGCCTTTGCAGTTCTTGGCTTTGCTGCTGGCGCACAGAATTGAGCTTTGCAACCATCGGCTCCCAATCAATATCAGCAGGATCTTGTTTTGGAGCATTAGCAGTACCCAATCTTCGCCACAGCACCCCCTGATGCTGCTTCAAAACATCCTCCCGTTCCTGCAAGCGGAGCCGCTGTCCCACCAGAGTTTCGTTCAACATCTGATAACTTTCGAGCTCATCGGCCATTTCATTTTCCAAAGCCATGCGATCGTACTCCGAAGCCGCTTGAATTTTTCCTTGCAGCTCCTCAATAGTCTCCCGTTGGAGAGTCAACTCCTCCTCTTGATCGTTAACAAAGCGGAACACCTTTTCCAAATCCTCTTGCAAGTGTTGCACCAGCCCCTGCAACTCCTCAACCGGCATCTGCTCCAGAGCAGACACATCTACTGCCTGCTCCATACCCCCAGCACCCGCAGCAGATGCGAACCGAGAAAATTGCTCGTACATATCCTCAACAGCCCGCGCCTGCAAAGACATCGACTCAACCTGATCCTGCTTAGCGCTGAGCGTACTTTGATGCCCCTTAAGATCCGCCCGAGCTTGTCCCAAAACATCTTGAGATTGATACCACTCCTGCCAGCGGCTTTGCAGGCTTTGAAGCTGTCGATCAACATCTTCCTGCTGCTGCTGAGCATTGGCCCGTTTTTGCTCCAACTGCTGCCAGTGCAAATCCAAAATTGCTTGCTGAGCCCCCACAACACCAAAAGACTGATTCAATTGTTCCCGAACCCCTTGAGCTGCAGAAATTGCACCTCCCAGCTTGTTCATCAACTCCTGAATCCTCAGTGCCTGCTGCTCGTCGATCGCAGCCCCCTGCGGAATCTGAGACTGCTGAGTCGCCACCTGCTGCTGTTCGCCCCGCAACTGTTCCCAAGCCGTCTCAATTTCCACCCGGCTGCGATCGACCTCATCCCGCAATCGGTTAGCCTCATCGCGAGTATTTTCAATTTCCGAGCGCTGAGCCTCCAGCCGCTCCAACTCCTCCTCCATTTGAGCCAACTGCTCTTCGCGGGCTTGCATTTCCATTTCCCGGCGATTGAGCTCCTGACTCGAAAACGTCAGAGAAGCCTTCCACTGTTCAATTTCCTCTTCCTTATCCTTAAACTTGTCCTGCAAGCGCGAGAAATTTTGCAGAATGCTCACCAACTGGCGGGCAGCCTCCTGAATCCGCTGTACTTGCTTGTTAGCGCTCAACTCAACCAGCACCAGCGTGCCGTCGTTAAACTTATTAGCTTCCTCAACTGGAATCGCATCATCCCCCGGTACGGCACTCCAATTGTGTTCGCCCCGCTGACAAGCTAGCAGTTTCAGTTCAGCCTTACCGCCACCGAGACCAAAGCCGCTTCTCTGTTTTTGTACTTCTGCTAGATACAGCACACTAATAGTCCTCTGCTTCCTAAAACCTATCCAAACATACTTTAAGCTACTTAAAGACCGAAAATATAAGTCGTCTTTAGTGTCGTTTTCCCAATTCGGGGATAGCATCCTTTCCCAACTCTCTCGATCGCTCGCCCACAGCACTATACTCCCCAGCAGTGCATCCAAAAAGCACTGCCGCCGCCAGCTTTCTGGACGAAAGGGAGATCGGTATCAATGTCGCTTGATTAAAGACTAGCAAAACTGCGAGAATTCTCACAGCCCAAAACCGAAAAAGGTCAGTTTTTCGATTTTAGATTAAAGAATTGGATATTGAGAGATTTAAGCTGTTGTGCAAATAAACAGTGTATATTGCTGCAAGAATCCCAAAATCCTGCAATCTTCTCCCCTTCCACCTCTGAAACTCTCTCCCGCTCAATCGCTACCAACAATCTAGATGCAGTACAGCTTGCTTGCAGCATTGCACCTGGGAGCGGGAACTAAAGTCTCAAATTTGGGAATCGCCACTGGGGATAGTCAGCAACTTGTATCCCATTATTTTCGCTCGGTCAATTGGGGCATTGAAAATGTGAGAGTTGAGAGTTGAGATTTGAGATGCACTCCACAGACGAATCTGGGAGGTTGAAGTTTCTTCTAAAATTTGTGGCTCGCCACGACAGGAGTACGCGGCACTGTATCGGTTTTTGGGCGGTGTCAGTCAAAAACTGTCTGTTGATTGTACCAGGCTTTAGTTGCCGATCGAGCGTGATCTCCTCCCGGTTGCCCAAAGCAAGCTTCCAAAGCCGGCGGACTAGGGATTTGAACCGTGCTGTCATAGAATAGTGGAATGACGCGAGCCTGTGACTGAGCTGCAGGCGAGCAAAAAGGTCGATCGAGAGTCTGGATTTTCCTGACAGTTGCCAACAAATGTTCATACTTGACGGCACACAATTTTGGGGTTTAAAAAAGAACTCAAGCAAAAAGATCGACAGCGCAGGGTAAACCTCAAAAGTCTTGCACTCCCAGACTTGAACCAGTCGGGAATGCCAGCGTTGCCAGCTCCCCAAGCCCGTACAATTAATTGTGCGATTTGGCTTTTGCGAGTTTAGGCAACAGTTGGCATAGAAGGTGAAACTCTACAGCGGGAGAATGTCGCGAGTTTCGCGGTTTCAGGTTGTGGACTCGTAGCGCTGCCAACTCGCCCGCCGCTTGCCGCGATCCCTTTCGTCAATTCCCAATTGTACGATCGTCAGCATCAGCGCGTGAACGATCGCGGAAACTCAAGTCAATCTTTGGGCCAGCACACAGTCTTTCCGATCTCAGACAACGGTTTTAAAGAGGATAGTTTAGCTGCATGCAGGGAAATTTGAGTGAAATTGACATCCGCAGCATCCTGCAATTGATTGAGTTAGGTCAGCGCACCGGAGAACTGTTCGTAGAAGCCTACAGTTCCACCGCCAGCAACACGGGTACTCAACCCCCCCCGCGCTCCCTTGCAGGACAATCCTGGTATGTCTTCTGCTTCAACGGTCAGATTATTTACGCTACCCAGAGTGCGGGCAGTTTGTTGCGCTTGCGCGACTACCTGCGCCGCTACAAAGCAGACACAGCCCTCGACAAAATCCAAGTTCCTTATATGGCATCTACCAATGCCCCAGAATACGGCTATCTGTGGGCCCTGCTAGAAAACCACATCCTCACCCCAGCTCAAGGGCGCAACATCATCCACAGCATGGTTCACGAAACCCTGTTTGACTTGCTCAGCCTTCATCAAGGTTCCTTCACTTTTGAAATGGGGTCAGCATTAGCTCCTCAACTGACCAGCTTAGAAATTAGCCCCCTCCTAGCGAAGATTGTCAAACAGGTGCAGCAGTGGAAACAGTTTCACCCTCACATTCAGTCGCCAAACCAATGTCCGGTTATTTCAGATCCAACCGAGCTACGAGTCGCCCTCCCAGCCAGTACCTTTAATACTCTCAGGCGCTGGGCCGACGGTCACACTTCGATCCGCCAAATGGCACGCTACCTCAACAGAGATGTGCTGACTGTCGCTAAGGCGATTTACCCCTTCGTGCAGCAGGGATTGGTGCAAGTATTTTACGAGCCATCTGTTGCGCCGGCAAACGACAGAAGAGAATGGCCGCCGCATCCAGAAAACAAGGTTAAGAGAGTTGTCTGCATTGACGATGACAATGTGATTCGCAAAACAGTCGAGTCAATTTTAAACGAACACGGTTACGAAGCTACTGCCATCGGCAATCCCCTGCAAGCCCTGAGTTTGGTTTTTCAACTCAAACCCGATTTAATTCTGTGCGACATCGCCATGCCGGAACTCGACGGCTACGAAGTTTGCGCTATGCTCCGCAATTCTACCGCTTTCCGGCAAACGCCGATCGTCATGCTCACAGGCATCGACGGATTTATCGATCGCGTTAAAGCCCGCATGGCCGGAGCTACAGACTTCTACACCAAACCTTTTGGCGAAAGCGAATTATTAATGTTGGTAGAAAAATATGTGGGCCCAGGCTATCCTTCATCGAATCTATCAACAAGATTATTAGATCGCTCGCTCGAAGATGAACTCAAAGAAAAATAGACGTTGCTGATTTACGGTAAGGGTGCTGTTGGACTCGAAGTCGATGGAAGAAAGCAATAATCTTTTCACAGATCGCCTAAAAAAACCACTTGAATTAAACTGGATGAATCAATTGTCTGACAGGATGTATCAAAACGCTTTGATTAACCTCAAGGATGCTTTGACTCAGTATCGTTTTGGGCGATCGAGCGATTCAACTGTTGCCGATCGGCGAAACGGTCAATCCGGCGCGCTATATTTGTCAAATCGAAAAATTGTGTCCCATCCGAAAAACACAAGAATCGTCTCGCAAAAAGCCTGTAAAAAGCTAGCGAAAAACCTGCCCCACAAGGACGATCGCAGAAGTATAATTAAGATTGCCACACTTGGGACGTTCGACCTTGACGAACCTTTAAACTGTAGTTTGGTTTCCCAGACTTTTACCGTCAAAAAAAAAGCTGGTCGTTGGTTGGTTTCATTCTGCGATGCCGAAAGTTTACCATTCCCCAACCCCAAAAATCGGTAGGTAGGTATTAATGTAAGCGTTAAAACCTTCGTCACCGAAAACGCAATCGAAGAAAGCAAAGCCGAGGTGTCAAATAATGACGCTTTTGATGGAGAAAAATCGCTGTTTCCTTTGAACCAATTTGTCAGCCAATTAAGCCTAAAAAGCCAGATGTTCTCAAGCGGATTATCGCTCAAGCAAAGCATATCCTGAAAAATGCAGCAGCAGTTAATTCAACTCGGTGGGCATTATTTAATCGGCTGAAAGAAACTGGATTGCGTGTTTCAACTGGTTCTGGTGGATTAACCAAGTTTAATCGGACTCGACTGGGATTCCCTAAATCTAACTGGATTGATGCTGCTGGCGTCGGTCAAATAGAGTCTTTAGAAGTGGTGAATAATCGATCGCACCCTAAATTATTATTGAGAGCGCGCATTTATTGCCAAAAACGAGCAGCAGGATAGCCATTCACCCCTTGGCTGTGTCAAGCTTGGCATTGTCAAGTTTTGACCGTCGAAGTTTCCACAGTGCCTTCTCAAGGCGCTAAACGTTAAAAATTTGCTAGAAATGCAGGTGTCAGAATTATGATTAGTGGCAGCTCAGACTTTATATTACCAGGACAAAGCATAGATCAGGCTCCAGAATTCCAAGAACTGGAAACTCCCGAAGGCGAGCTGCACCTGCGGTTCTACGTTCCTTCGGGGAACGAGTTCGCACTGCCGGCGATCGGGATTAGAGAGGTATTATCTCCCTCCCCAGACCGCATGACACCTATCCCTAACGTTTCTTCTCTGCTTTTAGGTACGCTAAACATGAGAGGACGAGTGATTTGGGTGGCGGATCTCGGTCAGTTTTTGGGAGACCAAACACCTCTCAACACAGACAGACCCGAAATTCCCATCGTGGCTGTGGAAGACCAAGACACGATTTTGGGGCTCGCAGTCGATCGCATTGTGGGGATGGACTGGCTCGACGTAGAGCAACTGCACTCCCAAAACAATGCACCAGACGGCATGATTCCATTTCTGAGGGGAGAATGGATGTTAGGCCCACAAGCTCAAACAGTGCTGCGACTGCTAGATCAAGTGAAAATTCTGCGATCGGCGCGGTGGGCAGCGTGAAATCGATTTTAGATTGGCGATTGGCGATAGGGGTCTAATCATTAACAGTCACAGGACTTGAGGCGCGCATCTAAACATTCAAGATAAAAATCTAAAATCTAAAATCTAAAATCTAAAATCAAAAGAGGGCGGCAAATGGCAACAAGTACCAACTTTCAGCAGGACTACCAACGGGCAGAAGCGGCCTACATGGAGGGCAACTATTCAGAAGCTGCGGCCCTAGTTTATCAATTAGTAGAAGATTTTCCCGAAGACCCCAGCGCTCGCCTGCTGTGCGGACACATCTACTGCTACGGACTGCAACAGTACGAGGTAGCACGGGAACAGTACACGGTGGTGTTAGGTCTCAGCGACGACCCCAGTTTGGTCGAACACGCTCACAGCGGAATTACCTACACAGACCAATTTTTATCGGGAGAACTGCACACGGAAAATTTAGAGGCTTTGTCGGCTCAAACAGAATTGGAATTCTACCCAGACTTATCTGTTGATGAAGGCTTAGAAGACCCGGATCTGGGACTTTTTGGTGGAAATTCTGTCGCCGGGGAGCCCTATGTCGGTCAATTGGCAGACGACGACCTAGAAAACCTGGACTTGGCCGACTTGGGCATGAGCGGCTTGGAGTGGGAACCACAAGATGCCACGAGCAGGGACAATCAAGAAGATTTAACCTCGCATTCTCACCCCTTTGGTAGCGATAGCGGCGGGATGGCAGCTTATGCTGATGCGTCGGAGCCGCTAGACATGGATCGGTTTGCCGATTCTGATTTTGAAGACCCTTTTGCCTTGGATGAGGGAGCGTTTGATGCTGGTGACTTGTCTGGGGACAAAGCGTCTGCTAAAAGCGCACCTTATTCAGGAGATGCGTTTTCAGAAGCTCCGACTCAACTCAACGGTCAAGGTTTCGCTTCTTCAGAAATCGAGAATTCTTTTGACTCTAACGACATCGACTCCCGCACCGGGCCGTCGGACAATTTTAGCGAACCTTTTGGTGCGCTAGATTTGCCAGACGAACTCGACGATTTCTCTGACTACGACTACCAAACCCCGCCGACAAGCGGCTCGGATCTCGGTCAAAATCTACCTCCTTCGGCGACAGCGGCAGACCCCTTTGCCGATCCGATACCTTCGGGTTTCGGGTCTTCGGGAGCTCAAAACCAGCCGAATACTAACAACTCGGACTACTCGTCAAACTATTCGCTGGCGGAAGACGAAACGCTGCTGATGGGAGGTGCTGTCCCTAATTCTCACAGTCAAAGATCGAGCCAGGGACAATTTAATTCGGTCGATCGCTCTTCCTCTAACAACAACGGTTACGGCGACTCGGAACCCCCGGCATTTGGTTCGATCGACAGCTTCGAGTTAGACGCTTTTGATGACGACGCTTTCAGCGATGCTTTTTCTTTCGACGACAGCGAGCAAGCGACAGCTTTCGGGGCGGGCAACGCTCCCAACAGCGACTGGTCGTCAAAAACTGGGAATTCTCCAGAAAACAGCGACTTTTTAGACGAATTTGACGAGTTTGACGATTTGGGCAATTTGCCGGACTTTGACATCTCAGAAGATGCCAGCAGTTCGATGCTGACTCGAGGTAACACCAATTTTGGCAACTCGACGAGCGGCATGATCGGCTCGACGGGCAGCCTGGACTTTGACAACAGCGACGGCTCGGCAATTCGAGACGACGAGATGTTTACCATTTCTGGTCCTGTTGGTGCGTCGGTGTCGAGTTTTGCTGCGACAGAATCTGAAGCGCTGGATACTTCGGTGACTGTAGAACAGGGGGGATTGGCTTTCTTGGAAAATGCTCCTTTGTTTACAAAACAGTTGTACACGGCGATCGGGGCCGGACTGGTTTCTCTGGTAGCTGTGGCTTTCGTTACTAACATTGCTTCCTATCAAGCTCTGCGGCAAGACAAGCCGGAGGCGATCGTATACCTGCGACAAACAGGCTGGGTAATGACCGCAGCCGCAGGTATTACCAGCTTTTTAACTTCTTGGGGCATCGGCCAGTTGATCGCCAAGCAGGTGCGTAAATCCTCGGACAATTTGCAAGCTCAGTTCGATGCTGTATCTCAAGGAACTTTGGACGCTCGCGCTACGATTTATTCGGAGGATGAGTTTGGCAGAATGGCTGCTAAATTCAACCACATGGCGAAGGTGATCCAAACCACGATTAGCGATACCAGGCGCAAGTCTGACGAGCAGGAACAGGCAAAGGAAGATTTGCAGCGCCAGGTGATTCGCTTGCTAGATGACGTGGAAGGAGCGGCGCGGGGCGATTTGACTGTGACTGCGGAAGTGACGGCAGACGTTTTGGGCGCTGTTGCTGACTCGTTTAACTTGACGATTCAAAATTTGCGCGAAATTGTCCATCAAGTGAAGCAGGCGGCTCGCGAGGTCAGCAAGGGCGCTACGGATAGTGCCAAGTTTGCGGGCGATTTGTCTTCTGACGCGCTGCGGCAGGCTGAAGAACAGGCGGCGACGCTCAATTCGGTGCAAGTCCTCACCGACGCGATTCAGCGGGTTGCAGAGAGCGCTAGGGAGGCGGAAGAAGTGGCCCGGGGCGCGGCGGCGACGGCTCTCAAAGGTGGCGAGGCTGTAGAACGGACGGTGGCCGGGATTTTGGACATTCGAGAAACGGTTGCAGAAACCACGCGAAAAGTCAAGCGGTTGGCGGAAGCTTCTCAAGAAATTTCTAAGATTGTGGGTTTGATTGCGGCGATCGCCTCTCGGACGAATTTGTTGGCTCTCAACGCTAGTATTGAGGCGGCGAGAGCTGGGGAATCGGGTAGGGGTTTTGCGATCGTGGCGGATGAGGTGCGACAGTTGGCAGATCGATCGGCTAAGTCTTTGAAAGAAATTGAGCAGATCGTGATGCAAATTCAAAGTGAAACCGGCGCGGTAATGACGGCGATGGAAGAAGGGACGCAGCAGGTTATTGAGGGGACAAAGTTGGCCGAGCAGGCGAAGCGATCGCTTGAAGATATCATTCAAGTGACTAATCGAATTGACGTGTTAGTGCGATCGATTACAGCGGACACTGTAGAACAGAATGAAACAGCTCGCTCCGTCGCCAGTGTGATGCAGGCCGTGGAATTAACCGCTCAGGAAACATCCCAGGAAGCGCAGCGAGTTTCCGGTGCTTTGCAAAATTTGGTAGGCGTTGCTCGCGACCTTTTGACATCGGTGGAAAGGTTCCGAGTAGAAACGACAGAAAGACAATAATTGATTGTTTGATGCTTTTTTTACTTGCTAATTTATCAGCAGGTTTCTGCAGAAACAATGAAAGACAAAAAGTAACCTCGCAGCATTAAAAGCGCTGCGGGGATACCTATCCAGCACCTAAATAAACTAGGAGTTGTACAAATGGACGATACATAGTAGAGGTGATTACTGGCATATTTGGTGAAATTCAGCCGATGGGCTGTATTATCTCTACTCTTTCAAAAAATAGCAGGAGTTATACCGACAAAAGATATAAAATTGAGGGTGAAGAGAAACGTTTACAATACACCGTTTAGTATTAGCAAATAGCTTGGATCGTCCGACGATTAAAGCAGAATACTTTTTTCGCCATAGTGGTGATGTCCGTAACTGCATTAATTCTAATCATTTATGGAAAGTTTCTCGATTAGAAAAATCTCAAAATAGGTTTAAAAAAGGAAGGATTAAAGATGTAAGAAGCACATCTGCACCTCAACCTCAAAAACTACCGCGAGGCATAGAAATAATTCCTGGTATTCGGACTCAAATACAGCAAAATGGCTGCATGATTTGTATCTTGGGTGAAGTACCCACACCAACCGCTAGCCGGTATGGTGTATGTGTCCCAAGGGAGCATCTCAGTTTTGCAAAAAGCATTTTTTTTATTGTAGTGCGAGCACATCAAGAGCTCGCGTCTTGTACTCGCGAGCGGGGACGCTCGCACTATAAATGCAAAACTGAGATGCTCCCAGTAACGCTCTCTTGAGAGTTAACCTCTACTGTCGCTGGAGAAATCCTGCCTCAGCAAGTCGGCTCGTAGATTAAAGAATCTCCGTGCGTTTACGCCGGAGAGTGTCAATTAATCTAACAGAATATTTACGCAGTGTGCAGATATTTTCCGGTTGCGAAGCAAAATGGTCAACATCCCAACCTCGATCGACCAGGCTTTCATCCCACCCCAAATTGAAAATTATGAAGTGGGGATTCACGCGCCCGCTAGCTAAAATAGACCCAATACAATAACGATTAAAATCAGGAATAAAACTATGCTGCCAGAACAACAACAGAGGATAATGGGCTATTTTATTGAGGAGGCAAAAGACCATCTCAATACGATCGAACAAGGTTTGCTGAATCTGCAGGCGACGATCGAAGACCCAGAACTGGTTAACGAAGTATTTAGGGCCGCTCACTCTGTTAAGGGAGGTGCGGCAATGCTGGGGCTGACGAGCATTCAGCAAACATCTCACCGATTAGAGGATAGTTTTAAGGTTTTAAAAGAGTGCAGCGTTAAGGTAGACCAACAGCTAGAATCTCTGTTCCTGCGAATTTTTGATACGTTGCAAGGGTTGTTGGAGCAACTTTCGGGGCCTTTTGGGCTGACGGAAGAGATGGGCGAACAGATGGTTCGAGAGTTGGAGCCGGTGTTTGATGAACTCAACGGACATTTGGGGGGACTTGTCGGACACTCGGGACGGGATGTAGATCAGAGCAGTCCGCTGTCGTTACCTCAACCGGTTCTGGCTGGGATGGGGGCGGGGGCGTTTGGCTCAAAGAGGGGTATGGCGGGTTCGGGGGCGGTTTACGACTTTGATTCGACAGAAACAGAAGACAGTGCGCTGCATTTGGTGTTTGACTCGGATGTGCCCGCGAGGATGCGGGAAATGCTGCAGGAGTTCAAACAGCCGGAGGGGAATGAAAGCAGGCGGCAGCTCAAGAATATTTGTCGGAATTTGAGAATGGCGGGGGAGGAATTTGAGCTTCCCGGCTGGATCGAGTTGATGGCTGTGGTGTCTGAGGCGATCGCCAATCCAGAAAATACTTACCGGATTTTGGCTCCCACTGTGATTAAGGATATCAAACAAGCGCAGGAGTTGGTGCTTTCGGGATTGTCTGAGTCGATCGCGCCTAGCGAAAAACTTCTGTCGCTGATGCCCGAGGCTCGGGTTCCCGAAACCGATTTTGAGGATTTGCTGGCCTTCGCTCAACCGAGTAGTGCCGGCGGAAATTGGATCTCTGCTGAAGATGCCGCTTGGAAGCGGGCTGGGTTAGGCGATTCTGGTTCGGACGAACAATTACTACCGACGGTTTCTGGGTTGAATATAGATGAGTTGTTCGATCAATTGGATACTACCGAAGGCAATGATGTCAGTGAGGGTCGATCGCTGCAGTTCGATGATTTTCAAGGGTTCCTAGAGTCAGATATAGAGACTGATTCTTTGAGAATTTCTGCTCGCAGCGGCCCTGAAGTGGGGGTGGCGGAACTCAATACTTTGGCTGATTTGTTTAATGGCGAGTCTCCAGATCTTGAGGGTGCTTGGGAAGAAGAAGAAGATTTGGATTACGCGCACTCGAATGGGATCGCAGTAGAGGGACTGCTGGGGTCGGATGATGATGATGATGATGACAATTCGGGCGATTTTACTGATTTGTTGTTTGATGAACAGACTGTGGAAGATTTGGAAGTTGATAGCGAAAATCTGATGGACGATCTTAACAGTTTGTTTGGGGAAGATTTGATGTCGGCCGAGTCTGACGGTTCTGGAGTCGCTGCGGGTGAGGAAAATGCAGATTTGAGGCAGGGGCTGGCTTCCAAGCAGTTTGCCGCAAGTGGAGAAAGCGGTTTGGGTCAGCGGAAGCAGAGGGCCAAGAAAGCTGGGGCGCTGGCAGATGAGGATGCTTTGGGTACGTTTTTGGATGAGGTGGCTGCTCAATCTTCTCTGGATGTTACCGGGGACACTGATTTGGATGATTTGTTTGGTAATTTGGGTGTTTCGGAGGAGGCGGGCTTGGTTGCGATATCGAACAGGGATGCTTTTGATGCTGAGGTTTTTGATGCTGGGTCGATCGAGTCTGCTGTCGGCGGTGACGATGATTCGGGGAATGCTGAAACGTTTGGTCTAGTTTCTTCTCTGGATGATTTTGATGTTCTGGCTTCGGGGGCTTCGGATTCCGATTTGACAGATTTGTTGAGTATCAGTTCTGGTTATTTGGATTCTGAAGGTGAAGGTGGAGACAGTGAGGACGATCGATTTATGAGCAATGCAGCCGTACCGCAAAATGAAAACGTTGAGAGTGTTCTGGATCTAACTTCAAGTTCTGATTTAGATGTTTCTGAGGATGGAAATTGGCTGGAAGATGTTTTCGGTGTGGATGATGAATCTTTGCAGCCGGCAAGCTTAGATATGGGCGATACGGATTTGGATGCGCTGTTTGGTTCGATGGAGGAAGACTTGATTTCTGGGGACGATGATGATGGGCTCGATCGCTCTGCTGGTACGGTTACTTCCCAGGAGGCGGCGGATTTGGCAGATCTTTTTGGTTCGGTACCTACAGGTACTGAGTATGACGGGGAGGCTTCGGGGTTGGTTGGCGAAGAATTGCAGAGTTTAGATGAAGATGCAGAATTGCTGAGTGGGGATGGGGAAGCTTCCTCTAGTAATGGGGCGATCGAGTTTTTCGACGCTGCTGTGGCCCCGGACGATCGGGATTTGGCCGATTTGGCAGAGGTTGATTTTGAGGCGATGTCGGATAATTTCCCTCAAAATGTTTCAAGTTTCGAGCCTGATGGGGATAGCACTTTTGATTTGTTGGAGGATATGTTTGGCGAACAGCTTTTGAGCCCGGCGGATGCTGGTTTGTCCGTCGCAGATGAGGATGCTGCTTTAGATTTACAGGAGTTGTCGGCCGGGCCAGCAGATAGTTTGTTGGATGCTACGGATACAGATTTGTTTGCTCTACCTGAAACTTTCGCAGATGAAGAGTCTGGCGGTGGAGATGATTTGTTTGAGGCTCTGGAAAGGGATTTTGGGGGTACGGATTTTGAGCCTCTGTCGCCAGATTATGTCTCGGCTATGTTTGATGGCGATGATGATTTGCTGGCGGCTTTGGAAACAGGGGCGACTCTGAATACTCAGGAGTTGGAGGGTTTTGATGATTTGTTGGATTCGATCGATGCAGGGCCTTTGGTGACTTCGGAACTGACATCTGGGTTGTGGGATGCTGAGGACGAATCGGATCTTGTGGATGCCTCGGATTTGGAAGAGGGCTCGCTGGCGGACTTTTTTGGCGGCAATGAATCCGACGACGGTGAGGACGATGAAGACAATTTTGATGATTTAGAAGCGCTGTTGATTGCAGGGGGTGCTACGGCTGCGGCTTCAGCATCTGGGGGAAAAAATTTGAGTCCGGTCAACACGGAGGTTTTCTCAGATCTTGAGGAATTGCTCAGCGAGAGTGCAACACTTGCAGAAATTCCCGATTCCTTGGCAAGTTCTGGAAGTGTTGCTGCGTCCAATTCCCATCAAGCCAGCGATGACGAGTTTGGCGATTTGGAAAAATTGCTGCAAGATTCCAAGGACGGGGGCGGCCGCCAAGGGGAAGGCAATATTGTGCCGTCGGCGATTAACAGACCCAGACGTACTGCTCGGGCTGGTGGGTTCGGCGACCACACGATGCGGGTGCCGGTGAAGCAACTGGACAACCTCAGCAATTTGATGGGGGAACTGGTGGTCAACCGCAACAGTTTGGAGCAGGATCAAGAACGGATGCGGCAGTTTTTGGACAATTTGCTGCACCAGGTGACGCTGCTGAGCGATGTGAGCCAGCGGACTCAGGATTTCTACGAGCGGAGTCTTTTGGAGATTGCTTTGCTAGCAAACCGTCAGGGACACCGAGCTTCCTCGTCGCCTTGGCGCTCGGAGGAGGTTACTAACCACCGGGAAGGTGCCTGGAAACCGGAGGAAATGGACAGGTTTACTCCTTTCCACAGTTTGGCTCAGGAGATTATTGAGCTGATCGTGCGGGTGCGGGAGTCGGCGGCGGATATTGAGTTTTTGGTGGATGAGGCGGATCAGGTGACTCGCCAATTGCGACAAGTCACGACTCAGTTGCAAGAAGGTTTGACTCGGGCCCGGATGAAGCCGTTTGCTGAGACGACGGACAGGTTGTTCCGGGCGGTGCGGGAAATTGCGATTAAGTGCGGTAAGCAAGCTCAGTTGCAGGTTGAGGGTAAGGATATTTTGATCGACAAGATGATTGTAGATCAGCTTTATGACCCGATGACTCATTTGGTGAACAATGCGATTACTCACGGGATTGAGCCGCCGGAGGTGCGTTTGGCGGCGGGGAAACCGGGGATGGGCAGGATTACGATTCGGGCTTTTCACCAAGGAAATCAAACGGTGATTTCGGTTTCTGATGATGGGGCGGGAATTGACCCGCAAAAGGTGAAGGCTAAGGCGATTAAGCAGGGTTTGTTGACGGCTGCTCAGGCTCAGAGAATGTCGCGCTCGGAGGTGTACGATTTGCTGTTTATGCCTGGTTTTAGCACTCAGGAACAGGCGACGGAGTATGCCGGCCGCGGGGTTGGGATGGATGTGGTGCGGACTTCTTTGCAGGAGATTCGAGGGGTTGTGGCGATCGATTCGACGATCGGCAAGGGAACTGTATTCACCATCCGTTTACCTCTGGTGTTGAGTATTTCTAAGGCTCTGACTTGCATTAGCGATCGGGCTCGGATTGCTTTTCCGATGGATGGGGTGGAGGACATGATCGATGTGCCTCGGGATCAGGTGACGACGGGGGCGGATGGTTTACCCTGCATTGAGTGGCGGGGTTCGATTTTGCCGTTCCGGCCGCTGCGGGATTTGCTAGCTTACAACCGCCATTTGGGCCGGGGCAGTGTTTACGGGTTTAATACTGACGATGACATGATTTCGGTGATCGTGCTGCGGTCGGGTGGCAATTTCTTGGCGGTGCAGGTGGATCAGGTTTCAACTGAACAGGAAATTGTGATCAAGCAGTTGGAGGGGCCTGTGCCGAAGCCGATCGGGATTGCGGGTGCTACGGTACTTGGTGATGGTCGGATTGTGGCAATTGCCGATGTTCTGGAGCTGATCGATTTGGCTACCGGCAGGCTGCAGAAGGAAGCTGGCGGTACGCTTTGGGATGAGAGCGATCGGGCGGCTGCGGAGGCGGAGGTTGAGAAGACTGAGCCTACTGTGCTGATTGTGGATGATTCGATTACGGTGCGATCGCTCTTGTCGATTACTTTTGAGAAAGCCGGCTACCGGGTTGAGGAGGCTCGCGACGGTAAGGAGGCTTGGGAAAAGATGAAGTCTGGCCTGCCTTGCGATATCGTGTTTTGCGATATTGAGATGCCGCGCATGGACGGTTTGGAGCTGCTTTCTCGGATGCAGAAGGATACGGTTTTGTGCGAATTGCCGATCGCGATGTTAACTTCTCGCGGTGCTGACAGACACCGCCAAATGGCTTACGGTTTGGGCGCGAAGGGCTATTTCACCAAGCCTTATTTGGAGGAACAGTTGCTTGATGCTGCTTCTCGGATGTTGAAGGGTGAGGTTGTTGGTGCTCCGGCTATGGCTTAGGCGGTTGATGTTTGAAAATATATGAGTCCTGTGGGGGCTAAACTCTCACAGGACTTATATTACATCCGGTCAATTACCAGCAATCAAACCAATTTTATTGTCGATCGCCCGCGATCTCGATCGCACTGCACAATGCTACGACGATCAATGTGCCAGTTTTGTAGAAATCCTCGAAGTTATCACAGTTTTGGGCAGAGAATTTGAAACTGCTGTAAATAGAGCTGCTACGCATTTAAATTGAATCTAGAGACTGGCATCCTGCCCGTTCCACAATAATTGTAGAAAAATCGACTGTCAAATTAGATGCACAACAGCTTAGACATTAGTTATGGCTAGATTTCTTTAATATCAAGCTTATTAGTTTATAAAGTTCCCGTCATTACCATAGGCCCCGCAGGATTTTTAAGTAAGGGCGATGCTTCAACCGTAACAACTAATGGTGTTACTTCCGCATTAGCCGGCAGAGAAAGTTTGACAAAAACTGTTCCTGCTTCATTAGTATTAAATTGCTCCCAAGCTATTTTATTATTATTATTAACTGACCATAACTGATAAAACTGACCCTTTGGTAAAACCGGAAGGTTCCTTAAGATTAAAACAGCTTTGGGTTCACCCGGTGTGATTACAATACTTCCAGAAGCGGCAGATGCGTCAGCCATGCCTTTGAGGGAAACTAGACGAGTATTAGGCTGTTGCAGCATTGCAATCACATCTTTTTGTCGCATTACCTGAGCTTCAAGCGTTGTGATTTCTTGCCTGAGTCGGTAGTTTTCCACACCAACGGCCAACGCCAATAATGCCGCTATGCTACCAAGAACGCGACTCCATTGTAGAGGTGAGTGCTTCAGTTTTTTCTGGGGTAATGAGTTAGGAGATCCAGAAACATGAGGATTTGGTACTGCAATGCTAGCCGCCGAGGCAGATTCCAAAATGGCGGAATAAAGGTGTGGTGGCGGTGCGATATCAGGTAGGGCGTAGGGCATAACTTCCAGGACTTCCTGCAGGCTAGCTACCTCTGTAGCTAGTTCAGGATTTTCTTTCATCACTCGCCTTAATTCCTCAGCTTCTGAGGAGCTGAGGTTGCCAAGTACATAACCTGCCATCAATTCTTCTGAGCGATCGGGAAATAAAGGCTCTGTCATAGGTGCAACTAGCCAATTAAATTTTTTAAGTTTTTTCTTAAGTTCAATAAACCTTGCCGAGACCAAGTTTTAATTGTTCCCAGCGGTATACTAAGTTTAGCTGCAATTTCTGATTGACTCAGACCCTCATAGTAAGCCATTTCTAACACCTGTCGCTGTTGTTCTGGAAGTTGAGTTAAGGCATCGCGAACACAGTGGGAGCGGTCACTTAAAGAAGCTGACTCGAAAGGGGTGAGAGGGGGAATTTCAGTAGCCATCATCTGACTCCATCGCTGGAGAAATTTTAAGTTAGTGCTGCGAGAACGAAGTTTATCAATTGCCCGCGAGCGAGTCATAGTTGTCAAAAAGCTGCTCATAGAGCCGCGATTCGGATTGTATGCGCCCCTATTCCAGAGAGTTAGAAATATCTCTTGGGTTAAGTCTTCTGCCTCTTGAGGATTGCTGAGAATTCTCAGCGCCAATCTGTAGACTAAGCTGCCATAGCGGTTATAGAGAATGCCCAAAGCAGAGGGTTGACCAACACTCATCAACTGAAATAACTCAGCGTCAGTCTGTTTGTCAGGGTTGTCCGCGCTTGTTTCGGCAGAGTTCAAATCCATAGGTGTTTTGTAGAACAGACCTAAACCGATAATTTTAAGTTGACTCTGGTTATTGCAGCAAGCGCGTCTCTAAAAATAATCGGGCATCATCTTCTTAAATACGACCACCAGAGCTGATTGGATGTATACAAGCTGAGTATCTTGACCTCCCTCACAACAAATTTAGGATATTGACAATCCAATCACAGGAGTAATCCGTACTATAAGAGGAACCACGGCTAGCTATTACCTGCTGACTGCTCAAATCAAAATTCATCAGATTTGGAAGAAAAATATGAACCGGAAAGTGCTTTATTTGATTGTTGGTCTGACTCTAACGGCTAGTCTGTATGCCTGCTCTTCTACTCCTAGCGCTTCCCCTGATGCTATGAAGAGTCCTGATGCTATGAAGAGTCCCGATGCCATGAAGAGTCCTGATGCTATGAAGAGTCCCGATGCTATGAAGAGTCCCGATGCCATGAAGAGTCCCGATGCTATGAAGAGTCCCGATGCTATGAAAAAATAGCCTCCACCAAAGACATCACCGACTTTTACCTTCAACTGCCATTCATCTCTCGCCATAACTCTACCCAAGTTGGCGGCGAGATGAATGGCGGACTGTATCTCAACAATAATTAATAGTTTATTCCGATCGCACTTCACAGTGGCAGAGTTGGAAAAAACGGAGCTAACCAAAGCTGTATCTTGACATCCCAACCCAAAAGAATCGCGATCGCACTTCCCACAACAATTACGCCGCCGATTCTTTGTAAAGCTTCACTGTGGGGGCGCAAACGTAATAAGTGCTGGCTGAAATAGCGTCCTCCATAGGCGATCGCCAGTAGCGGCAACCCAGCGCCCAAACCGTACAAAATCAGTAAAACAAACGCAGTTACAGGCTGAGGATTGACAACAGCTATGACCAGAATACTGCCAAGAACAGGCCCCGCACAAGGTGTCCAAAGCAAGCCGAGTTGGGTTCCCAGCCAAAATTCGCCAACCAATCCTACTCGTGCGGGTGCTTTGGGCCAATTTTCAAAGTGTAAATATTTAAACAGGAGTTGATAACTCTGCGGAAAAATGGCACTTATCCCAGCAATCAAAAGAAAGGCAAGTGCTCCAGTTCGGAGGATAGTAGCAAAGCTGACAAACCACCCTGATGTCACTCCCAACAAGCTCCCAATTGCCGCAAAACCAGCGATCAATCCTGATACCAAAGCAATGGGCCCATAGCGATGAGATTGCAGGCTGCGTCCTAATAATATGGGTAGGATTGGTAAGACGCAGGGCGAGAGAATTGTTAAAAATCCTGCTAGTAAAGCCACACCAGCCGAAGTGAGTGAAATTGCCATCTGACTAACCTAATAACTTGCGAATTGTCTGTTCGGTTTCCTCATAAGCTCCTTCCCCAATATGGTCGTAGCGCTGAATGCCTTGGCGATCGGCTAAAAATAAATGAGGCCAATATTCATTCTGGTAAGCCGCCCAAGTTTTAAATTCGTTATCCAGAGGCACTGGATAGGTAATTTGGTGTTCTTTCAAAGCTTTTTTGACGTTGTTGGCATCTCGCTCAAAGGGAAATTCTGGGGTGTGTATGCCTACAATCTTCAATCCGCGATCGGCATATTGCTGGTTCCAGCGGACGATGTAGGGCAGAGTGCGCTGACAGTTAATGCAGGCAAATGTCCAAAATTGCACCAACACCACTTTGCCTTTAAGGTCAGCTATTTTCAGCGGCGCAGAATTTAGCCACTGGCTGATGCCTTGAAACTCTGGTAAAGACTTTCCAGTTGGTGAGGCAGCAACGTTCTCGGCTGTGGGAAAATTAGGAATTTTAGCAGGATCGGGTATGGGGATATTGTCAGAGCTAGAAGTTACGATACCAGTTCGGATAATATCTTTCTTAAGCCCACAACCCAGAGCAGTCCCACCAACTCCCAGCCCTAAATACCAAAGTAATTGGCGTCGCCCCAGCCAGCGATTGTTCATAAAGTAATTTCCTTCCTTATTTACTTTATATACGGAGATGACCGGAAATTGGATGTTTTATGCAAACAGGAAAAATTTTAAATCCAAAATAGACTTAGCATCGTATTAAGTTAGAGACTACTAAAAACCCAGTCTCTTCTGGACTTATGCAAAAAGTAGTTTTACGTGCTATTTATAACGATCAGGTGCGGTGTGCATCGCCCTACATATAGAGGTTTTGCATAAATCCTGTTCTTGTCACCCTTACGCACTATGGATTCATCTGCTCCTTCTAAAAAATCTCGGTCTAAACCTTTACCGAGTCAGACTACTTTGGCGAAGTTATTTCACTGGTTAAATATCATTAGTCTAGTTATGATGATTGGCAGTGGATTGCAAATTTACAACTCGAATCCGGTTTTTGGTGGGCGGGGAGGATGGCAGTTCCCACCCATATTTTTGCTAGGCGGTTGGCTGGCTGGTGGCAGGCATTGGCATTTCGCGGCCATGTGGTTATTCGCACTCAATCTATTTTGGTACGGTCTCTATATTTTGTTCACCCGCCGCTGGCAGCATCGTTTTCTCGGCTATAATGACCTGAAAGCTTTGCAGAATTCTCAGAACCAGAAGCGCAAAAATTATTCATGGCACCGCCTAGCTTACACAGCAATTATTCCGGTTTTGCTACTAGCTTTATTTAGCGGAATGGGAATGTATAAACCTGCTCAATTCCACTGGATTGTTGATTTATTCGGCAGTTGGCAGGCGCTGAGAGTAGTTCACTTTATATCGGTTCCTACCGTCATCATCTTTGCACTAATTCACTCTTTGCTGGGCCTCAAGGTAGGGGGTTGGCGCTTGGTTCAGTCAATTTTTAAGTAGAGGTTTCCTTATGTTTCCAGACTCTCCTCGTTTGTGGCAGCGCCGCCAATTTCTCCAATTATCTGGACTTTCTAGTATCGGTTTGGTTTTAGGTGGTTGTGGGTTGATTCCATTTGATGAGGTGGTGGGTAAGACTTTTGAACCTCTCAACCAAAGTGTTGAAGCTTTGTTGTTGAATCCTCAAAAACCAGTACCGGAATTTCCTGCTAGTGCGATCGAGCCGAATGCCTTAATTATCAATACCTTTGATTCTACTCCAAACATTGACCCAAAAGCTTTCCGTCTGATAATTGATGGTGAGGTAAATCGTCCCCTCAACCTCAGTCTAGAACAACTTCAGATTATGCCTTTGAGTGTAATGACAATTCGCCATGTTTGTGTGGAGGGTTGGGCTGCTATTGTGCAGTGGGGCGGGGTACGGTTGCGGGATTTGGTGGCCCTTGCTCAACCAAAGACAAATGCTCGCTATGTTTATTTTAAGTCTGCTGATGGCTACTATGAGAGTTGGGATATGCCTTCGGCGTTGCACCCGCAGACTTTGATGGTTTATCAGAAGAATGGTAATCCTCTGAGTGTTGAGAATGGTGCGCCTTTACGCCTCGCATCTCCAATTAAGCTAGGTTACAAACAGAGTAAGTGGGTGACTCGAATTACATTAGTTTCTGAATTGCTGCCTGAAAAGGGTTACTGGGAGGATCAAGGTTACGAGTGGTTTGGAGGGCTATAATAATATGTTTGAGAAGCCTGAATTAGGCAGTCTCCTTAGTTTTCCGAATTGGTATTAATTAACAAGTGGATGATGTACAATGAAAAAACGATTATTTTTGAAAGCGGGTCTAGCCACAGCAAGCATGGCATGGTTATCGTCCTGTTTGCCGGGAAAGTCAGATGTTATGGCTGCTTCTAAGGGTGTTTTTGAAGTTACTAAAACTGAGGAAGAGTGGCGCAAGATTTTGACACCGGCACAGTTTGAGGTGTTGCGAAAACACGGCACTGAACGCTCTCACACTAGCATTCTCGACAAGCAATACGGCAAGGGAATTTATGCGTGTGCTGCGTGCAGTTTGCCACTTTTTTCATCGCAAACCAAATTTGATAGCGGTACTGGTTGGCCAAGTTTTTATGAACCGATCAAAGGGGCGATCGCCACATCGGTAGATAATTCGCTGTTTGGGACTAGAATTGAGGTGCATTGCCGTCGCTGCGGCGGGCATTTGGGTCACGTATTTGATGATGGCCCTGCACCTACTGGGAAACGCTACTGCATGAATGGTGTTGCTATGAAATTTATTGCTGGCTGACGTTCTTTCACGGGTCATTCTGTGGTATGGAATCCGATAATTATCCATCCGCAAAACCGCTAGTGCAGGCGGATTCGCGCGGATGGTATAGTGATTTTTGGGACGTAAGGGCGATCGAGGTTATGAATGAACGCTGAAGACAACACTTCGGACTGTTTTTGATTGCCGATCATATAATAAGAGTTTCATGGCGATCGAGTACGGGAGGGGTTTGAGCAAGAGCATTCGGAATTTGGATCGGCAAGCGGATGCTTATACGCGGACGCATTTAGAGGAAACGCGCGATCGAATTTCTAAGGTTTTGAATGCTCAGATTCAGTCGAATTGAGGGTTTTCAAAATTTAGTTCTACGGCTGAAATTGCAATGTTAGATCGCTTTTGTAGTTGAGGGCGATCGGGTTGTCGAACTCATGTTAAAATAGCAAAACTCAGGCTCGTTCAATAATTGTATAAACTCTTTGAAATCCTGGTTCAGCATGGTATTTCCAGTGATGAAATTCTCGACGAATGGTTTCTAAAGCAGCAAGTCACACAGCATAAGGCTGACTCCGCCAATAAGCTACGTCTGACTTTGAATTTTTTCAGTTTGTTTTAGTGACTGCGATCGAATGTTTTTCAAACACGGGTTCTGAAGTAGTTATTCTCGATCGAGGTTGAATCTGTGAATTATATCAATATAAGGATGCAGTGGCAAGGGAAGAACAAAAATGGGTCAAAAATCCATAATAACCTTACGGTTTAATAACATCTATTATTTCCTGCAAGGTGAAATAAATATAATAAAAAATGGGTTTTCCGTTAATATCGATTGTTCCATATCTATAGTGAGTTTTTTTATTGTTATGGTAATCATCATCGAATGGTTTGAATTGAGGGTGAGATGTTGGAGAAACCGTATAATTATGGGGTAAATGGCTTACTTCAATAGGCGCGCATTTTTGATCGAAGGTAATTCCCCATTTAGGAGACACATCTAATTTGCCAGCGTGATCGCGTTTACCTAAGTCAACAAAAATATTTTCATAAAAATAGCTAATAGGCTTTTCAGTAAAGTCTTTTTCTGTAATTGTATTGGAATAGTTTATCTGAGATTTTTTGACATCAAATTCAATTTTAATTATGCGTTTAAAGAAAAAAGTAACTTTATTCAAGATATATTGCTCAACAGCATTTTTTTGCTTTTCACTTTTAAATGCTATCAACGGCAGGTAATCACTTTCAAAGTTTAAATTTTCGTTATAAACATCAACATTTTTTATGTCTCGATTCATAATAAGTTCTCCTTAAGATATTCACTTTGGATTAAAAAGAAGTTAGCTTTAAAGACACGAATTCCTTTTATATCTAGTGATGGGTCAACCTCGCCTAAATCATTAATAGGTGGTGATTCGTAGTAGTACGGGAGAAAAAATAAATTTTCTGAAACTGTATGTGTTTGTTGAAGTGCTAATTCATAAGTAAGCTGCTTAATAATATCATGTTTATACTTGTTCTGTTCTTTAGGAGATAGATTAGAAGGATTAAGATAGAACTCAAGTGGAACATCTTTATAATCAATTATTCTTAGGTTAAAATCCCTGTTGGTTAAAACCAAATCAGGACGTAAAAATTTACGCCTTAAACTGATTGAATTTTCTGTATCATAACCATAATCCTCTTGATAATCTGGATGTGCTACGGCTCCATTTGTTAAAACTAGATGTCTAGGATTTAAGTTAAATTCAATAACAAGTAACTGATGCCATTTCAGTTCTTGAATGTCATCTTCAGCTTTATCTGATTCAGTAGAATAAATCCATTGCTGCCAGAAAATAGAGCCATTTGAGACTTTGATTGCGCAGTTACCAACTCTATTTTTTTCTTCCCTTCTTTGAGGAAGAGGATTATCATGATCCTTCAAAGGTATATCTGTATCTGCATAGCAAATTTCAGCTTTATGCTTTCTGAAAAAATATGTATTACACATATCTTCCCAAATCAACGAAAATCCTTTGATTCCCCAGTAATCGCCATCATCAAGCCCTGGATTAAGTTCACCATATAAAAATATCTCAATAGCTTCATAAAGACCCCAATAATCAGTATCCTTGTAGTAAGTATTTTTATCTATAGTATCTAGTGCTTCTTTTAGAATACTTGTGGTTTCTAAAAAAGTATCTTGATCAAAAATTGATTGTTCACTACTTAAATAATCATCTTTAAAACGTTGAGCGAGAAAACGAATATCTTGAGTACGAGCTTTAATATTATCGGGTATATCTTCTTTTAATTGTTGAATAATTTCATCAAGAATATAACAATAAAGATTAACAATATCTGTATTTTCATAAAGCAAGACTGGACGGGGTAAATCCATTGTTTCCACATAAATTACATCATTCTCTAGATAGATAGCCCTATCTAAGTATTTATAAATTTGGGAATAATCAATATCTTCAGTCCGTTTGATTTTTCTTTGAATTGAGTTAATAGCCAAGTCATCGTAAGTTTCGAGTACACACTCAATCATTTTGAGTTTGCTATATAGCTGACAAGGTTCTCCTTCCTCTGTTTGCAGAGAAATTCCACCAGAAGAAACAGTCGTCTGATCTTGATCTGTTTGATAATGAAGTCTGTTATAATTAACTCGATTTTTATTATCATTTTCAAATTTGCGAAAGGTACGATACATTTTAAAGAATAAATCTCGCACCTTATCGAAATCTCCTTCAGGAAAGTCATTAAATCCATTCGGTAGCCAGAATTCGTAAGTATCTCCTGATTGTGATTTACGAATTCCTACAAAATTCTCATTAGGGTCTTTGACCAGCTTAATTTCTGAAAAGTTAATCATTGGTTAATTTAACTTTGATTTAATTACTTAATATTCATAATTTTTTCAACAAACATATTATGTAACTTGGTGAAGTCACCAAAAGTGACAAGTTCATCTCTTTGTTTACCTAAAAGCTCTAACAAGGGTTTTTTATCCCGGGTAAAGACACTATCCCACAAGAAAAACATTAGCTTGTTTTGAATTTGCTCTGCCGTGATAGGCCGTTCTTTAATGAAATATTTACCAATCTGCTTATCTTCAATTCCACGAATGGAAGCATGATGGCTTTTGATAAAATTATTAATTTTTTTAATAAAAACTAGCCATTCTTTCTCGTCAAAAGCTCCTTGTTTCGCTTTTCCGTATGTTCCACATGGAGGGATACTATCATCCCAATTGACAAACTCCCAATTCCAACGCCGTTTAAAGGCACTATCCATAAAATAAATCGAGTTGTCAGATGTATTCATAGTAGCAAGTATGGATAAATTGGGGGGAATCCGAATAGAACTACCAATTACTTTACTTTTTTCAACTTTAATATTAATCTTAGATAGAATCTCAAAATATTCTTCAAGAAGTTTACCACTTTTTACCTTTCCGTATTTATACAAGGGGCTACCATCATCAGATTTTCCACCTTCCTGAAATCCTATTAATTTCACTATTGTTCTTAGTTCTAAATCAGAAACATTAATGCCATAATCTGACCAGCCATCTTCATGTCGATCCAAGAGTTGAAAAACTGTACCGAAAATTGCTGAGGAATTACCTCTATTTATTTCGTCGATAACCAGAGCAACATTTTTCAGCACTTCATCTTCTTTTTTAGAAAGTATATTTTTATAAGCTTGTGCAAGTGCTTTTAAAAAATGACCTTCATAAAATTTGTACTCTACTTTTCCATCAGTTGTAGTTAGTGGCATCAGTTTTCCCATAAAATCACCATAGGTATACTCAGGATGAAAAACTGTTTTTATGACATTTTCCGGGTCACTTTCTTTGTCAATTCCTAAAAGTTTAGGAATTATTTCATTGTCAATTCTGTAGCTTTTTCCAGTTCCAGGGCTGCCAAAAAAAATTTTCTGAATGGGAGTCTTCACCACTATTAACCTTTAATGCTACAGGGAGTTATGATTATGATTATGATTATGATTATACTGAATATTCCCCCCAAATTCCTTTCTATTTGCTACCTGAGTAGTAAATTTTTGTAAAGTTTTTAGCTGGCGATCGATCAATTCAAAGAAGAAGGTGGGAAATTCCTGAAACAGGCTGTAGAAAATTGTGTCTGTTTTCATGAGTTTTAGATGCGAATCTATAGACACCACTCTATATATTAATCGAATAATCGAAATACAGACTTAACAGGTGCTATAATGCCCGATGGAGAAATCCACCAGCCAGAAATCTCCGACAAATCAGCCCAAAAAGTGACTTATATGACGCGCAAAATTATTCGTACTGACAAAGCACCCGCACCCGTGGGCCCTTACAATCAAGCGATCGCCGCTACGGGCACTATGCTGTTTGTAGCTGGTCAAATTGCGATCGACATTCGACTCAACGATATCGTCTACACCGACGACGTGGCAAAGCAAACCGAACAAGTTATGGCAAATCTCGAAGCGATTCTCACAGAAGCCGGCGCTACTTGGTTGGATGTGGTAAAAACTACGGTTTTTCTCAAGGATATGAATGATTTTGCCGCCGTGAATGCGGTTTATGCGAAATATTTTGATGCGGAAACTGCACCGGCGCGCGCTTGTGTGGAAGTTGCTCGCTTACCGAAAGATGTTTTGGTGGAGATTGATTGTATTGCTGTTATTTAAACTCAGGGAATCGGCGGTTGAAACCGCGTCTACACAAACGATGTCCGCCTCCGCGGACTAAGAGTAAAAGCGATCGCCATTCGTCAATATCTGTCAAAATCTTAGCACCAATATCCTAGAAATCGAAGGGTAAAGTGCGCGACTGTCTTAACTCCCACAGCCGATCGCACAAAGTCGATCTGTCGCTGTCGCGCACTCCACACCCAAATCAACCCGCAACAACCGGATTGAATCTTAACCAAGCAATTAGCAATTACCTCCTAGCAATTACTAATTACCGCCCAGAAATTAGCAATTAGCAATTACTTTTGAGCAATTACCAATTACCAACCATAAACTACTTATTCAGCGCTTCGCGGGCGGCTACCGCTTCATCAGGATGAATGTTCAAACGGGTCAAATTAATTCGACCTTTATTGTCAATTTCTCGCACTTTGACAATCACTTCATCATTCACAGCTAACTCGTCTTCCACTTTCCCAACACGGTAATCCGCTAACTGGGAAATGTGAATCATTCCTTCTTTTCCTGGCAGAATTTCGACAAAAGCGCCGATCGGAATAATTCGAGTTACGCGGCCGACATACACGTCTCCAGCATTCAACTTCCGCGTCATGCCTTGGACAATATTGTAAGCCCGCTGAGCTTTCTCGCTGTCGTTACCGGCAATTGTCACGGTTCCGTCGTCTTCGATGTCAATCTTGACACCGGTTTCTTCGGTGATGGCTTTGATTGTTTTGCCACCTGGCCCAATTACCAAACCGATAAATTCTGGATCGATTTTCAGGGTTAACAAACGCGGTGCAAACGGCGACATTTCCTTGCGGGGAGCGTCGATGGTTGCTAGCATTCTTTCTAAAATGTGCAGTCTGGCGGGTTTTGCTTGGCGGATGGCGGTGGCTATGACATCTAAGGGCAAACCTTTGATTTTCATGTCCATTTGCAAAGCAGTAATTCCGGTGTCGGTACCGGCTACTTTGAAGTCCATGTCGCCTAAGAAGTCTTCAATTGCTTGAATGTCTGTCAAAATTCGGACTTCATCGCCTTCTTTGATTAATCCCATTGCCGCGCCGCTGACGGGTTGGGAAAGGGGAACGCCTGCATCCATTAATGCTAGTGTCGATCCGCACACTGAACCCATTGATGTTGAACCGTCGGAAGAAAGGATTTCGGAGACTACGCGAATTACGTAGGGGAAATCTTCTTTTGATGGCAAAACGGGGACTAGGGCGCGTTCTGCGAGGGCTCCGTGACCGATTTCTCGGCGTCCGGGCGATCGCATCGGCTTAGTTTCTCCGACGGAAAACGGCGGGAAATTGTAGTGATGCAAGTAGCGTTTGTCTTGCTGTGGGTGCAAGTCGTCTCCTAAGTCTTGGGCGTCGCCGGGGGTTCCCAGGGTAGCTGTGGACAAGACTTGGGTTAACCCGCGATTGAACAACGCACAGCCGTGTACTCGCGACGGCAGCACCCCTACGCGACAAGAAACGGAACGCACCTCGTCTAGCTTGCGGCCGTCTACACGAACGCCATCTTCGATGATTTGCTTCCGCATCATTTTTTTGGTAACGTCTTTGAAAACGTTGCCAATTGTCTTGCTGTTGGCACCTGCAGCTACTTTGATCGGATCGTCTTCGGCGAGTTCGGCGATCGCAGCTTCGACTTCATTGGCTTTCACTTCATCTAAAGCCGCATTCCGTACTGTTTTGTCTTTTTCAAATCTTGACAAAATGATGCGGATTGGTTCTTGGGCGCGATCGCGAATAAAGTTTTCCAAGGCCATATCTGGCGATGGTCTTTCCTCTACCACCAAATCGATGCCCAATTCTGCCATAATTTCGCGCTGGGCTTGAATCAAGTCGCAGGCTGCTTCGTAGCCGAAGTCGATCGCCTCGATGATATCCTGTTCCGGCAATTGGTTGGCGCTGGCTTCCACCATGATTACTCCGTCTGGAGAACCGGCTACCACGAGATCCAACTCGCCTTCTTTGATTTCGCTGTAGGTTGGGTTGATGATGAAATCGTCCCCTACCAAACCGACTCGCACCGCAGCCATCGGCCCGTAAAACGGCATTTTCGCCAGCAGGATCGCTACTGAAGCGCCCGTTACCGCCAAAACGTCCGGCGGTACTTGTTCGTCCATCGACAGGGTTGTGGCTACGACTTGGATGTCATCTCGCAGCCAGCTTGGGAATAGCGGGCGCAGCGGGCGATCGATCAAACGCCCAGTCAAAGTCACTTTTTCTGGGGGACGCCCTTCCCGGCGCAAAAATCCACCGGGAATTTTACCGCCTGCGTACAGTCTCTCTTCGTAATCCACCAACAGGGGCAGGAAATCAATTCCTTCTCTCCCCTGCGATCGAGTCGCCGTGACTAAAACCGCCGTGTCACCGGACTGAATCAACACTGCACCGCCTGCTTGAGGCGCCAGTAAACCAATCTTCAGTCTAATATCCCTTCCATCGAAGGATATTGACTTGTCTATCTCTACCATGTAGGACTGCTTCCTTATCTACCACATTCTTTCTCTGTCGGGATCGTAACACTACCACAGGATGTTTGAGAGTCCAATGCCAAAAGAGAGAGATTATTTGGTGCGGTCGATCGAGTCATGGCGCTGGATGTGTAAGCATTTATACTCTCAATTTTGGAGATTCTGGGGTCGGTTCGCCCGGTCGATCGCCCCCCCCAAACGCCTGCTCTAGATGGTAGGATGAGTTTTCGATTGGGACTTGGGAGCGATCGGGTCAACCATCCGGCATAGGGCATGGGCCAAACAGGGCATTGGCCAAACAGGGCATACCTCACCGCGCTTGAGAACCACTATATTTCTGATATTTCGTATTTTTGTATTGCCACAGTTCTCTTATTCACAATTCAGACAAAACTGAGGCAGCAAGTCTCGGAATTAAATAAAAATATTAGGATTTAAAAATGGCTATTTTACACGGCAGTTGGCTACCAAATAACGAAAAAAGCGGCTTATTTATTTGGGGAGAAACTTGGCGGAAGATTGGGGCGATCGATATTGTTGAATCTGAGATGATTCCGCATAATCCTTTGGCAATGACTGAGGCGGAGTTGAATACTTTTCTAAATTCTTTGCAGCAGTCGGGGAAACTCAACTGGCAATTACCCGAAACCGCAGAAATCAAGCAGAAAACTAAGAAAACTCGGAGTTCGTCCAAAACGACGGCGGCAGCCCTTCCCAGGGAAAATTTATCGATTCAGAGGCAAGTTCGGGCGATCGCGCTGCCGACCAAAATCTCGGAATCCAACGCAACTATTATGCCGCAGCACTCAGCCGCAGCATTAGAGGAACCAGCCCAAATCGATGAAATTTATCTTTATCCCTGGCAAGTTGAGGGTTATTTGCTCAACCCTCAAGCCACTTTTGTTTTTTTGCAATCGCTGCCGCTAAACAGCACAGAAGCAGATTCTTTTGTCGGCTCGGATTTGCGTTTTTGGTCGCATCTTTCTAGGTGGAGTTTGGATTTGTTGGCTAGGTGCAAATTCTTGCCAGCATTGGAGAGGCAATCTGATGGTTCGGCTATTGCTAAATGGCAACCTTTGTTAGACAGTTCGACAGATATTCTCCGTCTCGCTACTTTTTCTAAGCAAATGCCGACGGCTTGTCGAACTTATCAGAAGGAAGAAGGTTCGGCAGCGGATTTTGTAGCGGATGTAACGGATGTAATAAAAGAAGGTTCGCCAGAAAGTAAGGTACGGGATGTTGCGGTGGATTTGCCTGTGGGGGCGCAGGAGTTGGTTTTGGGGTTTTTGAGTAGTATTGTAGATGGTGAAGTGCGATCGTCTTCGAGGGCTGCGCTAACGGCTGCTGGCTCAAATTTAGACATCAAAACACTTTCTCCAACCCGCGAATGGCTGCAAGCTTTGCAACAAGAATCTGGAGTCGTGCAAGCAGAATCAGCCGCTTTAGAAAAGTTGGCAAACAAGCTTGTTGCTTGGACTTCGCCGCTGCAAAACCAACTGTCTGAACAAAGTCAGTTTCGCACTTGTTTTCAACTTATTCCGCCGTCTCCGGGTAAAGTTAATTGGAGTTTAAATTATTGTTTGCAAGCAGTAGATGAAACGGATTTTTTGGTAGATGCTACAACTGTTTGGAACAATTCTGTTGAACGTTTGGCCTATGCGGGGCGGACAATTGAATTGCCACAAGAAACTTTGCTGGGAGGTTTGGGTTTAGCATCGAAACTTTATCCGTTAATTGAACCGAGTTTGCAAGCACAACGACCTCAATCTTGTCAATTAAATCCGCTGCAAGCTTATGAGTTTATTAAGTCTGTGGCTTGGCGGTTTGCAGATAGCGGGTTGGGCGTTCTTTTGCCGCCTAGTTTGACAAAGGCTGATGGTTGGGCGAGTCGTTTGGGTTTGAGTATTCAGGCGGAAACTCCGAAAGCAAATCCGGCGAAGGGCGGGCTGGGTTTGCAAAGTCTGCTAAGTTTTAAGTGGGAATTGACGATCGGGGGACAGCGCATTTCTAAGGCAGAATTCGATCGGCTGGTAGCGCTGAATTCGCCTTTGGTGGAAATTAACGGCGAGTGGGTGGAGTTGCGCGCCACCGATGTGAAGGCTGCTAAAACTTTTTTTGCTAGTCGCAAGGAGCAAATGACTCTTTCTTTGGAGGATGCTTTGCGTTTGGCTTCGGGCGATTCTCAGACTATTGAAAAGTTGCCGGTGGTGAATTTTGAAGCTACGGGTCAACTTCAGGAATTGTTGAATACTTTAAGCGATAATCAGGCCGTAAGTGCGATCGCGACTCCGGCTAGTTTCCGGGGAGAATTGCGGCCTTATCAAGCATTGGGAGTTGGCTGGTTAGCATTTTTAGAACGCTGGGGTTTAGGTGCTTGTCTCGCGGACGATATGGGTTTGGGAAAGTCGATCGAGCTAATTGCTTTCCTCCTGCACTTGCAAGAACAAAATTCTCTAGAAGCGCCCACATTATTGGTTTGTCCGACATCGGTATTGGGCAATTGGGAGCGGGAAGTCAAGAAATTTGGGCCGACGCTGAAAGTATTGCTACACCACGGAGACAAACGTGCTAAAGGCAAAGCATTTGCGGCTGAAATTAAGGGAAAGCATTTAATAATTACCAGTTACGCCCTGGTGTTTCGCGATGCTAAGGAAATTCAAAGCACTAAATGGCAAGGATTGGTTTTAGATGAAGCCCAAAATATTAAGAATTCCGAGGCTAAGCAGTCGCAGGCGGTGCGGCAAATCGAGGCAGATTTTAGAATTGCGCTGACGGGAACTCCGGTGGAAAATAGACTGCAAGAATTGTGGTCAATTTTGGAGTTTCTGAATCCCGGCTATTTGGGGCCGCGCAATTTCTTTCAGCGCCGATTTGCTATTCCGATCGAGAAATATGGCGATAGAGAATCATTGCATACTTTGCGATCGCTCGTGCGGCCTTTTATCCTCCGCCGCCTGAAAACCGACAAGGAAATCATCCAAGATTTGCCGGAAAAACAGGAAATGACTGTATTTTGCAGTCTGGCTGCTGGACAGGCCGCATTATATCAGAAAGTAGTCGAAGAGTCGATCGCTAATTTAGAGTCAGCCGAAGGTATTCAGCGCCGGGGCATGATTCTGGCTTTGCTGGTAAAACTCAAGCAACTTTGCAACCATCCGGCTCTTGTGAACGCAGCAGCTAAGCCGAAGGAATTGAGCGTTAACAGCCAAGAATCGGGGAAATTGCAGCGGTTGGTGGAAATGTTGGAAGAGGTTGTCGCTGAGGGCGATCGGGCTTTGATTTTTACTCAATTTGCTGAATGGGGAAAACTCCTAAAACCGCATCTAGAAAAGCATTTAGGGCGAGAAGTTTTGTTTTTGTACGGCGGAATTAAGCAACAGCAGCGGGAAGAAATGATCGATCGCTTCCAACACGATCCGCAAGGCCCGCCGATTATGATATTATCCTTAAAAGCTGGCGGCACCGGTTTGAATTTAACCAGGGCTACCCACGTTTTCCACTATGACAGGTGGTGGAATCCCGCAGTAGAAAATCAGGCAACTGACCGCGTATTTCGCATCGGTCAAACTCGCAATGTGCAAGTCCACAAATTTGTCTGCACGGGTACGCTAGAGGAGAAAATTCACGATATGATCGAAAGTAAAAAAGCTCTCGCCGAGCAAGTAGTCAGCGCTGGCGAAAACTGGCTCACCGAACTCGACACAGACCAACTTCGCAATTTACTAATTCTCGATCGCGATGCTATTATAGAAACCGAAGAAGAATAATGTGATTAATTTTCTTCGGCTTGTCGTGAGAACTTCAGTCCTAAACAATCCGAGGAATTACGCACTCTGACTCTCCTAAATAACTAAAGCTTTCTTCCTCCTTCCTCCTTCCTCCTTCCTTCTTCCTTCTTCCTCCTTCCTCCTTCCTCCTTCCTTCTTCCTCCTTCCTCCTTCCTTCTTCCTTCTTCCTTCTTCCTTCTTCCTTCTTCCTTCTTCCTTCTTCCTTCTTCCTTCTTCCTTCTTCCTTCTTC
>NZ_JAUBPN010000064.1:0-5657 GCF_036700745.1 Microcoleus sp. S36a_B3 | reverse complement strand
AAAGCCCAAACCCCCAGGTACGGAGGTACGAGGGGGTTTGGGGGGCTGTATTAAGAGCCTGACGATGACCTACTTTCACACGGGAACCCGCACTATCATCGGCGCAAAGGCGTTTCACTGTCCTGTTCGAGATGGGAAGGAGTGGGACCACCTTGCTATGGTCGTCAGGCATAACTGGTTGACCGGGCTGTGCGAGGTGCACGACCTGGTCGAATTCATAGAGCTTCGAATCAGCTGGTTTTTGATTGCTGCCAACGTCATGGGGGCAACGGTGTTGCATTCCATGAGGGCATAACATGACTTTTCAGTCGGATGACATTTGACTCTGATGGTTTTCATCAAAGTTATAGGGTCAAGCCGCACGAGCAATTAGTACTGGTTAGCTTAACGCATTGCTGCGCTTCCACACCCAGCCTATCAACGTCCTGGTCTTGAACGACTCTTTAGGGGGCTCAAGGCCCCGGCAGATCTCATCTTGGAACGAGTTTCCCGCTTAGATGCTTTCAGCGGTTATCTCTTCCGCACTTAGCTACCCGGCAATGCCACTGGCGTGACAACCGGTACACCAGAGGTGCGTCCACTCCGGTCCTCTCGTACTAGGAGCAGGCTTCCTCAAATCTGCAGCGCCCACGGAAGATAGGGACCAAACTGTCTCACGACGTTTTAAACCCAGCTCACGTACCTCTTTAAATGGCGAACAGCCATACCCTTGGGACCGGCTACAGCCCCAGGATGAGATGAGCCGACATCGAGGTGCCAAACACCGCCGTCGATATGAACTCTTGGGCGGTATCAGCCTGTTATCCCCAGAGTACCTTTTATCCGTTGAGCGATGGCCCTTCCATACAGAACCACCGGATCACTATGTCCTGCTTTCGCATCTGCTCGACTTGTCAGTCTCGCAGTTAAGCACGCTTATGCCATTGCACTATTAGCACGATGTCCGACCGTACCTAGCGTACCTTCGAACTCCTCCGTTACGCTTTGGGAGGAGACCGCCCCAGTCAAACTGCCTACCATGCACTGTCCCCGATCCAGATAATGGACCTAGGTTAGAACCTCAAACACACCAGGGTGGTATTTCAACGTTGGCTCCACAAGATCTAGCGACCCTGCTTCAAAGCCTCCCACCTATCCTACACAGATCTGTTCAAAGTCCAATACAAAGCTACAGTAAAGGTTCATGGGGTCTTTCCGTCTTTCCGCGGGGAGATTGCATCATCACAAACATTTCAACTTCGCTGAGTCTCAGGAGGAGACAGTGTGGCCATCGTTACGCCATTCGTGCAGGTCGGAACTTACCCGACAAGGAATTTCGCTACCTTAGGACCGTTATAGTTACGGCCGCCGTTTACTGGGACTTCGATCAAGAGCTTGCACCCCATCAATTAATCTTCCAGCACCGGGCAGGCGTCACACCCTATACGTCCACTTTCGTGTTTGCAGAGTGCTGTGTTTTTAATAAACAGTCGCAGCCACCAATTTTTTGCAACCCGTTCATGCTCAGATGTTCTCATCACATTACTAGGGCACACCTTCTTCCGAAGTTACGGTGTCAATTTGCCGAGTTCCTTCTCCTGAGTTCTCTCAAGCGCCTTAGAATACTCATCTCGCGCACCAGTGTCGGTTTGCGGTACGGTCAATTACAAGCTGAAGCTTAGTGGCTTTTCCTGGGACCTCGTTCAGTTACTTCGCGAGCAAGCTCGCTCGATCGACAGCCTCGGTATATGACACGCGGATTTGCCTACGTGTCGCCTACATCTGTCTAAACCGGCACATCCAACCGCCGGATAACCTATTAAAATCCGTCCCCACATCGCACTTGTAATCGGTACAGGAATATTGACCTGTTTCCCATCAGCTACGCATCTCTGCCTCGCCTTAGGGGCCGACTCACCCTACGCCGATGAACGTTGCGTAGGAAACCTTGCGCTTACGGCGAGGGGGCTTTTCACCCCCTTTAACGCTACTCATGTCAGCATTCGCACTTCTGATACCTCCAGCATCCTTTACAAGACACCTTCACAGGCTTACAGAACGCTCTCCTACCACTTGCAATAAATTGCAAATCCGCAGCTTCGGTAACTGGCTTAGCCCCGTTACATCTTCCGCGCAGGACGACTCGATCAGTGAGCTATTACGCTTTCTTTAAATGATGGCTGCTTCTAAGCCAACATCCTGACTGTTTTAGCCTTCCCACTTCGTTTCCCACTTAGCCAATTTTAGGGACCTTAGCTGGCGGTCTGGGTTGTTTCCCTCTTGAGTCCGGACGTTAGCACCCGGTGCTCTGTCTCCCAAGCTGTACTCGTCGGTATTCGGAGTTTGCCTTGGTTTGGTAAGTCGCCATGACCCCCTAGCCAAAACAGTGCTCTACCCCCGACGGTAATACTTGAGGCACTACCTAAATAGTTTTCGGAGAGAACCAGCTATTTCCAAGTTTGTTTAGCCTTTCACCCCTATCCACAGCTCATCCGCTAGTTTTGCAACACTAGTCGGTTCGGACCTCCAGTACCTGTTACGGCACCTTCATCCTGGCCATGGATAGATCACTTGGTTTCGGGTCTACACCCAGCGACTGAATCGCCCTATTCGGACTCGATTTCTCTACGGCTTCCCTATTCGGTTAACCTTGCCACTGAATGTAAGTCGCTGACCCATTATACAAAAGGTACGCAGTCACCCCTTTCGAGGCTCCTACTTTTTGTAAGCACGCGGTTTCAGGATCTATTTCACTCCCCTCCCGGGGTTCTTTTCGCCTTTCCCTCACGGTACTTGTTCACTATCGGTCGATGATGAGTATTTAGCCTTGGAGGATGGTCCCCCCATGTTCAGACAGGATTTCTCGTGTCCCGCCCTACTTGTCGTTAGCTCAGTACCACACAGGTCTTTTCACGTACGGGGCTATCACCCGCTGTGGCCGCCTTTTCCAAGGCGTTCCGTTAAGTCTTGTGCTATCACTAACAGGCTCTTCCAATTTCGCTCGCCACTACTTTCGGAATCTCGGTTGATGTCTTTTCCTCGAGCTACTGAGATGTTTCAGTTCACCCGGTTCGCCTCGCATGACTATGTATTCATCATGCGATACCTTTGCAGGTGGGTTTCCCCATTCGGAAATCTCCGGATCAAAGCTAATTTGCCAGCTCCCCGAAGCTTATCGCAGGCTATCACGTCCTTCGTCGCCTATCATCGCCAAGGCATCCACCACGTGCTCTTATTCACTTGACCCTATAACTTTGACGTCTTGCAACGCAAAATCACCTTTTCAAGCAAATGTCTGTCAGGTCTTTCACCTGACGCGTTATGCCGCTTCAATTCATATCTTTCGATCAAATTGAATATTCGTTGACGCAATCAAAAATCTGTTGCTGATGGCACGGTGCACATGAAACCTTTACGAATATGTGCTTTCCATCAGCAACGCTGATTCGACTCTATGAATTTTTAAAGAACAGCCGTGGAGAATCTTTCGACTCCCCTGTCAATCGATGGATATCAATCAACATCAAAATACCCTCGTGCAGCACGCACCAGGATGCTTTGATGTGGATTCACCCGAGAAGATGACCTGACAAGAACGTGGGCGCGGCCACGTGAATGGGTTGGTGGAGGATGACGGGATCGAACCGACGACCCCCTGCTTGCAAAGCAGGTGCTCTCCCAGCTGAGCTAATCCCCCAGGATGTCTTGCGCGCATTGGAGGGGATGGTGGGTCTGGTTGGTCTCGAACCAACGACCCCCGCCTTATCAAGACGGTGCTCTAACCAACTGAGCTACAGACCCAAGCCGGTCGCTTGATCTCCCCAGGCCAACTCTTTCAAATTGCCCGGATCGCTGGCGACGTCCTTCCAACAACCGATAAGTGTGAGCGTTTGAGCTTGATTGCTCTTTTTCCAGAAAGGAGGTGATCCAGCCGCACCTTCCGATACGGCTACCTTGTTACGACTTCACCCCAGTCACGAACCCCGCCGTGGTAATCGCCCTCCTTGCGGTTAGGCTAACTACTTCTGGCGAGACCCGCTCCCATGGTGTGACGGGCGGTGTGTACAAGACCCGGGAACGTATTCACCGTGACATGCTGATCCACGATTACTAGCGATTCCGACTTCACGCAGTCGAGTTGCAGACTGCGATCCGGACTACGACCGGCTTTGATGGATTGGCTCCCCCTCGCGGGTTTGCGACCCTTTGTACCGGCCATTGTATGACGTGTGTAGCCCCACCTATAAGGGCCATGAGGACTTGACGTCATCCCCACCTTCCTCCGGTTTGTCACCGGCAGTCTCATTAGAGTGCCCTTTCGTAGCAACTAATGACAAGGGTTGCGCTCGTTGCGGGACTTAACCCAACATCTCACGACACGAGCTGACGACAGCCATGCAGCACCTGTGTTACGGCTCTCTTTCGAGCACTAAGCCATCTCTGGCAAATTCCGTACATGTCAAAGGTGGGTAAGGTTTTTCGCGTTGCATCGAATTAAACCACATCATCCACCGCTTGTGCGGGTCCCCGTCAATTCCTTTGAGTTTCAACCTTGCGGCCGTACTCCCCAGGCGGTCAACTTCACGCGTTAGCTTCGTTACTGAGTCAGAAGAGACCCAACAACCAGTTGACATCGTTTAGGGCGTGGACTACCAGGGTATCTAATCCTGTTTGCTCCCCACGCTTTCGTGCATGAGCGTCAGTGCAGGCCCAGGGGATTGCCTTCGCCATCGGTGTTCCTCCGCATATCTACGCATTTCACTGCTACACGCGGAATTCCATCCCCCTCTGCCGCACTCCAGCCTTGCAGTCACAAGCGCAATTCCCAGGTTAAGCCCGGGGATTTCACGCCTGTCTTACAAAACCGCCTGCGCACGCTTTACGCCCAGTAATTCCGATTAACGCTTGCACCCTACGTATTACCGCGGCTGCTGGCACGTAGTTAGCCGGTGCTTATTCTTACGGTACCGTCATGAGCCCCAGGTATTAACCAGAGCCTTTTCGTTCCGTACAAAAGCAGTTTACAACCCGAAGGCCTTCTTCCTGCACGCGGCATTGCTGGATCAGGCTTGCGCCCATTGTCCAAAATTCCCCACTGCTGCCTCCCGTAGGAGTCTGGGCCGTGTCTCAGTCCCAGTGTGGCTGGTCGTCCTCTCAGACCAGCTACAGATCGTCGGCTTGGTGAGCCTTTACCCCACCAACTACCTAATCTGACATCGGCCGCTCCAATCGCGCGAGGCCTTACGGTCCCCCGCTTTCATCCATAGATCGTATGCGGTATTAGCGCAGCTTTCGCTGCGTTATCCCCCACGACTGGGCACGTTCCGATGCATTACTCACCCGTTCGCCACTCGTCAGCACCTTGCGGCCTGTTACCGTTCGACTTGCATGTGTAAAGCATGCCGCCAGCGTTCAATCTGAGCCAGGATCAAACTCTTTAGTTCGATCTTGAAATTACTCATAAAAACGGAATTGAAGTGAACTTCACTTCTATTCTCATGAGCGTTTAAAGTCTTGCGACTCGGACCCTTTCGAGTCCTTTGGCAATCGCCTTCAAACGCCCACGCTTATCGGCTGTATGTTTTTAATGATCCCGCAGCACGAACAGCCCTTCAGCCATCCCCACCACGCTCACCCCGCTGCGATCAGCGAAGCCTTAGATTATGACACAGGTTTTG
>NZ_JAUBPN010000063.1:2500-5770 GCF_036700745.1 Microcoleus sp. S36a_B3 | reverse complement strand
TGGTTGCGGGAGCAGGATTTGAACCTGCGACCTTCAGGTTATGAGCCTGACGAGCTACCGGGCTGCTCCATCCCGCGCCACCAACTGAGCCCTTTTGGGGGCTGAGCCCTAGAGGGCCGAAAACCGCCCGCGGCATATTGCCGGGGGCGGTTGTTCGACGATCATGAATGGGTTTTTCCATATGCACCGGCTTCAATGCCTGGCGACGCCCTACTCTTCCAACGCTTAAGCGGTAGTACCATCGGCGCAGTCAGGTTTCACGGCCGAGTTCGAGATGGGATCGGGTGGGGCACTGACGCTATGGCCACCAAGCAATGAAGCAGGTGCATATGGTTTTTAATCGATGCGGTTATACATTCAGATTTTGAAGACGATTATACTTGGCGAATATCCGGCTTAATCATCCTTACACCAATGTTGTCATTGATGGTGGAACTCTCAAGCGCGAACAGAGTGATTAGGACCGGTTAGCTCCATGCATTACTGCACTTCCACACCCGGCCTATCAACGTGGTGGTCTTCCACGACTCGATGATAACTTATCTTGAGGGAGGCTTCCCGCTTAGATGCTTTCAGCGGTTATCCCGTCCATACATAGCTACCCTGCTGCACTCCTGGCGGAATGACAGGTACACCAGAGGTATGTTCAACCCGGTCCTCTCGTACTAGGGTCAACTCCTCTCAATTATCGACGCCCACGGCAGATAGGGACCAAACTGTCTCGCGACGTTCTGAACCCAGCTCACGTACCACTTTAATTGGCGAACAGCCAAACCCTTGGGACCTGCTCCAGCCCCAGGATGTGATGAGCCGACATCGAGGTGCCAAACGATTCCGTCGATATGAGCTCTTGGGAATCATCAGCCTGTTATCCCCGGCGTACCTTTTATCCGTTGAGCGATGGCCCTTCCACGAGGGACCACCGGATCACTATGACCGACTTTCGTCTCTGCTCGACTCGTCAGTCTCGCAGTCAGGCGAGCTTATGCCATTGCACTCTAACAGACGGTTTCCAACCGTCCTGAGCTCACCATCGCGCGCCTCCGTTACTCTTTAGGAGGCGACCGCCCCAGTCAAACTACCCGCCACAGAGGGTCCCTGCACCGGATAACGGTGCGAGGTTAGACATCAGAAAACAACAGGGTGGTATTTCACCTATGGCTCCACGACAGCTGGCGCCGTCGCTTCAAAGCCTCCCACCTATGCTACACAGTTCTTTCCTAATGCCACTCTGAAGCTGCAGTAAAGGTGCACGGGGTCTTTCCGTCTAACCGCGGGTACTCCGCATCTTCACGGAGAATTCAATTTCGCTGAGCATGTACTGGAGACAGTGGGGAAGTCGTTACGCCATTCGTGCAGGTCGGAACTTACCCGACAAGGAATTTCGCTACCTTAGGACCGTTATAGTTACGGCCGCCGTTTACTGGGGCTTCAATTCAGAGCTTGCACTCCTCCTCTTAACCTTCCAGCACCGGGCAGGCGTCAGGCCCTATACGTCGTCTTGAAGCCGACTTAGCAGAGCCCTGTGTTTTTGCTAAACAGTCGCTACCCCCTGGCTTGTGCCCCCTACACACGGTTGCCCGCATGTAGGGCCTCCTTCTCCCGAAGTTACGGAGGTAATTTGCCGAGTTCCTTCAGTACACTTCTCTCAAGCGCCTTGGTATACTCTACCATCCCACCTGTGTCGGTTTAGGGTACGGTCTATACGGAGGGGCTATTTCCTGGGACAACTTCGAAGCCAGACCAATCCAATAAGGCCTGACAACTTACGCCATCCGTCACACACCTCCAGGCCCACGAATATTAACGTGGTTCCCATCGACTACCCCCTTCGGGCTCGTCTTAGGGGCCGGCTTACCCTGCTCAGATTAGCTTTAAGCAGGAACCCTTGGGATTTCGGCGAGAGGGCATCTCACCCTCTTTATCGCTACTCATGTCAGCATTCGCACTTCCGATACCTCCACGGTCGGTTACCCTCCCGCTTCATCGGCCTACGGAACGCTCCGCTACCGCTTGGATCAAAAGATCCAAACCCTAAGCTTCGGTACGTATCTTGAGCCCCGTTACATTTTCGCCGCAGGATCTCTTATTTAGACCAGTGAGCTGTTACGCTTTCTTTAAAGGATGGCTGCTTCTAAGCCAACCTCCTGGTTGTTTTGGAAATCCCACATGCTTTCCCACTTAGATACGATTTGGGGACCTTAGCTGTAGGTTAGGGCTGTTTCCCTTTTGACGACGGACCTTAGCACCCGCCGTCTGTCTGCCGGACTAACTCTGTGGTATTCGGAGTTTGGTTAGGTTTGGTAGATCTCGCGACCCCCTAGCCCATCCAGTGCTCTACCCCCACAGGTAAACATCCGACGCACTACCTAAATAGTTTTCGCGGAGAACCAGCTATTTCCCGGCTTGATTGGCCTTTCACCCCTAAACACAACTCATCCGACAATTTTTCAACATTGAACGGTTCGGCCCTCCAGTGCGTGTTACCGCACCTTCAGCCTGGTCATGCCTAGATCGCCGGGTTTCGGGTCTAATCCATCAAACTCAGTCGCCCTATTCAGACTCGCTTTCGCTGCGCCTACACCTAACGGCTTAAGCTTGCTTGATAGATTAAGTCACTGACCCATTATACAAGAGGTACGCTGTCAGGCCTCAAGGACCCTCCAACTGATTGTAAGCATTCGGTTTCAGGTACTGTTTCACTCCCCTCATCGGGGTGCTTTTCACCTTTCCCTCACGGTACTTGTTCGCTATCGGTCATGTACGAGTATTTAGGCTTGGAGGGTGGTCCCCCCATGTTCAGACAGGATTTCACGTGTCCCGCCCTACTCGAGTCCTGATGTTTCATTTTCGCATACGGGGCTGTCACCCGCTATGGCCAAACTTTCCAGAATGTTCTGCTAATTAAACACCAGGCACTGGCCTGGTCCGCGTTCGCTCGCCACTACTAACGGAATCTCGGTTGATGTCTTTTCCTCCGGGTACTGAGATGTTTCAGTTCTCCGGGTTCGCTTCACGAAACCTATGTATTCAGTCTCGCAATACCTTTGCCCAATTACCCAGCCCGTGATTGCTCACGGGCGAGATAATCGGGATAGGTGGGTTTCCCCATTCGGAAATCGCGGGATCAAAGCTTGCTCACAGCTCCCCCACGCTTATCGCAGCGTGCCACGTCCTTCATCGCCTGTACATGCCAAGGCATCCACCAAATGCTCTTACCTCACGCTTGAGAGTCCACACCACCAATGACAACATTGGTCGATCGCTTGA
>NZ_JAUBPN010000062.1:0-5801 GCF_036700745.1 Microcoleus sp. S36a_B3 | reverse complement strand
CTCATCATAGTTTTTTTCCACGATTGTGGGATGTTTGGTTTCACCCTTTTTTAATTCGCCAACAGTCTCCTTAAGTCGCCGAGTCTAATCTAAATACATAACATCGATCGCAAATATGAAAATTAACGATAAACTCAAGACTATTTTAACTGAATTGCGAGCTCAATTCGAGCATCTTTACGGCGTTAACTGAACTGTGTTGAGCTATAAACCAAAACAGTAACGAACCGCCGATTCAACTTCTAACATTTTTTCGGCGGCAAGTTCCCCTGCAGAATCCGTAGGAAATCGCTCTTTATCCAAAGATCGAATCTGAAAACAGAGGAAAACTGTTTCTATTGGCAAGCCACTTTCAGACGCAGAAACACGCACATTGGTTCGATATTCGCGGTGAATATTAGTTCCTTTAGTGCCGACAATGACAGTAACAACTAACGGTGACTGGTTAATAGTATCAATCGAAAGCACCAAAACAGGTCGCATTCCAGCTTATTCTCTTCCATGAACTTGGTTAAGATTGACAAAATAAATTTTCCCTCGCTAAATGCTCATAGTGCTTCTAAACCATCCATTTCTGCCACAATAAACTCTCGATCGATGGCAGCAATCTCAACTTGAATATCTGGATTGTTGGCCATCTCTGCTATTTCTCCTTCCAGGTATTTAGCATTAGCGAGCTTATTAGCTATGTAAGTTTTCTCCCGAACTCGGCAAGCGATACGTTCCAGCAGCCAAAGTTGTTCTTCTATCGACAGGGAACTAATAGAACGTTCAATCTCTACTAAAGTTTGTGAAATCATTTTAGTTTCCTCTTGTTTTTTGCCATTGCATTATGGCTCTTCTGGGTTTGCGGTGTAAAGTGTATAATCTAAAAACTTTATGCTAGAGGCTAAGCTTATAGATTTTCATCTTGACGGATTACTCAATTTGCAGGCATTACGATTGAAAGATGTATTAAAAATGATAGAAAAACAATTTTAAAAGTAGATTTTTTGACAGATTGTGCTACTTGTCCTCACTGTCAACAGTCCACAGATGAACTTCATCAGATTCGTCCAATCTTGATTCGAGATTTACCGATTTCAGATCAGTTAATCGAATTGGAAATTCCTCGTCGCCAATACTACTGTAACAATTGTCAAAAATATTTCACAGAGAAACTGTGTTTTGTTGATGAAGGTCTGCTCTATACTCAACGATATGAGGAGTATATTAATCACCGTGTTCAGGTGACAACGGTGGAACAGGTAAAACGAGAGGAAGAATTAAGTTGGGATCAAGTGCAAGGAATTTTCAATCATCAGCGATTGCAAGTAAAAAAGTCTCATGGGGAGCGGTTAAACGTCTGAGTATCGATGAAATTAGTATGAGAAAAGGGCATCAAGATTTTGTGACTGTAGTCTCCGATATTGACCAAAGTCAATTGATTGAAGTGATCGATAGTCATGAACAGCAAGGTATCATGGAAACCCTAATGCAGTAACCGATTGAGGTTCGTGAACAGGTGTCAGAAGTGAGTGTAGATATGTGGGGTGGTTTTCCAAAAGTGATCCAAGAAGTTTGGACGAATGCGATTGTGGTGTATGACCGATTTCATGTGATGAAATATGTGAATGAGGAATTGAATAAAATCCGAATACAAAGCAATATTAAAGGAAAAGGCAGCAGATTTATTGTCCTGAGAAGTGGTGTAGATTTAAAAGAGCAACGGATCAAATTGGCTACAGTTTTAAGTCAATCTAAACGTCTTAAGCTTGCCTATGAATTGAAGGAAGAATTCAGAGAGATTTTTGAAAGTCATCATAGTGTGGAAGAGGGGAAAAAATCACTGCTTGAATGGATTAAGAAAGCACAACCGATTTACAGTGATACCCTAACCATGCTTCGCAATCATATCCATGGAATTTGTAACTATTTCTTGAACAGAACAACGAGTGGTGTGATGGAGGGAATCAACAATCGCCTCAAAGTGATTAAGCGTCAAGCCTATGGATTTGTTAATGTCGACAATTTTCGAGCTCGACTATTAGCTTGCTTTTCTAATTAGTTTTTATTATCACCTCAAACCCAGAAGACCCCAAATTTATCCAGATTTTTTTGAATGAGACCGGGTCCATTCCGAATAGATTCATTATTGCGATCGCTTACTTATCTTGTATCTATATTATACGACATAGTTGGGAAGCAGCTTATGACGCACACTCCAGCTACTCAGACGATTTAGAAAGTAGGGTTTTCCCTTGTTTTTCTCCTACAAAGAATGTAAAATTATAAAAACATGGGTTGTCAGCAATGAATGAAGAACCCCACCAAGCTTATCTCAATCTGATTGAATCGCTACTGAATTGCCCCAACGGGGAAGAAAACCAAATTTTGCAGGCAAACTCCGAGTTAGTTGATGCGGGGTTGGTGCAGGTAATGCTAGATATGGCAAATGATCTGAGAATTGATAACAACCTGGATGATGCTAATTCTTTAATGACTCTTGCAGGGCATCTCATGGGTACTTATGGCAATACAATACCAGATAAATCGTCACCTTCCACTTACCGCAAATTCCTAGAAGAAGTGTTGCAGGCAACTTCAGACAGCGACGGAGATCGTAATGTAATTTATGCCATACTTCGTGAGAAGATCAAATTAATTAATGATAATTTGGCGGTGGTGTTGCGAAATTGGGCGAAGGAAACTTTGCCAAATTCAGATAGCCAAAGGCGCATTTCTCTAACAACACTTATTGGCAATTTTTGCAACGCAATCCGGGAATTTCCTTTAGGCAGCAGGGCGAGTAATTTGGAAATTGCCATTGCAGGTGATGAAATTGCCTTGACTGTTTTTACCCGTCAAGAATATGCTAAAGATTGGGCCATGACTCAAAGTAATTTGGGAAATGACTACGGCGGCAGAATCAGAGGGGAAAAAGCGGAGAATCTGGAACTGGCGATCGATGCTTTTGTGGCATCATTAGAAATTTACACCCGTGAGGTATTTCCTCAAAATTGGGCAGGTACTCAAAATAATTTGGGGATTGCCTACGGCGACAGAATCAGAGGGGAAAAAGCGGAGAATCTGGAACTGGCGATCGCGGCTTTTCTGGCATCATTAGAAATTCGCACCCGCGCGGCATTTCCTATAAATAATGTTGAAACTTTATATAATCTCGGACTTGCCTACCAGGAATATTCACAACTACCAGAAGCTTACAATAGTTTTAAAACCGCGATTGAGACCGTTGAATCAATGCGGAGTGAAATTATTATCGGCGGCGAAGCAGAGAGACAGAAATTAGCTGAAGAATGGAATAAAGTTTATCAGGAGATGGTGGAAGTTTGCCTAGACATGGAAAACAAAACCGCCGCCCAAGAATACATCGAACGCAGCAAAACCAGAAATCTAGTAGAATTGTTTCACAATGCCCGCAGCTTGCCGCAAAATGTACAGCGGATTAGTTTTCAAGAAATTCGCAGTTTGTTAGGTGAAAATGAGGCAATTTTGGAATGGTACATTACCTTTAACGGCTTTAAAGTTTTTATTATTACCCGCGAGTCCCCTCAACCAATTGTCGGGCACTCTTCATCTGAAGACTTGCAAGTATTAGAGGAATTTCAGCAAGAGTATATCGACGACTACATCAATCAACCTGAAAAGTGGAGAAATCAGCTAGAAACCAGCCTGGAAAAATTAGCTAAAATCTTGCACATCGATAAAATAATTTCTCACCTCCAGAAAAAATGCCAGCGATTGATATTAGTTGCCTTCCGATATTTGCATTTGTTGCCGCTTCACGCATTAACCAGCCGAAGGGTAAGGCAGAATGTAGAAGAAACTGGAAGTCTCCTCGAACTTTTCCCAGGCGGCGTGAGATATACTCCCAGTTGTCAGCTATTACAATTATCTCAGCGGGTAAATCCGACTGGGGAAGACTCATCACCCACAAGATTGTTTGCCATTCAAAACCCGACAGAAGATTTAGACTTCACCGATATCGAAGTCGAAGCAATTGCCAAATCCTTTAATCCCGCCGAAGTATTGATTCGGGAAAAGGCAAGTAAGACAGGATTGCAGCAACAGCTTGAAGCGTTGCAGAATGCCGACATCGCCCACTTTTCCTGTCACGGCTTTTTCGACTTTCTCGATCCCCGGAAATCAGCTTTAATTTTAGCTGGGGCAAAAATTACCCCCGATAACGTTGACTCCGAGAACAAAAGTTATATTCGTTCCCGCCGAGGCGAAACCTTCGACATCGCCGAATGTCTGACGCTAGAAGAAATCTTTGATTTGCCACTGAGTAAGTGCAGTTTAGTGACGCTTTCCGCCTGCGAAACCGGCTTAACGGATATTGGAGATACCACTGATGAGTATATCGGATTGCCTAGCGGTTTTTTGTACGCCGGAACCACGAATGTGATTAGCACTTTGTGGGCTGTCAATGATGTATCTACGGCGATTTTGATGATTAAATTTTATGAGCTTTTCTTGTCGGAAACTCGCCCGCCTGTGGCGATTGCTTTGCGGGAGTCTCAGTTGTGGCTGCGGAGTGTGACTGTTAAAAGTTTGCTAGAATGGGTGGAAACATCGAAGTTGCTGAGTCGCGAACACAAACAGAAAATTCAAGACAAATACAGGCGCGGTTACAAACAGGATTATCAACCTTATGAGTCTCCCGTACACTGGGCGGCGTTCTGTTCTGTTGGGAAATAAGCTTGGGTATCAGAAACCGGGTTTCTGCGGAGATTGTTTTTTCCACTGGAGATTTCTCAGAGAAACCCGGTTTCTTTGACCTTAGTTCTAAATTATTCCAACGATAAATTCACTATAATCAAAGGAGAAATTGGCAATGACAGACGAACAATTTATTTCCGGTTTCCTAGCAGTCTTTGAAACTAAACCAGAAGTATTTGAACAAGCCGGGGCTGTTGACGATTTAGCAAATCTCAGCAATACGATATCCCAGATGGCGGATAAATCGTATCCGCTCAATAAATAGCGGTAACAGCAAAAAAGAAGATTCACAATCTAGGCACAGCATGGTAGAATATAAAGCCTGACGCAAAAAACATCTGCTGACCAATTAGTAGAGACCTTACTGCAAAGCATTGAGCCATCTGACATTGCAGACGAATCATTGCGTCGTACTGTGTCCATATTGCTGAACCTTATAGAGCAATTACAAGCAGAAACCAGAGAATTACGGTCAGAAAATCAAAGATTAAAATCCGAAAATAATCGTCTGAAAGGAGAACAAGGCAAACCAGAGGTTAAAGCCAATAGACCGAAAAAGTCAAAAGAAAACTACTCATCCGAGAAGGAGTGAAAAACACCAAAAAAACATATTAAAAGCAGTAAAAATGCTCTCGTCAAAGTTGATCGAGAGCAAATTCTGGAGTATCCTGAAGCAGAACTACCATTCGATTCAGAATTTAAAGGTTAGGAATTCGTAATAGTTCAAGACATTTTAATGAAAACAGATAACGTGTTATTCCGGAAACAGAAGTATTACTCACCTTCCGAAAAGAAAACATACATTTCACCGTTACCATCCGGATATGATGGAGAGTTTGGCCCCGGAATAAAAGCGTTAGTTATGAGCCTGTATTACGGGGGAAATATGACTCAAGGGAAGCTATTAGATTTTTTAAGCAATATTGGGATTTCCATGTCAGCCGGTTATTTATCAAATCAGAAGAGTAAATAATTCATCAAAGTTGGAATCAGAATTTAACAAAGTGTATGTATCCGGATTAGCAAGTAGCCCCTGGCAACACTTAGACCAAACAAGTGCGCGTGTTAAAGGAGTAAAT
>NZ_JAUBPN010000061.1:0-7207 GCF_036700745.1 Microcoleus sp. S36a_B3 | reverse complement strand
ACAATTAGATGAACGAAAAAAATTAACTTCTTGTAAAATATCAAAGTTGCTTTTAGTTTTGGAGCATCCGGAATTACCATTACATAATAACCCGGCAGAATTAGCTGCCAGAACAATGGTGCAGCGACGAAATATTAGTTATGCAACCCAAACTTGTGAAGGAACTAAGGCGATGGATGTTTTCATGTCTCTGGTTGCGACTACTAGGAAATTAGGAATTAGCTTTTTTGAATATGATCGTATTTCTCACCGGGGAAATATTCCAGCTCTGGGGATGATTATTCGCAAACAATCTTCGCTTTGTTCTTTCGGTGTGTCCTGGGATTATTGAAGAAGTTTAAAAAAAGATAACTGCTTTGAATTATCGGAACTTAATTCCTTTATTAAGTGTCACCCCACTGTTAATTGTGACTGTTCCAAAAAGACTGTAATATCCTTGACTTCATGATTGAGAATACATTATTTTAATCAAGATTTAGCAGCCAGGAAATGCGAGATTTTTGTATCTAAATTAAGATATTTGTACAATTAAATTAAAATTCTACAATTCCGAAAAATTAATGCTTACCGCAACTTATTGAGCGGATACGTCTAGACTGTAAACCATTTTTTTCTAATTAACTATTTTTATCCATTTTATCACGATCTTGCCTCTGTCTCACATTTATTTGAAATGACTATAACAAATATTCACCAATATCTTGACATCCATAAGGGACACAAGGGATGCCACAAAATCCGGACTCATCCAAATAGTATAAATCAATTTTTCCCTCATCTTCTAGTTGTTTTAATGCTGACAATTTTTGTTTTTTTTTCTTTGTATTCTATAGGGTCGGGCTTTCCCCCAACACCTCGACGCATCCTATGCCAACTCATATTTTTTTTTGATTATTCTCTTAATTGTTTCCGTACTTGTATTAATAGACCATTCTTTTTTGATTTTTTGTACTACTTGCTTTAATTGTTTTGGTTCCAATTTTACCCAATTTTTAATTTGAGCAGATTCTGCCGGATTAAAGATTTTTTTTCTGCCTCTACCTGGTTTATATAATCCGAGCATTCCCTTATTTTCCCATCGATTCAACCAATTATACATAGTCTTATAACTAATTTTAAATATTTTCAGCAGTTTTTCATTTTTGAAGTCTTGTGAAACCCAAATTAAAAGCTGTGTTCTTTGGCGCACTTGATGATGTCTGCTTTCGCGATAAATTTGATTTAGCAATTTCAACGAAAGTGGATTGATGTCTCCAAGTAAAAACATATACAATTTCCTTGAATACGATTCGATATTTTTAGTATATCATATTAGTGGGTTTGTGTAATTAATTTTGTTGAGCTACTTATATTCCCCGATAAATCATTTCTAATGCAATCCGTTCAATTGGTACTCCTAATTCATCTGCAACCGCATCTCCTAAGTCTACTAAAACTGCATAAAATAGCCAAGCAGCCCAGATTTGGCGCTTGATTCCGTTTAATAGACCTCTTGCAAAATAATTTTCTGCTATAAGTAATTAGACAGAATTAATTACACAAATACATGGTAGAATGATATTCCAGGCAAAATTATGAGTTAATTAGAATTTCATATGATGTTTATCAGGAAAATAAATCCTCTTTCGTCTAAATTACTCGACTCGACTTCATCGGCAAAGCCGACATCATCAAGTAGGTCAGAGATCACATTGCCTCATATTAGCTTCGCAAGGAGTAAAAAAAGTAGAGTTAATGAATATTTTCAGAATAAGTTATAAGACACTCTATAACTGGTTCAATCGGTGGGAATCAGAAGGAATGATAGAACTTTATAATAAACCAGGAAGGGGAGCATCCCGGTTTTGTAAATATCCGAATAAGTGTAAAATAGTTAAAATCAATAAAAGTGTCAAAAAAAGTCGAGAAAAAGAGCCATGACCCATGAAGAACTAGAACAGTTGCAATTCTTTTCGGCAGAAATTGCTAAAATTTTGTATAACAATACACCGCCAAGTGAACTGACCAGTCTGGAAAATATTGAAAAACATCTCAGGCAACAATGGCTTGAAAAAGTGGGCCCACAAATCGGTTTTTTTTTATCAAAGAAGCAACAGGAACAGAACAAGGACGACCCCAGCGAGCGTAAAAAGCTGTATTGGTGAACTAATAATTACTGAAAAACAGGTCGAAAAATTAGAGTTCAAGAAATCTACTCGATTATCTCCATTATTTGAAAAATGCTGTCTCCGTCAAATAGCTAATCTTTCCTACTTCAAGGCTGCCCAAGAAATGGAAGTTCAGACAGGAGTAAAGATTGGCCACACTTGTTTACACCGAGTGGTAGAAAAACAAGAATGGTCAGGACCTCATGCCAAAATAGAGGTGAAAGAAACAAGCATAGATGGAGGGAAAGTCCGTCTGAGAGAGAATTTAGGAGAAGGGTCTCATTGGCAAGATTATAGAACCCATTTGACATCTTTTACGGTCTTGTGGTAGCGTGACCGTAAAAGCATTATCCAGTAGCGGCCATGCCTTATTATAGCAGTCTAACGGATTCAGAATGGGAAACAATTGAACCCATACTACATGAGGTATTGCCCAAAAAGAACCGAACTAGACCATGTAACTGGACAGAAAGAGAAATCTTAGATGGAATTTTATATCAACTAAAAAATGGCTGCAATTGGCAAGACTTACCCAAAGACTTGCAACCCTATTCCACTGTATATTGGCATTACAAGCAGTGGCGAACACAGGGAGTCATAGAAGAGCTGATGAGGGTCTTACATGAGCAAGTGCGTGCACAGCTAAAAAAAAAGCCCAATGGACTACATTGATGATTATAGACTCACAAGCCGTAAAAAATACTGGTAATGCTAGTATTGAGTCAAAAGGGTTTTGTTTCTACAAGTCTACAAATGGTATTAAAAGACACCTAGCCGTTGATACACTTGGGTTTCCATTCTTTACCCACTGCACAAAAGCTAGTGTATCAGATGATGCTGGTTTGATTAAAATTTTGACTTTAAACATCGATTATTTTAAGTCCAAACCTCTAAATATTCCGAAAATTATACTCTTAGTAGACAATGGTTATCATCCCGAACATCTCACAAAAGAGTTAGAAAAAATTTATCCCTAAATTATGACAAAAATCAAGTTTGAACTTTCAGAAAAGCCATCAAAAGCCGAAAAAAAAGCTCAAGTAAAATCAGGATTGGTCCCAGTTAAAGCAAGGTGGGTCATTGAACGGTCAAATGCTTGGATGGAAAGATGTAAAATTTTGGTGAAGAACTTTGAGAGAAGTTTGGCAGGGGCGACTGCCAAACTCAACCTTTGTTTTATTAGGCTGATGATTAGAAGGCTTGCACCCCTCTTCTTAGATGTCAAATGGGTTCTATAAGGCAGTGCGGTTACATGAAAGTTATTATGGGGCTTTTTATCAAGAGAATGAAGAGTTAATTAACTATATAAACCATCAGCCATTAGCCGATCTATTAACTTGTTGGGGTGATGGACATGATGGAATATGGAATATTATGAGCCAGTTAAATCGTGGTAAAACCAGACGCGAAATTTTAGATTGGTATCATTTAATGGAAAATTTATATAAAGTGGGAGGGTCGTTGAAATCTCTAGCCCAAGCCAAAGAATTTTTGTGGCAAGGTCGGGTCGAACCTACCCTAAATCTATTTAAATATTGTCCCAAAAAAACCGCTAAAAACTTTTGCAAGTATCTAGAAAAGCATCCCTCTCGAATTGTTAATTATGAGCAATTATCATCAGACAAGATTTGTTCCATAGGCTCGGGAGCGGTAGAATTGACTGTTAAACAAATAGATAAAAGGTTGAAAATTTCGGGAGTTCAATGGTTGAAAAAAATGTCAATCAAATGCTAAAACTTCGTTGTGTTTACCTCAACGATCTCTTGGCTATTTGAGGCTTTTGCAAAACCGGGATGCTCCCCCAGGAAGAGGTGCTAAATCACTATTTAACTCTTCGCAGAAAGCCCCAATCAAAGAGTGGGCTAAACAAGAGCCAAGGCAATTAAAAAATGTTAGCCAAAAGGTTCAAGAAACCTGGGGAATAAGTCCGAGCATAAAAACAATTCAAAGAATAGTAAAAATGCTAAATATGAGTTGGCATCGTATGCGTAAAGGAGTTGCCGCAAAGCCTCCAGCCCATGAATGAATATCAAGATAAAAAGGCACAACTAGAAGAATTAAAGCGATTGGACGATCGGGAGAAATTGATTTATATTACTTGGATGAAGCAGGATTTTGTTGGATTCCTTGTGTTCCCTATGGCTGGCAGAACATTGGAAAATCTTTAGCAATTCCTAGTCGTCGTCAGCCTATGAATGTACTAGGAATCATGAATCGAAATAACCATCTTGAAACTTATGTTTCATCTCAAAGTATTAACTGAGATGTGGTTATTGCGTGTATTGATGCTTTTTTCCCCGCAGTAGATCAGCCAACGGTAATTGTCACAGCTCAAGCTTCTATTCACACCAGTGATGCTATTCTTGACAAAGTTGAAGAGTGGAAACAACGGAATATTACTCTTTTTGAGTTACCTTCTTACTCTCCTAAATTAAATTTAATTGAAATCCTATGGGGGTTTATCAAGTATGAATGGGTTGAGATATCTGCTTACAAAAGTTGGGAAACTTTCGTTGCATCTGTTGAAAAAATTCTGAAAGAATTTGGAGAAAACTATGTAATTAATTTTGTCTAGCTACTTAATAAAGGGCTTGGCTTAAGTGAAGCAGATTGCAGGTTATATCAGCACTTTACAATTATGAGTTAGCTGTGGGGTCTAAAACTCAAAACCTTTAATTATAATATATATTTTTTTGCAAGAGGTCTAATGAACCTGTCCATAAATAACTAAGATTTAATAATCTTTTTACTGTACAAAATGCCTCTTCAATTCGCCAGCATCTTTGATATAAATCTGCTACTACATAGGGCTTGCTGAATAATCGATCGCCAGCCAAGAACAGGTGCGATCGATATATTCAAGCTCGGTTAAAGATAAGTTTTTCTGTATCGAGTTACCCCAATAATAATTGGGGATTATCTCCAACCACAAAACAGGTGTTCTTTTTCTAAATAGATATAAAAACACACAAAAAACCCGGCGCTACCAGGTAGAAAGATTCATTACCAAAAAAGTAATTGCAATAACTGTACTAGATGTATTATCAAGTTTAGCCATCACTCTATTCAGGCCGAATCTTCGTTTGCCTTGTCCGAACTTGCCCTCAATTGCATTTCTAATCCTCTCATCTTCCAACGCTTGCATCTTTTTTGATTTACTCACATTTGCTGGAGGTCTTCCTAAAGGATGTCCACTAATTCTAATGCCTTTTTCTTTACACCACGCTCGGTTTTCCCGATTTCGGTAAATGCGATCTGCATGAACGGACTCTGGATAATATCCTGTGAACCTATGATATGCTTCTACTTGGGCTTTCAAGTCCCCTGATTCGTTAAAATTATCCCAGCTCATCCGGTCTAAAAATACATATCCTTCAAAACAACTGGCTGATAGTTTGGCTCCAAACTCTACGCTTTTTCCGGCTTTTCCTCTGACTATGGGACGGATATGGGGTTGGCTTAAACTTACTATTCTATCCTCAATACTCTGTTTATTATTATCAAATAACCATTGCTGTTGACGATAGACTTCTGTGATCACTAGCAAGGTTTTATATTGCTTTTTGCTCAGGCGTTCGAGAGTCGCACCTGACTCAATTAGCTGTTCAATATGAGCGAGGTTTCTTTTGATATATTGAAGTTGTTTTTTAATTGCCTGTCTTTTTTTGTTGCGGGATGGTCTTCTTTGTTTTGCTATTAATAAGTAATCTTTTCGGGCGAGATTACGGTAGGTTCTTGGTTTTTTACTGGTTTGATGTTTGATCTGTTTATACAGGATGTCTATAATTTTTTCGGTATGAACTCTGGCTTTGTTTAATAGTCCTAAGTCGGTCGGATAGGTAATGTCTGCTGGGGCACAGGTAGCATCTATGATTAATTTTCCGCGATTGGGTGACTCATTTTTGGCGTCCGAATCCTTTTTTTTTTCGGGTTTAACTGGGGTGATGGAGCGCATTTTTTCGACCATTCGTTCATTCACTTTATTAATTAAGTTCGGACTAATTCTTTGGCGAAAGTGAACCAATAGTGATGGGTCAAATGGCAGCTCGTTACTGTAGCTTGAGTGACCGATAAAGTATTGCAGATACGGGTTTTCACGGATTTGTTCTACTGTTTCCCGATCGCTAATTCCTAATTTTTCCTTAATAATTAATGCCCCCAACGCCATCCTCCATGATTTGGCTGGTGCACCCATTTCTGTGGGGAAGTTTTGAGCATATTCTGATTCAAATTCTGACCACGGTATTACTTGGGCCATCTTTACCCAACGGTTAAGGAGTGACAATTTAGAGCCGTTGCCTAGTTCAAAGTCCAATGGTGGGATGGGAGCAAGCTCAACCTTTTTGTACATGATCTCATGTGGTGATGCACGGGTTTTGACCTATTTTACCTGTTTATCACGGCGACTTTATTCTCGATCGCGCGATCGAAACCTTTCGCCACGCAATATGCACTCGATTATTCAGCAAGCCCTACATAGGGGGGCAATATTTCGGGTTCTCGGACACTTGTCAGATAAGAACGCCAGGAAGTCTTGGAGCGAATCTGTACTAATCTTATAGTTAAAGCTGGTGTTCTTTTTGTGCCTGTACCTATTTTAATTATCTGGTCTTTGACATCATAAGTATTGGTTAATACCCGTTCGACTTGATAGGATGCACCTTTCTTTATTCGAGTGATAAATGCAATTTATTGGTCGATGAGTTGTTGCCAAAAAGCGAAGTGATAGAAGCCTCGATCCAATAAGAGCAAGGTTTTTGGCTTAACTATTTTTAGTAAATCTTCTTCGAGCATGAGTATCTGCTTGTTTGGGATTTGTCCAAAACCAAATTTCTTCGGGAAGATGAGTTACTAGATCTATAATTACTCCAATTTTTCCGGCTAATTGACCAATTGGCACATCTGATAAACTTTGTAGCTTCTTAAATAATGCTTCTAATGTTGAGCCATCAGCTATCCAGATATTATCAAAGTTTTTTAAGGCAATACTTCGGACAGTTTTGGAACAGGGACGCTCCCCGAACAGAGACAAAAAATCCCTGGAATTTTAACCGAAACTC
>NZ_JAUBPN010000060.1:0-7369 GCF_036700745.1 Microcoleus sp. S36a_B3 | reverse complement strand
GAGTTTCGGTTAAAATTCCAGGGATTTTTTGTCTCTGTTCGGGGAGCGTCCCTGTTCCAAAACTGTCCGAAGTATTGGCTAATAATAACCTGGTTTTTCCTTTCCCCTCCCTTGTTTTCCTTCCCCTTCCCCTTCCCCCTCCCCTTCTCTTAACCTTCCCCTTCCCCCTCCCCTTCTCTTAACCTTCCCCTTCCCCTTCCAAGAAAACTATGAAATTTCCACAATCACAACCCTTACTCCCTGAATCTAAAAACACTTTAGCCTTGTGCTTTGTTCTACTAACAAGCTTTGTTTTCCTCCTGACAATTGCTGTTTTAGTGAATACAGTCAGTTTGAGAGCCTTATCTCAAAGAAAAGTTACCTTTGTCCAGTTAAAAGACGGAACCGCAGCACGAATTGCAGAACAAGATGAACTCTACAGAGAGCCGAAAATCATCCAAAATTTTGTATCCAGTTGGGTAAATTTAACCTGGGCTTGGTCAGGCAAAATTCCCGGCACAAATGACCCCGACCCCGGCATTAAAGTTAAAGGCAGTGCCAAAGTTCCTACAACTGCTTGGATGGGCTCCTTGATGATGGAATCAGAGTTTGGTAAAGCTTCTCTTGTTGAACTTGCCAAACTCGTTCCCAACACCATCTATTCAGGAAAAACCCGCTCTGGAGTCTATATCTCTCACATCTCAGAACCCAGAGAAATAAAAAGAGGTGTTTGGGAAATAGATGTAATTGCTACTCGCGTAGTGCTAGAGCAAGGCATTGGAGAAAGCCGAGAACAGTTTAATCGAACCTTCACCGTCAAAGGGGTAGAAATTCCAAAATCGCCTCTCAAAGAAAACGCTAATGAATTAGAGAAGACTATTCACTCTTTGAGAGCAGCCGGATTAGAAATTTCCCGAATTGTCGAATTCAAACCTTAGAGGGGGAGGGGGAGGGGGAAGGGGAAAGGGAAGGAAAAACAGGGAAGGGGTAGGGGGTACCGCCCCTACAGAAACCGATTTGTTTGTACTTCACTTACCTGAAAGGGGAGGGGGAAGGGGAAGGGGAAGGAAAAACAGGGAAGGGGAAAGGAGTACCGCCCCTACAGAAACTGATTTGTTTGTACTTCACTTACCTGAAAGGGGAGGGGGAAGGGGAAGGGGAAGGAAAAACAGGGAAGGGGAAAGGAGTACCGCCCCTACAGAAACTGATTTGTTTGTACTTCACTTACCTGAAAAGTGCTGTATATGAACTTCAAGCGGTTGTATTTTAACAACAAAGAAGTCCTAATTTTCTGCTCTGTCCCCCTCACATACAAGCCAATCATTTGTTAATTAACCATCGTAATAAGCAACAAGAGAGTAGCCATGAGTAACAGACAAGAATCTTCAAAAAATTCTCATCAAACAAAGTTGACAGCCGCAGAAATTGAGCAAAATAATTCACTTTCTCTTGATAGCGAAAGTATCGTTAATAACGATAATAGCAAGATGTCAGAAGATAATTTTTCCCCTTCCCCTTCCCCTTCCCCCTCCCCCTCCAAAGAAGATAACTTTTCCCCTTCCTTCGCCTCCCCCTTCCAAAAAAGATAATTTTTCCCCTCCCCCTTCCCCTTCCCCTTCCCCCTCCCCCTCGAAAGATGATGATATTGATGAAAACTTCATTGCTAATTTCGACCCCAATGCACCCCTAACACTTGAAACTCAATATCAACTCGCTCAAGATGAGGAAAGACCACTGCCCCCGCCTGTTTCCGAAAGAGGCGTTCCTAGAGCAGTGACAATGCTGCTGTTGACTGGTGGAATACTATTGCTAGGACTGCTGATTTGGCAATTTATCAAGCCTAAATCACCTCGCGAAGCTATCGCACAATCAACACCAAAAGAAAGCTCTTCTGGCACCATTAAAGATGAAAAACCGGAGTTGCTGGCTAAATTAGCTTACCAAGACCAACAAAAACTGTTAGCCGAAAAACCGCAAAAAACCGCAAAACCCAAAACAGAACCGTCGCCCAAACCGTCAAGAGCCCCACGAAATCCGCGAACTCCGCGTTTAGTCGCTACCCGGAGCGCTGCACCGCCACCTACTCCTCTACGCGAACCCCTACCCGCACCCCGAACAGTAGTGCGGACGGTAACAGTACCCGCACCCATACCTCAAAGAGTACCCTCAAGAACACCCGCACCAGCCCCCATACCCAAACCGTTAATACCCCCACCTTTAATTCCAACTCCAACAGAAGAAAAAATCGACCCGTTTGAGCGGTGGAACCAACTCGCTCAACTCGGACAAATTAGGGGAAATTTTGACCCTAACCGAATAGCGAATGCCGTCAGTGCAACACCAAGCACTCCAGCGACAACAAGTGCTACCGCCGCCGCTCTGACAAAGCCAGCTCCAACAACTGAATTCCTAACTGTCAATATCGGCAACCAAAAGTCGCAACCCTCATACGTTTCTTTCGAGCAAATCCCAGAAAAACTATATAGCCACCCAAATAACGCCAGCGGGGAAAGGCTACACCCGGAGTTTCCTTATGGAGGGGACAGCCTCGAAACCACCGACAACTCCCAAAACCCCACTAACCAATTAACTCCGGCTCCCCTTTCCCCCCAAATAAGTTCCGATTCTACCGATAACCCAATCGAGACGGAGGCTCGACTGAGCGCTCGTCCAACGTCCTTGCCCGCCGATACAGAATTTCAAACCCTTTCCCCTGAAGCTGCTCCAGAGGCTTCTGCCTTAACAAACTCCCCAACCCTAGAACAAGTAAACTCCCCAGGGGCAAAAGGCATTCTCAACCGCACGCCCCAAAGTTCTTCAACCTCCCAAACAGCTCAGGTTCCCCTTGGAACCACAGTCAACGGCGTAGTTTCGGTTCCCCTGTTGTGGGATGAAGGCTCAGGCAAACAGCTTTACGACAAATTTGCCGTCACCCTCACAGCCGACGTAACGGCAACTGACGGCTCTATTGCTTTTCCTGCCGGCACAGTTGTCATTGTCAAAGCCAACACCGTCAGCAAAACCAATCGCATGGTACAAGCTACTGCTGTGGCGCTCGTCTACTCTGATAGAAACGGTCAGATTAAACAGCAGCCCATTCCAGAAGGCGCAATTTTGATTGCAGGAGAGGGTTCTGGGCCGCTGATTGCTTCAGGCTACTTCGACCTTGGTTCAGATATTGCCGGACAGGATATCCTCACCGCAGTGCTGTCGGGAGTTGGACGAGTCGGTCAAGTGTTCGCAGAGCCTAAAGTCAGGAGCTCTAGCAGTATTAGCGGTAGGTTTGGGGGCAGTACAACCACCGTTGAAAGTCGAGACCCCCAAATTTGGTCAGCCGTCCTCGATGGCTTCTTCAGCCCCCTAGCAAAACGGATGGAAAGCCGCTCAGATAGAGCAACTGAAGAACTTTTAAACCGCCCCAATGTAGCTGTGGTTAACAAGGGAACCCCGGTTTCTATTACTGTTAACAGCTTTCTCAACATTTACCGATAACTGCCATGACTACTCGCATCCAATCTCCACGAATGCTTTCCCTCGGAGGGCTTTTATTCACAGCAGTGCTTGCTGCTGCGAGCTACCCCGACTGTGCTTTTGCTCAATCAAGAGTAACAGGCTATCAAACTGTGGGTCGAGATATTGCCGTCAATAGTGCGATCGATATTTTAGTCTATCCCGGCCGCGCAAGTGCGATCGACTTCAGCTCAACCGATGAAGCTCTCGCCTACGTTTTAATTGCCGACCCCTCAAAAATAGTTTTCAGCACCGACGCACAGTTGGCAAGCGGCCAAGCCAAAACTGTTTTCTTGCGTCCCATTCAAGCGCTCAATTTTCCGGGAGCTACCACAGCTACCATCACCAATCTCTCAATCAAAACTGTAGATTCAAAAGGCAAACAGCGACTTTACAACTTCAACATCGTTCCTACCAACAAAGAACCAGAACACTTAGGAATTCGCATTGCTCCCCTAACTCCGAGAATGGAGCCGACTGTGAACGTTGATAGAGGTCGCGCCCCCGCAGCATCAGATGTTGAAAAAGGATTGCTAATTGCCATTCAAAGAGGCTACACAGCAGCCAACGACCCAGTAGTCTACAGCGTGCGACAATTTTTAGCTCTGGTAAGAAACCACAATCTATCGGTGACTGATGCTGCTGCACGAGCCGGAGTAGACTTGTCTGTGATTGTCGAGCTAGCCAAAATAGCTTTTGAATCAAACTACCGCTCACACAAACCTACTCATATCTAACCAATGTTAGACAGAGTTAGGTAAGTGCATTCGTTCCGGGGTCAAGCACAGAGCGGGATAAACGGCAATCCCATCAATTTAAAATCTCAAATCTCAAATCTTAAATTGTTCCAATTACCCATTACCCATTACCCATTACCAGTCTAGAGCGGTTTTAAGCACGCAACTTGGGTTAGTTGAGATGCCAATCATCTCCTTAATACTGCCCGCGCTGAGTCAGGCGAGAGCCTGTGTCGCTAACCGCTCGCTCTGAGAACTTATAGCTTTTGACTGATTCAGGTTGGTTTGAAGCTGCGCTATAAATAGCGATTAGTCAAAAAGCATAACAAAAGCGAGCGGGGATGGTAAGGGAAAATAGCAGAATTCTTCTACTTCCTGCTCAACGCGAAGCTTTGATTATGAGTTGTGAATTGACCTTTCAAATATTTGTTTGTGGAACAATTCGGCAGTAATACTTTCTCGGAAGAACGTTTTTTTCCTCATTCCCCACTCCTTTTTTCAACCAATGTTCCGCCCAAAAAGCTCTGTTCAAAAAAAGTCTGCCCTCCCGCTGCGCGTTGTGCTTACAGTCCCCAACGCTCTCCTGATTTCGACTTTACTATGTCTGACGGGATGGCTTTCTTTTCAAACAGGGCGGCAGACAATGAATGACTTAGTTGCACAGCTATTGGCAGAAGCAACGAGCCGCATCTCTGACCGCCTTGACAACTACTTAAAAGAACGGGTTGGGAAAGGAGAAGGGAATTATAATAAAATGCAAACTGGTTCGGTGAACCAACTTCGCCCAAGTCAAACAGCCAAAGTCACAATCAAACCAAATGGGAAAACAAATGGGTCAGACTCTCCAAAAACAATATTGCCTCAACAAAAAACAAATCCTGCTTTTTCTACCCCAACCTCAAAATTCAACTTGCACGATTTCCACATCAGCCCTAACTGTCAAGCCTTTATCTTAGACCGTTCGGGGCATTTAATTGCTCGGAACGAGGTAACTGAACCAAAACCGTCTATTTCTGCTGACTCCCAGCAGCGAGTTCGCACCCAAGCTCTGCAACAAAAAGTAATCCGGCTTTCAACAGAGTATTTGCTTAAACATTATGGCAGCCTCGCTGCTATTAACAGCAGCCAAAATCTTAACTTTACTGCCAGCAACTCATTATACTTGCTGCAAGTCAGACCTTTTGAAAACTCGAAAGGCTTAAATTGGCTGATTGTGGCAGTTGTACCCGAAACCGACTTCACCGGCAAAGTTCAGGCCAACACCCGCAACACTATTTTGCTCGTGCTGCTGGCTTTGGTTCTTTCTATCTGCCTTTTGCTGTCCATTTCCCTAAGAATAGAACAGCGGCTGCTGCGGTTAATTTCGGCAACAGAGGCGATAGCTGGCGGCGACTTCGACTCAACAGTTTCAGGTAGCGGCGTTGCCGAACTCGAAGCCCTAGCCTGTGCTTTCAAGCGCATGAATTCCCAGTTAAAAGCATCTCGCCAGCGGTTAGAAGAATATTCTGGCGATTTAAAGCGGCAAGTTGCACAGAAAACAAAGGAACTAAAACAAGCTAAAATTGCCGCCGAAAGTGCCAATCGCGCTAAAAGTACCTTTCTGGCTAATATGAGCCACGAACTGAGAACGCCTCTGAATGCGATTATCGGCTTTGCCCACCTCCTTGTAAACTCTAAAAAAACTGCACCGGAACAGCAGTCGAGTTTAGATATTATCAATCGCAGTGGCGAGCATTTGTTGAAACTAATCAACGATATTTTGTCGCTGTCTAAGATTGAAGCAGGTCAAATCACCCTCGAAGAAACTGCTGTTGACTTGTACAGTTTGCTCAAGGACATAGAACGGATGTTCCAACTCAAAGCTCAGTCGTCGGGATTGCAACTTGTTTTTGAACTCCGGAAAGATGTACCGCAATACGTCCGAACTGATGAAAGCAAGCTGCGCCAAGTTTTGATTAATCTGTTGGGTAATGCTGTTAAATTTACTGAGACGGGTAGGGTGAAGCTGACTGTAAAATGCCTTCAGTCTATGGCAAAAAAACCGTTATCCAAATTCTTTCTCCAGTTCTCTGTGAAGGATACAGGCCCAGGCATTGCGCCTGATGAGGTTAGCCGTTTGTTTAAGCCGTTCGTGCAAGCGGATGCTGGCCGGAAATCGCAAACGGGAACGGGTTTGGGATTGCCAATCAGTAACTCTTTTGTGAAGCTGATGGGTGGTGAAATTAAGGTCAAAAGTTCTGTGGGGAAAGGTACGGTTTTTAGTTTTTACATTAAAGTCAGTCATGCAACTAAGAGCGAAGTTTATGACAGATTGCCGCAAAAACAAGTGAAGGGGTTGGCACCCAACCAACAAATATATCGCATTCTGGTAGCGGATGATGAGTCGGCAAATCGGTTGCTGCTAACTCGGATATTGAAGTCGGCTGGCTTTCTTGTGTGGTTCGCGGATAACGGAATTGAAGCTGTTAAATTGTGGCGAAAGTACAAGCCGCATTTAATTTGGATGGATTTGAGGATGCCTGTTCTAGACGGCTTTCAAGCTGCTCAAAAAATTAGAACTCTGCCGAACGGTTCTAACACTAAGATTATTGCTTTGAGCGCTAATGCTTTTGTTAAAACCCAGGAACTCGCCATGTCGAACGGCTTTGATGATTTTGTTGCCAAACCGTTCCGAGAAACAGTAATTTTTGAGAAGATGGCGCTTCATTTGGGAGTTCGCTATATCTATGAAGAGGAGTCGTCTAGGAAGTCCGAACAGGATGAGCCTGTTGTGCAACTGACTTCTAAGTCGCTGTCTGTGTTGCCGAGGGAGTTGATTGAGAAGCTTTATAAAGCAGCCGCTTGTGGAGACGAGCAAGCGGTAAGGCTGTTGATTGAGCGAATCCCCCTGTCGCAGAAGCCTCTTGCTGTGGCTCTGACTAAATTAGTTGACAATATGAGTTTAGATATTATCAGCGATTTAACTCAGAAGTGCATTTCGGCAGATTGTACGATCGCAAAATCCCAAGACTGCGATCAAAGTTAACTCGGTTTTTAGATTCGTACCTCATATATCAATATATGAAGCTGACGGGGTGACAACCCCGTTAAAACCCATAGCTAACAAAGGTTTGACCGATTTATGGTAAAAAAAGATGGGCTCA
>NZ_JAUBPN010000059.1:0-9128 GCF_036700745.1 Microcoleus sp. S36a_B3 | reverse complement strand
GTCATTAGACAACCATATCGGTGCTATCTGGTATTTCATCCATCATTATAATGCATCATTACTTGTTTAGCACTACCGGGGCAGCGTAGGCGGATTGAGGGGGTAAAAGTGAATCATCCGAGACCATCATGAGTAGAAATACTCAAGTATCTCGGTCACTCAGCATTACCCAGTAGTCTATTCTGGAAAATTGAGGTGAGGGCGTGAGTTAAATCTGATATCAGTTAAAATTGCGCTCGGTAAAAAACCAACTTTATTACGTATCCGTAAGGCGATCACAGCCGCGAAAAAGCGTTAATTGCGATCGCTCTTCCGTAACCAATCATCACCAAAAATAGTGTAAACTGGCGAGATGGATGAACGCTCAAATCAGGATTCAGCAGCCCATGCAGAAAGCATCCCAGATAAAAGTAGAAAACCTAGATCATCTAGGCTTGATAGCCGGTCTAATTGATGAAATAGGAATTGTCCCAAAAATCAATGAATTAATAGGCGAATAACCGGGCGAAATAGTCAGTCCCGGCCTGATAGTTAAAGCCATGATTATTAATGGATTAGGGATGGTTGCGGCCCCATTATATTTATTTTCTAAATTTTTTGAAGGGAAAGCAGTAGAACATTTACTTGGAACGGGGATTCAAGCATCACATTTAAATGATGACCGTTTAGGGAGAGTATTAGATAAGTTATATTTGGCAGGAATCACAGAAATATTCACAACTATTGCCCTGTCAGCCGCTCAAAAATTCGACATAAATACCGACACATCTCACCTCGACTCAAGTTCATTTCATCTACATGGCAAATATGAACAAGAATTACCATCAATATCTTTTGAAAGGACAGAAAAAGATCACAATCAGTTAGATAATTCATCAATCAATCATCAAACATCCCCAGTACCAATTCAGATTACCTACGGTTACTCTCAAGGGCCAAGCCCCGACTTAAAACAGTTCATTTTAGACCTAATTTGTAGTGGAGACGGAGATGTGCCACTATTTTTACGAGTAGCTTCAGGAAACGAATCAGATAATTCCATATTCGCCTCAATTTGTCAAGACTTTAAAAAACAATTAAATCTCGACAGTTTAATGGTAGCTGACAGTGCATTATATAGTGCTCCCAATTTAGAAATGTTAACCAATTTAAGATGGTTAACTCGTGTACCACTCAGTCTGAAACAAGCACAGCAACTGGTATCTCAATTAAATGAATCAGAATTTCACGGCTGTTCTGTGACGGGATATCGTTGGTCAGAACACAAAAGTAATTATGGTGGAATTACACAAAGATGGTTAGTAGTAGAGAGCAGTTTGCGTCGTGATGCTGACCAACGTAAGGAATGAAAAAAACCTCAAAAAAGCTGAAATTGAGGGTCAGAAAAAGTTGCGAGAGTTATCAAATATTGAATTTGCTTGTTCGGCAGATGCCTCCGCAGCAGCAAATCGTTTATCCAAACAACTAAAATATCATAATTTAACCCAAATTACCTGCGGGGAAACTACAGTAAAACCCGCTACGGATTCGACCATTTCTCATGATAATTCTAGCTCTACCTTGACATTTAAAGTTCAAGCAAAACTAGAACTAGATGCGAATGTGGTAGCCCGAATAACCAAAGCTAGTGGCAGATTTATCTTAGCTACTAATGTGCTGGATGCAGAGCAATTAAGTCAGAAGTGAAATGATTGTAAAATATAAGGAACAGCAGTCGGCAGAGAGAGGGTTTGGGTTCCTAAAAGACCCGCTATTTTTTACGGATAGTGTATTCCTCAAATCCCCAGAAAGAATCGAGGCTTTAACTTTAATAATGGGTTTATGTTTGTTGGTTTATACTTTAGGTCAAAGGTTACTCAGGCAAAACTTGCAACTCAGTAATAAAACCGTAAAAAATCAATTGGGCAAAGGAACAAATTGACCTACTTTGCGCTGGATATTCCAAAGTTTTCAATCAATTCATGCGGTTTGTATTCAAGGAATTCAGCAAGTTTCTAATTTGACATCGGAACGGTTGGTCATATTAAGTTTATTTCCAGTCACCTGTCGGTCTTATTACTTTTTGTTGTGAAATGAACGGCTCTCCTGAGTTTGTGGTGTAAAATGTACCTACTAATACATTTACCGTTATGAGCTTCCATCTAGACTATCTATTAGCCTTGCCTGGAGTCAGGGTTGAAACTTGTACTCAAGTTGAGGGAAAAATTTTCTTGGGACTGAGCATTTTATCAGAAGGAATTGTTTGTCATCATTGTAATAATCCTACCGAAAAACTGCATCAAAATCGACCAATTTTAGTAAGAAATTTGTCGGTTTTTGGTCGTCCTGTATATCTAAAAATCCCACGACGGCAGTTTTACTGTCCTAACTTACTCAACGGTATCCAACAGAAAAATTAGATTTTTTGGACGTTAAAAGACGGCATACTCAACGATACGAACAAAATATTTATGAGCGTGTTAAACAATCGAGCCTGGAGCAAATTGGCAGAGAAGAAGGACTGAGTTATGACGAAATAAAAGGAATATTTGAGCAGGTAAACACCCTAAAAAAAAACGAATTGGCAACGGGTTAAACGAATTGGTCTGGATGAGATAAGTATGCGAAAAGGTCAAGGAAATTTTGTGACTGTTGTGAGTGACCTGGGCGAAGGTAATTTAATTGAGATGATTGATTCTGATCGCTGTGAAGAAATCATTGAAGTCCTGATGCAACAAGCAATTGAGGTTCGTGAACAAGTTGAGGAAGTCAGTGTTGATATGTGGGGAGGATTCCCTAAGGTTATCAAAAAAGTATTCCCAAATGCCAAAGTTATTATTGATCGTTTTCATATGAAAGTAGTTAATAAAGACTTAAATAAGTTACGTAAAGCAGCCGGAATAACAGATAGGCAAAGTAAATATTTATTATTAAGTAATCGACTAAAATTAAATCAAGACCAGATTGATAAATTAGAAATGACACTAGGAAAATCCGAATGTTTGCGAATTGCGTATGAGATGAAAGAAAAATTTAGAGAAACATATGAGACTAATTTGACGGTACAAAAAGGGCAGAAGAAAATCAAAGAATGGCTAAATCATCCACAAGTATTTTTTAGAGAAGCTGCATCAACAATTGAGAATCATTTTGAGGGTATTTGCAACTACTTTCTTCATCGCATAACAAGTGGAGTCATGGAAGGAATCAACAATCGGATTAAGTTGATAATGCGGCAAGGGTATGGTTTTTCTAATTTTAATAATTTTAGGAATCGCGTATTAGCTTGCTTTTCTGATTAGATAAACTTATAACCATAACTTCAGGAGAGCCAAATGAACTCGATTATTGATTAGTTAACCTGACTTACATTTAAATATTTTTTGATTCAGCAGTGATGTATTATTGTCATAATGCGGGCGATATATGCTGGAAATTAATAGTTATTAATTGTCTGATTTTTGACTTTCAATGGGTTAAGAAGATTGAATTAATGCCCTCATGTCAATTTTTAGGAATCCCTAACAGAGTGATGATCTCGTTGCACAGATTTTTGAGTGTTTTTACTCACGCTCGATCTCGGATGATTCACTTTTATCCCCTCAATCTGCCTACGCTGCCCCTTGGGGGTGCGGAATGTGGGTTACAGAGTAAGCCCTGCCATTTTTTACGCATTTTCTGAAACTTAGGGCTGAACTCAAACATTGAAAAAAGAGTCCAGTCTATAGCCCGCAAGGGTTTCGGAGACTCGACTAGATATAAAACTGTCCGAAGTATTGCATTAAGGGAGTGGATAGGTTTTATTTTTCATCCTCATTTTTTCCTTAACGGTAGCTCTAGTTCTTCTGAAAGCCACCGTTCTCATCTTTATTTAGTCTAAAGTCCAGTAAAATATTAAAGGAACTTCTCAGTAGTCGAATTCAAGAGGTAAGACTTGAAAAAAATTGGATTAGTAGCGATCGGACGAAATGAAGGGCAGCGCCTCCGCCAGTGCCTAGTGTCGGCCACAGACAAAGTTGCCCGCGTCGTCTACGTCGATTCCGGCTCAACAGACGGCAGCCTAGAGTTAGCCCGATCGCTCGGAGCTGATACAGTAGAACTAGACTTATCTATACCGTTTACCGCAGCCCGCGCCAGAAACGAAGGCTTTGCCCGCTTGCTGGAACTAGCACCAGACATCGAATTTGTCCAATTTGTGGACGGTGACTGCGAAGTAGTTGATGGATGGCTCGATCGCGCCTACAGCGAACTCACAGCCAAACCCGACTTAGCAGCAGTATGCGGGCGGAGGCGAGAACGATACCCCAAAGCAAGCATTTACAACCAATTGTGCGACATCGAGTGGGATACCCCCATCGGCGAAACCAAAGCCTGCGGTGGCGACTCCATGATGCGTGCCACAGCATTTCAGCAAGTCGAAGGTTTCAATCCCGCACTAATCGCCGGCGAAGAACCCGAACTGTGCTTGCGGCTGCGCCAAAAAGATTGGAAAATCCTTCGCTTAGACGCAGAAATGACCCTGCACGACGCGCAAATGACCAGTTTTGCTCAGTGGTGGAAGCGCGCTCAAAGAGCGGGTCACGCCTACGCCGAGGGAGCCTGGATGCACGGCAGCGAACCAGAGCGCCATTGGGTCAAAGAGACCCAAAGTACCTGGTTCTGGGGATTAGTCTTGCCAGTGTTAGCCTTGACAATGGCATGGCCGACAAAAGGCTGGAGTCTGTTAATATTGAGTGGCTACCCCTTAGCAACCTATCGCACCTATAACTATTATCTAAAGCATCGGGATCTCACAACTCAAGAGGCAGCCATCTACGCTTTCTCATGTGTATTAGCCAAATTTCCCCAGCTACAAGGTCAAATCCAGTTTCACCAGCACCGATTGCTGGGGCAGCAGAGCAAGTTGATCGAATACAAAACAACCAACTCTATTAATTCAGCAAGCTAGAATTACAGCTAATTTCCCAGAAATTTTACCCCCTGATTAGCCAACAAATGAGCGATCAAAAATTAAAAATTCTACTAATTGTAGAACAGTGCAATCCCGAATGGGCATCAGTACCTTTGGTGGGCTATAACTTTTTTAAAAATATCAATAATTTAGCTGATGTAACCCTCATCACCCATATTAGAAATAAATCAGCTCTCGAAGAATACCCAGAATACGAAAATATTGTCTACCTAGAAGAAGGAAAGTTAACAAAACAATATTATAAAATAGTCGCAAAAATTACCGCAAACGGGCGAGTAAATTGGCCTCTTTATAATACCTTGAGTTACCCAATCTATGAAGAATTCAATCAGCAAGTATATCAAAAATTTAAAGGTAAAATCCTCAACGGAGATTATGACATAGTTCATGCAATTACGCCCATGATGCCGCGGTATCCGTTTAAGGTAGTCAGTGTTTGTCAGCAGACTCCTTTTATTCTAGGCCCTGTGAATGGGGGCATTCCCTTTCCCCCAGGTTTTCAAGAAACTGCAAAACAAGAATTTGCTCAATTCAACTTTTTGAGAGCAGTTGGTCGAGCATTAATTCCAGGTTATGTAGACACTTACAAAAAAGCAGATAAAATTTTAGCCGGTTCAACCTATACTTTAAATATGCTAAAAGATTTGTTTGCAATCCCTGACCAAAGAATTGATTTGTTCTATGAAAATGGCATTTCGGAGGAATTTTTAAACCAGACAAATATCCCTATTAAAGATGTTAGCCATATCAATCTGCTTTTTGTGGGTCGATTAGTGCCTTACAAATGTGCCGATATTGTCATTGAGTCTATTGGGAAATTAGACCCGGTAATTCAAAGTAAAATCAGCTTAACTATAGTAGGAGACGGCCCAGAAAGAAATAACTTGGAAAACCGAATAAAGAAGCTTGATTTAGGGGAAATAGTTAGCTTTGCCGGATGGGTAAATCAACAAGAAACTCTGGATTATTATAGGAAAGCAGATATTTTTTGCTTTCCTTCGATCCGAGAGTTCGGGGGCGCAGTGGTAATGGAAGCTATGGCTTGCGGGCTCCCCTGCATAGTTGCTAATAACGGCGGTATTGGTGAGTACGTGAATGAAGAAACTGGTTTTAAGATCGAGCCGATTTCGAGAGAGTATCTCACACAGGAGTTGACAAGTAAAATTAAGCTGTTAGTCGAAGACGATCGGCTGCGGGAAAGTATGTCAGCTAAGGCGATCGAAAAAGCCAGAGAATTTGCCTGGGAAAACAAAGCGATAAAAATCGTCGAGATTTACGAAAAAATGCTCGGCGATAAAAGTGTTAGTGCATCGACATAGTAGATAAATATCCTTGAATTAAAGATTATAAAGCAGGTAAGAAATGAAGACCAAAATTGGATACTTTATTCCACAATTTCCAGGACAAACACACATCTTTTTGTGGCGTGAGCGACAATTTCTTGCAGAACTTGGAATTGAAACAGATTTAGTATCAACTCAACCGCCCCCCAGAGCGATCGCTTCTCACGTATGGGCAGAAGAAGCTCAAAAAAACACTATCTATCTATTTCCTTTTGCTGCGAAAGATTTTATTAATTCATTCCTAGAGGTTCTCAAAGCAGGTCCCGCTGCATGGTGGCAGTGCCTCGCAGTTATTGCCAAAGCGAGAGATACATCGTTATTTGAAAAAGTTAAACTCTTAGCACTGGTTTTGGTTGCTGGGAAATTAGCAAGGTTAACAAAAATAAAAGGTTGGTCTCACATCCACGTTCATTCCTGTGCTAATTCCGCCAATATAGCCTTATTTAACTCAATTCTTACAGGCTGTACTTACAGTATAACTCTTCACGGGCCTACTCTAGAAGTGTACGGGTCTAATCAGGAACAAAAGTGGAAAAATGCGGCTTTTGCGATCGTCATATCTCAACTGCTTCTCAATGATGTCAAAAATAAATTAGCAAACTTTCTTCCGAAACAATTAGCTGTTGCTCCCATGGGAGTTAATATTGCAGAAATTAAACGCAGCAGCCCTTACAAGCCTTGGCAAGAAGGAAGTCCGTGCAAGATTTTTGCTTGCGGTCGCCTCAACCCGGTGAAAGGTCATAAATACTTGATTGAGACTGTAGAATTGCTGCGAAATCGGGGATTTGACGTGAGGCTGCAAATTGCAGGCGAGGATGAACAAGGGGGCAGCGGATATCACCAAGAGCTACAAAAAATCATTGAAGATAAATCGATGTCCGAATGCGTGGAGCTAATTGGGGCTGTTTCGGAACAGCGAATTCGCCAAGGTCTAGAAGTAGCTAACGTTTTCGCTTTGGCAAGTTTAAATGAAGGAGTTCCGGTTGCTGTGATGGAAGCAATGGCGATGGAAGTGCCATCGGTTGTTACTAATGTAGGTGGAACTTCTGAGCTAGTAGATGACGGCGTGGATGCTGTATTAGTTCAATCAGAAAAACCCGAAGAAATGGCAGATGCGATCGCCAATATACTGCAAAATCCCGAACTTGCTTTGAGCCTTAGTCGGGAATCTCGGAAAAAAATTATGGCCAAATTTAGCCACGGCCGCAGTGCAGAAACTTTAGCTCAGTGCTTGGAAAAAGTGGGAATAACTAACCTGTCTTAGTTATGCCAAAGAAAAAAATTAATCTCTGATTATATAAATCGAGTTGATTCCCAAACAAGTGATGTGAATTGTAATTGTTGCTCAAAATGCTTCAACTAAGTTCGGCGGTGAGTCATTGCTGCCGCTGCACTATTTCCGAATACTTCGATCGCGCAAAATAGAGACTTGGTTAGTGACGCCCGCACCCAGGCCGAACTCTAAGCGATGTTTCCCGAAGAGTGCGATCGAATGCTTGAAATTTATCAACAAACCGTAAAAGATAGCGGCCGCTAAGGAGCTGCTTTCCTCTGTCTGTCGAGCTGTAGCCCACATCCCGCAGATATTTAGACAAGTTTAATAGTTTTAAATTTGTCGGCATAAATACATGGGTAGTGATAAATATGTAGTGATTAGATATTCGGTAGTGATAAATATGTAGTGATTAGATATTCATTGGCTCAAAACATAGTTGTAATGATGAATAAAATACCAAATAGCACCTATATGGTTTTCTAACTTTTTAGAAAATGAAATAGTCTTTCTTACGAGCCGAGAAACACGTTGGCGCAAAGTATTATTAAATCTTTCAATGTGATTAGTTTTTCCACTGTCTTTACCAACTGGCTGATGCCGTAGCGAAGGAAAAATACAAGCATAAGCCTGCCAAAAATCTGTATAGCAAACAGCACATTGTCGATATACAGGAGGTAGAGAATTCCATAATTGTTTGGCTCGTTCTTCGCTACGATCGCCAATATAAACACCAATAATTTCTCTGGTGTCTCTATCCATTGCGGCGCCACACCCATTGCTTATTTTCTTGGCAATCTACAAATGACCACAGTTCATCACATTCAACATTCAATCTGACTTTTTTTTAGGTTTAACCTTTACTGTGCGTTCGATTGAGGCATATTTATTATTTACGTAATCCTGTAACCATTTTTGAGAAACACCCGTGCTTCTAGCTATACCAGCCAAAGAAATCTTCTCCAAAAGAAGTCGAACGATTAAATTTTTCGTTTCTGAGGTAATTACTTTGTTTGTCGGATTTTCGACTTTCTTGGCGGCCGCAACTTTGACATTTGTATTTGGGTTCTTTATTGTGAATTCTACCATTTTTAACTATGTGAGTTGAACCCCAATTAGGGCAATTTGGTCGTAAGGATAGCATATTATGTGACTAAATTAATCTGGGCAGGTATCAAAGATTTCAGCAATAATTTATTATAATAGCATAACTATAACTCAATCTACATTCAAGCGCGTAAAGAAATATTAAAATCACAAAATTTGATTCTATGAGTTATAAAAGTATCCTATGTATTCAATTACTGTAATTAAATCTCACTACATATTTATTACTACCCATACATGGAATAAATATATAGCAACGGTCTCAACTATTTCCAAAAGTATATAATAGAGTCAGGAACACAGGTGTAAAAAATCATGAATCAGCCCCCAGTCGAAATAAAAGTCCTCAACATAGATTATTTAGGAATAATAGCGGGAATTATCGATGAAATGGAACTGGTAGAATTAGTGAATAAACAAATCGGTATCAAAGAAAAAGAACTCCTAACTCCCG
>NZ_JAUBPN010000058.1:0-10521 GCF_036700745.1 Microcoleus sp. S36a_B3 | reverse complement strand
TCTCAGCCAGAACCGATTGTCGAAAATCTCGAAATTCCACAAATCGTAGAGTCGAGAGAAATTTCTCAACCAGAACCACCCCCAGTTGTAACAAACCGGAAGCTTAAAAAAAAGCCACAACCGACTAGCGATTCTCAACCAGAACCGCCACCCCTTACCAGAAAGCGACAAATAGAAAAAAGTCCCCAAAATACCAAAGACAGCGAACCAAACCCACCAGCCGACAAAACAGAATGAACCAATTACCAACTACCCAATCCCCAATCCCCAATTCCCAGGTTAGTAATGATTAGTAATATCATCGCCATTTATCGCAAAGAACTCCAAAGCTATTTTGCATCGCCATTAGCATACGCCATCGCCGCCGTCTTTTGGCTGATTACCGGCTACTTCTTAATCGCCATTCTCCTCGCCCCCGACGGGTTAATTCCCCAAATTGCCCAGCGAGATCAAATGGGAATTACCGAACCTCCCATCGACGTAGCCTACGAATTTCTCCAACTATTTCTGCGAATCATGGGTTCCCTTTCACTGTTCGTGCTACCCGCACTTTCAATGGGACTTTACGCAGAAGAACGCAAGCGCGGAACCCTAGAACTTTTAGCCACATCGCCCTTAACAAACTGGGCCGTTGCTACCGGCAAACTCCTCGGCGTTTTGACATTTTACACCACAATGTTGTTGCCCCTGCTCTTCTGCGAGGCGATCGCCCTCAGTTCATCAACCCCACCCGTACCCGCCGGTGTCCTCCTGTTAGGACACGGCGGCCTCATCCTCCTAGCAGCAGCAGTATTGTCCCTCGGAATGTTTATTTCCTCCCTCACAGACAGCACAATTTTATCCGCCATCCTCACCTTCACTCTAGTATTATTTCTGTGGGTAATTGATGCCGCCGCCGTCGGTATTAGCGGCCCCTTAGGAGTCGCATTAGCACAGTTATCGCTGCTAACACATTACACCAATCTTGTCAAGGGAGTTTTTGATACCAGCAGTTTAATTATGTTTGCCAGTTACATCATTCTAGGAGTATTTCTCACCGCCCAATCCATCGATGCCTTACGATATCAGCGTTCTTAGAAAGGGAAGGGAAAAGTGGGACAGGAAGAGAATGTGAGAGTGGGAGAATTGCCCAATCCCCAATTCCCAATCCCCAATTCCCAATCCCCAATTCCCAATGCCCAATGACTAATTAGTAATGTTAAATCCTACAAAGTACATCAAACAATGAGATTGATCAATCCCAAAATAGACTTTGCGTTCAAAAAAATATTCGCTTCCAGCGACAGCCAAGACATCCTAATTAATTTTTTAAACGCCATCCTTTATGAAGCACAGCCAGTCATCGAAGACTTAGAAATAATCAAATCCCAACCAGGAAATCAAACTTTCGGAGTAGACACACAACTAGATGTCAAAGCCACAATAAACGGCGACCGAATCGCCCTCATTGAAATTCAAGTAATCAACGTCCCTTCCTTCGGAACCAGAGTTTTGTACAACGCGGCTAAAACCTACAGCCTGCAATTAACACGAGAAGAACGCTACGAAAGACTCAAAACAGTAATTTCTTTAAAAATTGCCGATTTTGAAATGTTTGGAAACCAACCAGAATTTCTGACGCGATTTGTTTTCAAAGAAAAAGAGCAACAGTTTGACTATCCCGATACTGAAATAGAATTAGTATTTATAGAACTGCCCAAATTCACTAAAGAATTAGCAGAATTAGAAACCACCGCAGACAGATGGATTTACCTTCTCAAAAACACCAGCACTTTGGATACAATACCAGAAACACTGAGTGCAGTCCCCGAAATTGAGAAAGCTTTGAGAATGGCCAGCGAAGACAAGTTCACTGAAGAAGAATTAAATGAATTGCAGAACCAAGAACTGTGGATTGAAGACCAGCAGATTGCCATAGAGTTAGCAAAAGAACAGGTAACAAAAGCCGCTCATTTATCGTTAATTTTGCGTCAAATCGTGCGGCGTTTAGGCACAATCCAACCAGATACTGAAAATTGTATCCGTCAATTAGGCGTGCAGGAATTACAAGAATTAGGAGATGCCGTCCTGGATTTTCAACAGCAGTCAGACTTAACAGCCTGGTTGCAGGCTAATGCAATATGAATAACATTCTCGAACCGGAAAATTATCGTCCCATATTTATGTTATGAAAATTAAGAAAACCAATTGGAAATATATTTTTTGGCTGGGGCCCCTCCTCATCGCAGCAGGTTTAACAGCAGCATTTGTATCCGCAGCATGGGAACCCCTGACAGTCGGTTTAGTTATTGCCGGAACGGTGACGATCGCACTTTGGCTGCTATATTTAACTCACGAACAAGGCTTTTGGGGGCAGCGTTCCACCCAAGCCGGCACCAACGCCCTAATTGCTACCATCGCAGTATTTGTGATTCTCGGAATAATTAACTTCATCGCATTTCGCTATCCCCTCCGCATCGACTTAACCGAAAGCCAACAGTTTACCCTCGCCCCCCAGACTAAACAAATACTGCAAAACCTCCAACAACCAGTCAAAGTATGGGTATTTGACCCCATTCAAAATCCCCAAACAAAAGAATTGTTGCAAAGCTACAAACGCGAGGGAGGTTCTAAGTTCCAATACGAATTTGTAGACCCGCAGGCCCAACCGGGAAAAGCCAGGGAATTTAGCATTACCAGCATTGGAGAAGTTTACCTGCAATCGGGCGACAAAAAACAAGAGCTGCAAAAAGGTGGCACAGCTTTTGGTAGCGACCCAAATCAAGGTCTTTCAGAGATCAAACTTACCAATGGCTTAGAAGAAATTCTGAGCACTCGCGTTCCTACAGTTTACTTTTTGCAAGGTAAAGGAACGCGCCCGCTGAAAGAAGGTCAAGGCGGAATTGAGCAAGCCCAAAAAGCTCTGAAAGATAAATACTATAACGCCCAAACGCTAAATTTTGCCGAACGCCAAGAAGTTCCCGAAGATGCAGATGCTTTAATTATTGCTGGGCCAGAAAAACCGTTTATCGATGCAGAAATTAAAGCGCTAAAAGCTTATCTCGATCGCGGCGGCAGTTTATTCTTAATGGTAGACCCAGCAATTAATACCGGATTGGACAAATTTCTGCAAGAATGGGGCCTAAAATTAGACACCCGTTTGGTCATCGATGCTTCCGGCGGCGGTCAAAGATTCGGTCTGGGCCCGACGGTTCCCACAGTCAGGCGCTACGGCGACAATCCGATTACTAAAAGTTTCGGCACCGGCATTTCATTTTATCCGTTTGCGCGTGCTTTGGAAACCACGCCCGTAGCAGGGATAGAAGAACAACCGCTGCTGTGGACGAGTCAGGAAAGTTGGGCGGAAAGCGATTTGACGACTAAGAAATTGGAGTTCGATCCGAAGACCGATCGACAAGGCCCGTTATTATTAGGTGTGGCTTTAGTGCGATCGGGCGCTGACAGCACTCCCTTAAAACCCTCACCCTCGCCTTCTCCATCTGCGACAACATCGCCATCTCCAACAGATTCGCCATCCCCAACAGATTCGCCATCCCCAACAACTTCGCCATCCCCAACAACTTCGCCATCCCCAACAACTTCGCCATCCCCAACAACTTCGCCATCTCCAACAACTTCACCATCTCCAACAACATCGCCATCTCCAACAACTTCGCCGACAGATTCTCCATCGCCGACAGATTCTCCATCCCCGACAACATCCCCATCTCCAACAGATTCGCCATTTCCGACAACATCGCCATCTCCGACAACATCCCCATCTCCAACAACATCGCCGACAGCTTCCCCAATTAGCTACTCAGTGATTGTCTCCCAAGAAGCTACGCCGCCAGTATTACCGACAGCTTCCCCAACACCCACAACATCTCCCGAAAGTTCCCCAACACCCACACCATCTCCCACAACATCTCCCACACCATCTCCCACACCATCTCCGAAGCCAACCACAACTCCTTCTGTACCATCAAGTTCTCAAAAAACATCGCGCATGGTAGTAATTGGCACATCTCAATTTGTGACTAACGGTTGGTTTGAGCAACAACTCAATAGTGACGTGTTTCTCAACTCTGTCAGTTGGTTGAGTAAACCAGACCAACAAAGCCTTTCTATAAGTCCGAAAAAATCTACCAACCGCCGCATTAATATGACGGTCATCCAAATAGGATTGCTGATTTTAGCTTGGCTAGTTTGGCCCTTACTCGGACTGGTAATTGGCGGCACTATCTGGTGGAAGAGAAGATGATGAAGAGTCATTAGTCATTAGTCATTAGTCATTGGTCATCAGTCATTAGTTATTAGTTATTAGTTAAGCTGTTGTGCATTCAAATTGTATGTTTAGGGCGGGTTTTCCTCCCCAACCCTACTCTCCACAAGAGTGAAACTGTATTTCACCGTGCAATTTAAATGCGGATTAGCTGATTAGTTATTTGTCATTTGTTCTTTACTAGCAATTAACAATTACCAATGCCCAATGCCCAATTCCCAATGCCCAATGCCCAATTCCCAATTCCCAATTCCCAATTCCCAATGCCCAATGCCCAATTCCCAATGCCCAATTCCCAGTTATTATGAAATTGCAGAAAAATACATTTGTATTGATAGCCGTCGCGCTAAGCATGATTGGGTTCGTTTCTGTGTACGAAATGCAGGTATCTCCCCAGCAGGAAGTGGCGAAGGAAAACAAACAGAAAATTTTTAATTTTAAGTCCGATCGCATACAATTCTTTACAGTAAAAACTCCTGAAAAAATCTTGACTTTTGAGCGAGTTTATGCTACAAAAGGAGGCAAGTCTAGCTGGGAAATGAAATTGCCGGTGCAAGCGCACGCGAGTGAGGCTTCGGTGGATTTTTTGCTAGACAGGCTGGCGACAGGAAAGAGCGATCGCACGATTAATACTACCGCGGCTAAACTCCCAGAATACGGTCTAGACAAACCCCAAGCTACAGTCACAGTCAAGCTGGACAACCAGGAAACTCACCGCCTAGTTTTAGGCAAAACAGACTTTAGCGGCCGCTTCTTGTACGCTCTAGCCAATCCGGGGGAAGCGCCCCCTCCAAATTCAGCCGAAAATTTGCCCGTGCTGCTAGTGCCTTTTGACTTTAAAAATGCTGTCAATCGACCTTTGTCAGAATGGCAAAAAGCAGAAGCACCCAAACCAGAGAAATCACCAACACCATCTCCTACTCCAATTCCTGAGAATCAATAGTTGGGGAGTCGATCGAACTCGATCGCGCGACACAAAACATTCAGACTTACCCAAGAGCACTCTGAGATAGAATTGAAAGAACAAATCCCAAAACCTGTTACATCGAACATTCCTCGCCTAAAATACAGAAAAGTCTAAAGTTAAACTGTATTCAAGCGGCGTGCATTAACCCCAGGAAAGGGCGAATATGTTTCAGACAGCACTCAACCAAGGTACGACAGCAACGGATACAGCGCTTGACGTTGAACTCCGCAAGGTCTTTAAAGTATTTAACGGCGAAACCGCAGTTCGCGGAGTTGACATCAGCATTCGACAAGGAGAATTTTTTAGCATTCTCGGCCCCTCCGGCTGCGGTAAGACTACGACGCTGCGTTTAATCGCTGGCTTCGAGACTCCCTCGGCGGGCGAATTGATGATTCGCGGCCAGTCGATGACTAACACTCCAGCTTACCGCCGTCCGGTAAATACCGTGTTTCAAAGCTACGCTTTGTTCGGACACATGAATGTCTGGGACAATATCGCTTTTGGACTGCGGATTAAAAAGCTCGGAAAAACGGAAATAGAAGAACGGGTACGGGAAGTTTTGCAATTGGTGAAAATGGAATCTTTCGCCAATCGGTTTCCCGGTCAAATGTCGGGTGGCCAGCAGCAGCGGGTGGCTTTGGCGAGAGCTCTGGTAAATCGACCGGCGGTACTACTGCTAGATGAACCGCTGGGGGCTCTAGATTTGAAATTGCGGAAGCAGATGCAGTTGGAACTGTCGAATTTGCATCAAGAATTAGGCTTGACTTTTGTGATGGTGACTCACGACCAAGAAGAGGCGATGAGTCTGTCAGACAGGATTGCGGTGATGCACGAGGGCCGAATTGAGCAAATCGGTTCTCCCGAAGAAATTTATGAGTGTCCGCAGACGGCTTTTGTGGCGGATTTTATTGGGGATACGAATTTGTTTTCTGGTACGGTGGAGTCGATCGACCGATCGACTCTCACAGTTCGCACCTCGGCCAATCTGAAAATAATCGTTCAGCAGTCAGATATGTGGAATGGTGTCACAGGCGACTCTGTGGTGGTCAGCGTCCGACCGGAAAAAGTATATTTGAATCTATACCAGCCGGAAGTGTCGGTCAACTGTTTTGAAGGGCGGCTCAAAAATACTATGTACATGGGCACTCACGTTCATTACGTGGTTGAGTTGACCTCTGGCGATAAAATTACGGTGCGCCAGCCAAATACCGGCGGCTCTTTCCCAGACCAAAACACGCCGATTTATGCCTACTGGGGAACTACTGATTGCCTTGCTTTGGGCGATCGATCCTAATGAGGAAGAGGGGGAGAATGGGAGAGGGGGAGAGAGGGAGAGGGTGAGAATGGGAGAGGGGGAGAGAGGGAGAGAGGGAGAGAGGGGGAGAGGGGGAGAATGGGAGAGGGGGAGAGAGGGAGAGAGGGAGAGGGGGAAAATGGGAAAATAGGAGAATTCCCAATGCCCAATTCCCAATTCCCAATTCTCAATTCCCAATTCTCAATGCCCAATTCTCAAGGCCCAATTCCCAATGCCCAATTCCCAATGCCCAATTCCCAATGCCCAATGCCCAATTCCCAATGCCCAATTCCCAATTCCCAATTCCCAATTCCCAATCCCCAATTCCCCAATCTAAAATCTAAAATCTAAAATCTAAAATCAAACTGTGCCTCCGACAAATCTACCAATTTCCAGGATTTTCCCGGCTAATTCGACACGCCGTCAGTTCCTAAAAAATTCGGCGGCGACAATTTCCGGCTTAGCCCTTTCGAGTTGCGGCTGGCGACTGGCAGACGTACAATCTGCTCCTCCCGTCACAGGTGCTGCCGACCAACTTTTCATCTATACTTGGGCTGGCTATACCGATAAAGCTTTGCTCGATCGCTTTGCCGAAAAAACAGGCATTCGCGTAGTAGCCGACGTGTTTAGTTCCAACGAAGAAATGCTGGCTAGAGTTCAAGCCGGCGGAGGCCGCGCCTACAGCATCATTTACCCGTCTGACTACATGGTGGTTCAGATGACGGAACTGGAGCTGTTGACTAAATTAGACCACTCGATTTTGGGCGGACTCGATCGGCTCAAAAAACAGTTCCAAAACCCTGTCTACGACCCAGGAAACCGCTACAGCGTCCCTTTGAGTTGGGGAACCACAGGCTTGATTTACAACAGCGAACAACTCAAAGAAGCTCCGGTCGATTGGAACTATTTGTGGCAACACAAACAGGAGTTAGCAAGACGAATGACGCTTGCTAGCGATGTTCGTGAAGTCATGGGTGCTGCGTTGCGGATGCTTGGCTATTCCCTCAATTCTACAAACCCAGAGCAAGTCAAAAAAGCTTACGAAAAGTTGGTGGAACTCAAACCCGCGATCGCATCTTTTACCACAGATGCTTGGCGGCCGCAAATGCTGACTGGCGATTTGAAGATAGCCATGTGTTATTCTTCTGATGCTAATGAAGTAATTCCAGATAACGATAAATTGAAATATATCGTGCCAAAAAGTGGTTCTTCTTTGTGGACAGACACTTTAGTAATTCCCAAAGGTGCTCCCAATCCCGAAGCAGCTTATAAATGGATTAACTTTATGCTGCAAGCCGATATCGCTGCTTCTTTAGTAGAACGGCTCAGTTTTTCAACTCCTTCGGAAGATGCTTTTAGTTTGTTAACGCCGGAAGTCCGCGAAAACGAAATTCTTTTCCCCTCGGAAGCTGTTTTAAGAAATTGCGAAGGTGTTGCTCCGGTAGGGAAATTTATGGAAGTGTACGATCGCTATTGGACTAAATTAACCAGCGGCTGATCCTCACCTGTAGGGCGGACTTTACACGCAATCTCTGACTTTTATCCAAATTTTACATCAATCCGCCCCCACAGTCGATCGCCCGCTGCATCGCTCCGTATTATATCCGCGTTAATCCGCGTTCATCAGCGGTTAAAAAATCAAAACTATTATTTATGGCTGTTTCCACCAAAGCTCCCCCTCCGATTCCTCCCACATCTCCCGTAAAAGCTGAAACTCGCTCCCCGTGGTCATCGTGGGCTGGGCCGCTAGCATTGCTCGGCCCTTCTGGCTTGTTCCTAGTTTTATTATTAGTAATACCAACTCTGGTAATTTTTCAGCTTAGCTTAGTACCAAATATTAAGCCGGGAGATTTGGTGAATCCTTCGGGAATCGGCAACTATCTGCGAGTGTTTGAACCGCTGAATTTGCAGGTGATGGGTCGATCGCTCTTTTTCGCAACTGGAACTACCATACTCTGTTTGGTGCTGGGATTTCCCGTCGCTTACTGGATAGCCCTCAATGTCTCGCCGAAGTGGCGGAATTTAACATTATTGGGCTTTGTGTTGCCGCTGTGGACTTCTTCGCTGTTGCGATCGTATGCTTGGATTACAATACTGCGTCCTACGGGCGTTCTCAACTCGGTCTTAGCCCTTGTAGGCATCCCTCCTCTAGAATTGTTAAATCAAAGTTCCGCCGTTCTCATCGGCATGGCTTACAGCTATTTGCCTTATATCGTAACAATTCTCTACGCTTCTTTGGAAAAGCTCGATCGCAGATTGTTAGAAGCATCTCAAGATTTGGGCGCGAATCCGGTAGAAACTTTCTGGAAAGTGACAGTACCTCAAACAATGCCGGGAATTGCAGCAGGCTCTTTGCTAGTATTTATTAGCTGTTTGGGCGATTTTGTCGATCCCGAATTGCTCGGTGGAGCTTCCAGCATGACAGCCGCTCGTTTGATTTACAATCAGTTTTTGGGAGCAACACAAAATTGGGGGCTGGGTTCGGCTCTGAGTATGGTATTAATTTTTGCAGTGAGTATCGGAATTGCCCTTTTGCTCAAATATGGCGATCGTAATGCAGTTTAGTCAGTAGTCAGTAGTTATTGGTTATTGGTTATTGGTTATTGGTTATTGGTTATTGGTTATTGGTTATTTGTTATTGGTTATTGGTTATTGGTTATTGGTTATTTGTTAATTCCACTTCGCAATTCCCAATTCGCAATTCCCAATTCCCAATTCCCAATTCCCCATTCCCAATTCCCAATTCCCAATTCCCAATTCCCAATTCCCAATCCCCAATCCCCAATTCCCAATCCCCACTTCCCAATTCCCAATCCCCAATTCCCAATTCCCAATTCCCAAATTACCAATTCGCGATTAACGAGACATGGAAAATCCCACCAACAATCCACAGGAGGAAATACCACCCGATATGTACTTAAAACCTAAATTTAAAATTTCTTGGCAAGTCATATTTGCCATCTCCATGTTTTTTTATATGTACCTACCCATATTGGTACTCACATTTTACAGCTTTAACAAATCGCGTTTTAGTGCCGGCTGGGAAGGATTTACCTTAAATTGGTACGTTCAATTATTTAGCGATACGCGAATATTAATTGCCCTCAGAAATAGTTTAACAGTCGCGATTTGTGCAGTTGCAATCTCGGCTGTACTCGGAACTTTAATGGCCGTTGGTTTAGCCCGCTACCGCTTTCCGGGGAAAAGTTTATATCAGGGAGTTTCCTACTTGCCGATTATTATTCCAGATATTGCCAGCGCGGTTGCTACTCTGGTATTTTTAGCAGCCCTCGCTATTCCTCTGAGTTTGTGGACAATTGTCGCCGCCCACGTTGTGTTTTGTCTGGCTTACATCGCTCTAGCTGTTTCTACTAGATTGGCGGATTTAAACCCATATTTAGAAGAAGCTGCCTTAGATTTGGGTGCAACACCTGTTGAGGCTTTTATTCAGGTTTTGTTACCTCAATTAATACCTGGCATAGTTTCTGGTTGTCTGCTGTCTTTTGTCCTCAGCATGGACGACTTTTTGATTGCGAGTTTCACCGCAGGTAGCGGGACTACAACTCTGCCGATGGAAATTTTTAGCCGGATTCGGACTGGCGTGAAACCTGATATTAATGCTCTCAGCGTGCTGTTAATAGTAGGTTCGGGAGGATTAGCATTTTTAGCAGAATATTTGCGCGGCCGCAGCGATCAAAAACGGTCTCATTAGTCAGTTGGTAGTTGGCAGTTGGCAGTTGGCAGTTGGTAGTTGGTAGTTGGCAGTAGTCAGTAGTCAGTAGTCAGTAGTCATTGGTTATAATACAAAATCCGGGTTTTGGATACTATTTACGAACCAGTCGGCGTAGGCCGACATCGTTTGTTTAGTAGCGGTTTCAATCGCCGAATCATGAAGGGGGTATGTTACCCGCATTTGGTATTACAGCACTTCCGGGTGTTATGAGGTACAATAAAAATAGATTAAAAAATACACCAATGAAAGCATATTCAGTAGAT
>NZ_JAUBPN010000057.1:2605-12499 GCF_036700745.1 Microcoleus sp. S36a_B3 | reverse complement strand
GCTGTCAGTAGTGTAGGAATCATCAGGACGCCGAACCAACCTACATAGATGCGGTTGTCGGTGCTGGTGACCCAGTTACAAAACTGGTCCCACAAGTTAGCGCTTTCGCGCTGCTGTAAAGTGGCTGTCATGTGTTTATGATTGCGTTATTTGGTTGTCAATGTTCGGATGATGTCTCTATTATTAACGATGCCATGAAGGTTTGTAAAGGCCTGTAGCGACAGTTAAACTGATGAAAATGATAAGGAAAGCTGATGAACCCTGCTGCCAGGGGGAAAATACATCACGCGGCGGTCTTTGGCGCATCCTACCTCTTAACGGGGAACCGGTGGTAGCGGAGGTTGAGAAGGCACAGGAGGTGGCTCGATCGGCAGTGGAGGCGCAGGATTTCGAGCTGGTGGCGCACTGCTGAACTGCTGGAGTTGCTCTGGGGTGAGCGATCGCAAAATTCTCAGTCCGAGAGTGTCTCGCGAGATGCTTAGAGCGTAGTTCGGCTGTAAATACGGGCGGAAATTTGATTTGTTGTTCAAATAGGTTTCCATGAAGGCTACGCTGAGTCCGTTGACGTAGCGGCGGGCTAAAGCAGGTTCGGGCCCGATGACATCTGGTGGTGGCAGAAATACGCTTTGAGGGGAATCCTCGATCGTTGAGAAGTGAGTCCCGTTGTTCATCAGTACCAAATATTTGTTGGGCGATGTCAGCCAAGTGAAAGGTTGAATTTGTTCGAGCAAAGCTGGGGCGACTGTATCGGCGCTGCCTCCGACTACCATGATTGGGATTTTTATTTGGCTGAGGTTTGTCTCTCCGAGAATGCTGCTGGCGATCGGGTTGATGGCGATCGCAGCTTTGATGCGCGGATCTCTGAAATTGTACTGGTTGCGATCTAGGCTGCGGGCGCGGCACTGCAACAGCAGGGAGAGGTTCCAAGTTTCGTTTTGTCGCTGGCAGTCTTTTTCTAGCTGGGCAAAGTTAATCCCCGCTCCGGCTAATGTTAAAGCTGTATAGCCACCGAAAGACTGGCCGATGATGCCGACTCGCTCCAAGTCGAGCAGCCCTCGGTAGGCAGGATTGGTAGTCGAAAGTTTGGTTAAATAATCGAGCAAATCTTTGATGTCCAGGGGGCGGTTGACAAATTCCGCTGGTTCTGTTACTTCGTTGGTTTTGCCTGTTACTAGATTTTGGATTTGTTGGGCGTTGCTGCCTGGATGTTCGGGAACGGCGACGGCAAAGCCGTAGGAGGCTAGCTGTTTGGCTAAATACTCGAAGGAAGTGCGATCGGAACCTAAACCGTGAGAAATTACTACTACAGGGGCCGGTTGCGGGCTTTGCAGCGGCAGGTAAATGTCCATATCAAAGGTGCGATCGCGATTTGGACTCGTCAGAGTTACCGATGATTTTTTCCAAGTATAGGGCCCCGGTAGCTGGGGCTGTAGCATTTCTGCAGGCGGTATCGCTGGCTCAGAGGCTGCTGCTGCTTCCGACAACTTGATGACTCCGGCGATCGCCCGATTGGAACGGTTGATCAGCGATGTCAGGTTATCGGCGATACCCAAGGCGCGCGCAACGTCAATCCTGATGCCGTAAGTAGGGAATTTTTGCAGCACGTTGAGAATTGTCAGGCCTTCTGGATCGGCGGCTGCTAAAATCAGGGCCGCTCGGATGGCATAAAATCCGGGCTGCCGAGCTTTGGTTTGAACTACTCGGCCCAAGCGTTCCAGCAGCACTTCTCCTTGAGGCGTGTAGAGGAATTGGGCGATCGTCACGGGGCTGATTTCAGCTTTCGCTTGCAGGGCGCTGCGAATCTGAGCTAGCTGAGCTTTTTTGGCGTACTGAGCAAAGCCGTCCAAGTTCGAGTCTATTTTGCCTTCTTTGGCGAATAGTGCCAAAGATTCGATCGGAACTGATTCTTCTAGCGGTCCGTAAGTTACGTAGATTCGCTCGGCCCCGAAAGCTGGTGCAGCGGTGCAAACAGCAGTGAATGCAAACAATCCTAGGTATTTGGGGGCGATCGACCGCCGAGTGCGAAGGGCAGCAGTAGAGAGACTCGGAAACAGACAGTTCATAACTTTCATACCTAGCACATTCTAATTAATTAGTCGGTGAAACGGTCTAAATTGTTTCGCCAACATTTAATGCCCAAAAATCTATCAGTTGCTTCGGAAATTAGGTTATCGTGGGAAGCATAGTCTGAGAGTAATTTTATGACCTGAAAACATTCTTCCGAAATTTTTAATTCAACGCGCCCGGGGTCAGTCGATTTGAGATTTTAAATTTCCTGGACAGAGGAATCGCCAAAGCAGGAACAAAAGTCTAAAATTTAGGGCACAGAACAACAAAATTCGGGGGCTTCTATCCATCTTTGGGCGAGGGGTCAAACCTACGGTTATGCCCATTGATTATTTTTTCAGCTATCCAACATATTTGCGATCGAGTTTGTAACTAGAGTCTGAATGAGAAAATTTATCATGTTCAATGCAACTGCTATCCTGATTGACGCTTTTGTGCAAGAGCTGCAGGCCGGCTACCGCCGCACCTACGGCAAGTACAAGCCTGACTATCCAGAAATTATCGCCTGGGCGGGGACGATGGCTCTGGAAAATATCGCTAACTGCGATGCTTTGTACCACAATGTGGAACACACAATGCTCGTGGCATTGGTGGGGCAAGAAATTCTGCGGGGTAAGCATATTCGCGAAGGGGGAGTGTCGCCGGAAGATTGGCTGCACTACCTGATCTCGCTGCTGTGCCACGATATCGGCTACGTGAAAGGTGTTTGTCGCCAAGACCAAGAAGCTGTCGGACTCTACGCTACGGGTATTGACGGGGGCATGGTTTCTGTACCGGTCGGCGCTACTTCTGCCAGTTTAACTGCTTATCATGTCGATCGAGGAAAACTCGTAATTGACGAACGCTTCGGTGGCCACACCTTAATTGATGCCGAACAAATCAAGCGCAATATTGAATTGACCCGCTTCCCAGTTCCTGCTAGCGAAACTCATCAAGACAGAAACAATTATTCTGGACTAGCCAGGGCCGCCGATTTGATCGGTCAGTTGAGCGACCCCAATTACCTGCGAAAAATCAGTGCGCTATTCTACGAATTTGAAGAAGTCGGCACTAATAAAATCTTGGGCTACAATTCTCCGGGAGATTTGCGACAAAATTACGCCAAGTTTTATTGGAACGGAGTTTTTCCTTACATTCCAGCAGCTTTGAACTACTTGGAATTAACCCAGGGCGGCAAACAAATTATTGCCAACCTCTACGCTAACGTGTTTCAAGTAGAACACGCTGAACCGCTCGCTTTCAACAAAACAAACGCTCAAGAATTAATTAAATCCCGTGCTAATAACAACTTGAACGGCGAACACAACAACGATCGCCTTCAACTTTCTACCTCCGGGGATAACAAGAAATTTAGCGAGTTTGCCGATCTAAATTTGTGAGAGATTTATCGATATAATTCAGCAGCTATAAACGCCAGTTATAATTACAACAAATGGTAAATCTAGAGCTGCTGAATTTTTTTATTGAGTTATAATATAACTAAGGAATGACAATTAAATAATTGTTACTTACTCGTTTGCTCGTTTGCTCGTTACCAGGCTCTACCTGGTAAGGCATATCCAGAAGTTCTGCCTCTCTTTACTCCACCACTTTTGAAGATAGAAAAATGTAACAAATGTTTAAAAGATTCAAGTCTTGTTCCTAAGAAATCCTTGTTGTTTAGAGAGAGTTAAGTGATGACAACCAACAACATAGAAGTCGTTTTTAGCTTTGATACAACTGGCAGTATGTATCCTTGCTTGACGCAAGTTCGCCGGAAAATTAAAGAGACGGTGACAAGACTGCTTGATGAAATTCCTGGCATTCGCATTGGCATTATTGCTCACGGGGACTATTGCGATGCTGGCAGCACTTACGTGACTAAACACCTCGATTTGTCGGGCGATGCCGACAAGATTTGCAATTTTGTGCAAAATGTAGAACCAACTGGCGGTGGCGATGCTCCAGAATGTTATGAATTAGTCTTGCACGAAGCTCAATCACTTTCTTGGACTCCAACTAATTCCAAAACATTGGTACTCATTGGCGATGACATCCCCCACGCACCCGCTCAAACTCCTCAAAAACTTAACTGGCGTCAGGAAGTAGATAAGTTAGCACAGATGGGAATTGCCGTTTACGGCATCCAAGCTCTCAACCGTAATCATGCTACTTTATTCTACAAAGAACTAGCCGAAAAGTCTGGCGGTTTTCACCTCAATCTCGACCAATTTTCCTACATTACAGATTTGTTTTTAGCAGTTTGTTACCAACAGTCATCTAACGAACAACTGCAAGCTTACGAGCAAGAAGTTGTCAGTGAAGGTCGCATGAGTCGCGGATTAAACAAGATGTTTGATACCATGCTGAAGCGGGAAGGCGCTGCTGTTTACGAATCAGCCGAATTGCGAGCTGTCAAACCGGGGAGATTTCAGATTCTAGAAGTAGATAACGAGATTTCAATTAAAGCTTTTGTGCTGGAGAATGGTTTGGCTTTTAAAACCGGGCGCGGGTTTTATGAGTTTACTAAAACAGAAACTATCCAAGGTAAGAAAGAAATTGTGCTGATGGAGCGTTCGACTGGGGATTTATTTGAAGGAGAAGCGGCGCGAGAAATGTTGGGTTTGCCAATGGGGGAGACTGTGCGCCTCAAACCGAGCAATCTAGAAAAGTATGCGGTTTTTGTGCAAAGTACCTCGGCGAATCGCAAGCTGATGGGGGGGACTCGTTTCCTTTATGAAGTTGAAGATTGGGATCGTTAATCGATTTTAAACGTCCAAACAACAACCGCAGATTGAGGTAGATAATGCTAACATTTTTATTGTGTTTGTGATTTGTTTGTCCTACACATCTGCGGTTAAAAAATATACACTTTTAAGTTAATATGCAACCAGACATTCAGCAGCGAGTTAAACAGTTGAGGGATCAGCTACAGCAAGCTAGTTATGCTTATTATGTTCTTGATGCGCCGATTATGGCTGATGAGGTGTACGATCGCCTTTATCGACAGTTACAAGAGTTAGAATCAGATTATCCTGAATTAATTACTGCCGAAAGTCCGACTCAGCGCGTGGGAGAAAAGCCGGCTACTCAATTTTTTAGTGTCAAACACAATATTCCTCTCTACAGTTTGGAAAATGCTTTTAATTTTGAGGAATTTGCTAAATGGCAGGAACGCTGGCAGCGAATTGCACCCCCCCTAACCCCCCCTTATCAAGGGGGGGGACAAGATGGAATTACGCCTATTCTTAGCAACGAAGAAAACAAAGAAATTACTCCCCCCCTTAGCAAGGGGGGGCTGGGGGGGGTTTCCTATGTTTGCGAGTTAAAAATTGACGGTTCTGCTTTAGCGTTAACCTATGAAAATGGGGTTTTAGTTCGCGGTGCGACGCGGGGAGACGGCATTGCGGGAGAGGATATTACTCAAAATGTTAAGACTATTCGTTCGATTCCTCTCAAGCTGAATTTAGATAATCCGCCGCCTGTGGTGGAAGTGCGGGGAGAGGCTTTTTTGTCTTTGGCTGTGTTTGAGGAAATTAATCGGGAACGGGAAAAAGCGGGGGAACAATTGTTTGCTAATCCTAGGAATGCGGCGGCGGGTACGCTGCGGCAGTTGGATTCTAAAATTGTGGATCAGCGGCGCTTGGATTTCTTTGCTTATACTCTGTATTTAGATGAGGGGAATGAGGGTGACACGCAGTGGGAATCTTTGGAGTTGTTGCGAAAAATGGGGTTTAAGGTGAATCCCAATCGCCAAATTTGCTATGCTTTGGATGAGGTTCGCGAGTATTACGAATATTGGGATACTGAGCGGCGAAATTTGCCTTACATGACCGATGGGGTTGTTGTTAAGATTGATTCGGTTTTTCTGCAAAAACAATTGGGTTTTACTCAACGATTTCCGCGTTGGGCGATCGCCCTGAAGTATCCGGCGGCCGAAGTCCCTACAATTGTAGAAGCAGTCACCGTACAAGTAGGGAGAACCGGAGCTCTGACACCTGTAGCGGAACTCAAACCGGTGCAGTTGGCTGGAACCACGGTTTCGCGCGCTTCTCTCCACAATAGCGATCGACTTTCCGAGCTAAATCTCCACATTGGCGATACTGTGATTGTCAGAAAAGCTGGGGAAATTATACCAGAAGTTGTGCGAGTTTTAACAGAACTTCGCCCCGAAAATGCTCAACTTTTTCAAATGCCTAGTTGCTGTCCCGAATGCGCGCAGCCTGTGGTTCGGGAAAAAGGGGAGGCGGTTACTCGCTGCATCAATACGTCTTGTCCGGCGATTTTGAGGGGCTCGCTAATTCATTTTTGCAGCCGGGATGCTTTGGATATTAACGGTGTTGGGGAAAAGTTGGTGCAGCAGATGGTTGACAGCAATCTGCTAAATTCTGCGGCGGATTTGTACGATTTGACTGCGGAAAGATTGATGGGTTTGGAACGCATGGGTAAGAAGTTGGCCCAAAAGTTGGTAAGTGCGATCGCCCAATCGAAAAATCAACCTTATTCGCGGGTACTTTACGGCCTCGGAATCCGCCACGTTGGTAGTGTCAACGCTCAATTGCTGACAGAAAGGTTTGCAAATGTGGAAGAGTTGGCCGCAGTATCGGCCGCTGCGATTGAGGGCGTGTACGGCATCGGGCCGGAGATTGCACAATCGGTTTCTCAGTGGTTTCGAGTTCCGGCAAATCAAAGTTTAATCGCACGGTTAAAAACTGCGGGATTGCAATTGCACTCAGAAGTGAAAATTCAGAATTTAGCCGATATAAATTTACAATTTGCTGGTAAAACCTTTGTGCTGACTGGAACTTTGCCGACTCTGAAACGAGATGAAGCCAAAGATTTAATTGTCAAAGCTGGAGGAAAAGTTACAGGTTCTGTTAGTGCTAAAACTGATTATGTGGTTGTGGGAGAAGATGCGGGTTCTAAATTAGAAAAAGCTCAATCTTTGGGGGTAAAACTACTTTCGGAATCTGAGTTATTAGAACTGCTATCGAAACCATAAATGATTGGTGAAAGTCAATATATCTCTGTTTGCTCTTTCTCTGCGCCCTCTGCGCCCTCTGCGGTTCGCAAAAAAGCTGATTCATTTCAGCCGTTTTCAAAGAACATCGCCAACAATTCTATTTCCCTAGGTACAAAATAGCCGATCCTCTTCGAGGGCTCCGCTAACGCGAATTGTGCAATACCTCAAAAGGCATAGAAATCGCGCTCGCGATCGATAAAATATACATACTTCCAGGGCGCTACTGCTTTTTGAGGTTGCCAGTACAGACGAGTTTTGCTAAAATCTGAGATAATTTGCAAGAGTGCACCATCGCCTCCGGCAATTCCCAGCAAATCGCAAAAATCAGAGGAGCTACGTGATGTCGGAAATCCCAGAACAAACACAAACCAATTTGCCGCCTCCAGAAATAAGTTCCGAAACCTCTATTTCTATGACGGAAAACTTAAAAAGTAGCTTGGGAAATATCCTTGGCAGTTGGAAGATTAAAGCAGGATTAGCAGTGGCCGTACTGTTTGGAGTGTTCCTGTTTTGGTTTTACTGGCAGCACATGATTGCAGTGGCAGGTATGAAGAGTTGGGCGAGTCGATCGGGCGCTAGGGCGATCGAATGTATGGTAAGAGATACTAATAACGACCAGTATGTAAGTTGCAGCGCTCTCCTCGACCAGCAAATTGTCCCTCTCGAATGCAGTTCTAGTTTGTTAAACATCGGTTGTCGCGTCAATTACGGAACCGCAGCGCCTAACGTGAAACAAGGAGGGCCAAGAGGTTCTGCTTCTTGATAATTTTTAACTCGCTTGGTAATCGGAAAAATATGATTCTGATGGCAAGAATAAATGGTGCGTCAGAATGAGATGAGAGTGATAATTGAAAATCACCTTTCCTGACGCATCCTACCCTTGACTTCTTCCATCTTCCATCTTCCATCTTCCATCTTCCGACGGAATTACATCCGTTACATCCGTTACATCCCGTACATTGCTCGTTGCCGAACTTCCATCTTCCGACGGAATTACATCCGTTACATCCGTTACATCCCGTACATTGCTCGTTGCCGAACTTCCTTCTTACCAAGGACTTCCGATTAGGGTGAAACTGCTCCAGTAGTAAGGATGAGAAAAATCTTGGTTTTGTTGTAAGTCAGCCGGTAAATTCAATTTGCCCGCTGTTGTTACTAACTGCCCGTTTTCCATCCGAACTTTATGAGCAATCATCGCCTGTTGAGCAAGTTGCAAAGTTTCTGCCTTCGTTGTGGCTCCTCGCAACTGATGGTAAAATTCGCTCATCAGCGCCAAAGTGCCTCCGTCGTCAACATACCACAAACTCCCTAAAGCAGATTTCGCGCCGGATTTTACCGCTAAACCTCCAAAACCTAACTCTGCTTCCCCATCGCCCAAGGCTGTTCTACAAGCACTTAATACTAATAAGTCTACCTGCGGATTGCGCCAATTTAAACTTTCTAGGCGATCGAGCTGCAATTTGGAATTCCACAGTTGAATGTAAGAATTGCTTGGTTTTCCCGGTTGGAAGTCAGCGTGGGTTGCTAGGTGAACTATCCGAAATCCTCTTTTGGCGTGTTCGGAGTTGAGATTATCTAAAGTGAAAGTCGAATTGAGGAAAGATGGCCCATGCCACTGAGCGGAAATCGCCTGTAATTCGATCGGCACACTGAGCAAGGGTTTTTGGTTAACAAATTCTGACCTTCCCATTGCTAGCACTGTGGCATCTGTAACTGCTTTATAATCGCTATTAGTCAAGCTAAAACTCGGAATGAGGCTGAAACTGTATTTTTCAATCAAGAAGCCTTTACCGTCGTGCAAAGCGGCAAAGGGCATACTCCTCAATCCGGGATCGACTGACAGTAACAAAGTCTGAATTCCTAAGTTTTTTAAGTCTTTGTCTAGGGGTGCGATCGCCCATTTATATAATTGCTGGGCGGCGCGTAGATAAGTGGTAGTACCGCGTTTTCCCGGACTGGTGATTTCAGCCTGCAACTCCTGAACAAATGGGAAAAGAGCTGCTCTGTTGGCTTCAGGGACGCTGTAGTGAATCGGCCGTCCCACGGGAGGGACTAAAATTAGTTCTAATTGTTTGTCTCGCGAGACTATGTAGATAATACCAGACCGTTTGCCGGTTTGCTGTTCGATCTTATTTAACGTTTGTTGTAATGTCGCAATCAAGATTTTTTCTTCTGGGAGATTGCCTTTTACCCCCAGGTATTCTCCAAATTCTTGGTTCCTCATTTCTTCGATTCCCGAGATTGTTTTTTCTATGTCGTTACCTTCAAAAAGTTGATCGGGAGACGGAACATATCCCAGAACTAAATTAGAAGTGGGGTTGACTATTGGCGGTTCTGGTGATGGTGGTGAGGGTGGTACTAAGTCCGGGGGTAATGTACGGGTGATAGTGCGATCGAGGGTTAAAACTCGATCGACAGCAGCAACAACGGGATTGTCTAGCGATCGAAATTCGGGGCCTTGAAAGTCTTTGGGATCGAGGGTTGGGGGTTGCCGTGCGGGCTCTTGTCTTTCCGTAGGAGCGATCGAAGTGATAGTTACAACCTCAGGGGGAGTTACAACCTCAGGGGGAGTGATAGTTACAACCTCAGGGGGAGTTACAACCTCAGGGGGAGTGATAGTTACAACCTCAGGGGGAGTTACAACCTCAGGGGGAATGACAGTTACAACCTCAGGGCGAGTTACAACCTCAGGGCGAGTGACAGTTACAACCTCAGGGCGAGTGACAGTTACAACCTCAGGGGGAGTCGCAGTTACAACCTCAGGGGGAGTCGCAGTTACAACCTCAGGGGGAGTCGCAGTTACAACCTCAGGGGGAGTCGCAGTT
>NZ_JAUBPN010000057.1:0-2505 GCF_036700745.1 Microcoleus sp. S36a_B3 | reverse complement strand
ACAACCTCAGGGGGAGTTGGCGTTGGCGTCGGAGGGGGAGTTGGCGTTGGCGTCGGGTCGATCGCGGCGTCAGTCGAAAACACAATATTACCAACACTACTAGAACGCGGAAACGACTGCGATGTAATGCTAGATTGTCCCGTTGTAATTGCACCCGCCGTACCGTTGCTAGCAGCATTCCCCACCACAAATGGTTGAATCGGCGTCCCTCCATCTCCCCCAGCGTGCACAATTGTAATTTTGCCACCACCTGTGCCGCCAGCAGTAGAAATGCTAGCAAATCCCGTCGGCGACAGTGGGGTGGAAAAAGTACCCGTAGCGCGGAAAAAATTGCCTGTTATTGCTGTCACCTCGCCACCGGTGCCGCCTGTACCGCCTTGGGCATTGATAAACTCTACTTGAATATCGCCGATCGGATCTAAGAACACATTGCCCGCATTTCCGACTATACCGCTAGAGTTAATTTGTCCGGCCGTAATTGAAGTTATCGCCTTAACCGTTATGTTACCGCCACTGTTTCCCGATGTATTCAAATTGCCGGCGGTGAAATTGTTACCGCTTGTAAATAGAATTTCTCCGCCATTAGCAGTAATATTTTTAACACTTATATCGCCCTTGGCAGTAATATCGACTTTGCCGGCGGTGACATCTCCCGATAAATTGACTTTTTCCGTATTTAGTGCTGTCAATTGTTGCGCGTTAATTGTCGAGTTTCCTGTCACATTGCCAGCATTTTCGATCGCAAGGTTTCCTAATTTGCTGGTGGCACCCACCGAATCGTTGAAAGTGATGCTGCCGCTACCGGAGGCTAGAGTTAAGTTGCGGGCCGCATCAATACTGTCGATCGCACCTCCAAAGGCAATACTCCCCCCGGCTGTACTCAATATCGCATCTTTCCTTAACCCGAGAACACCGTTAATATTTATATTGCCCTGATTAGTAGTAACATTGCCACCTAACTTAGTGCTGCCAGCAGCAATATTAAAACCCGAATTGCTCGCAATATTACCGTTAGTGAATTCCGCCTGCGTTGCGGTAACATTTAAAACAGAAAGTGGTGCTGTTCCTCCGATATTTCCTTGTACCAGCACATTGCCTGTAGCCGCATCTAAGTTCAACAAATGATTACCGTCGATCGCACCAACTATCTTAATATCTCCGCCGCCGGTACTGAGATTAATATCGTTTCCGAGTTGGATAGTGCCGTTAAGGGCGATCGGGTTTTTATTGGTATTGATGCCAGAATTTAAATTAAGTGTGGAAGCGTTGAGGGCGATACTGCTGTTGTCATTGCCCGTCAGAGTGCCATCAAGTGCGATCGTCCCAGTTCCCCCTTGAATAGTTACGGGGTCTAAAAATGTGAGATTATTAGGTATACTAACCTTGGCGGTGCTATCCGATCGCCCGATCGCGATCGAGCTAAACCCATTTTGAATAAAATTAAGTTCCGATGGCGTCAAATCTAAAGCGCTAGTATTGTTATCAGTTCCGCCAACCACAATATTTTGTCCTGCTGTTGCTGGTTGCAGCCTTAGCGCGCCCGTACCAGAAACGTTACCTGAAAAATCAATTTCACCGGCAGTTAAAGTCAGCGGGTTACTACCTGCCGATAAACTAGAACCGAAAGCAATAGTTGCATCTCCGAGTGTAAAATTTACAGGAGTATTTAATGTCACCGGCCCACTAAAACTAATGTTGTCATTAGTTGTGGTAATATTTCCGCTCAGGGCAACGCTTCCCGCGCCATTTTGATTAAATGCACCGTCTAAGTTCAGATTATTTAAAATATTTAGATTGCCCGTATTGCTAATTATTAGCGTACCGTTATTGGTAGTGGTCAAAGTTCCTTGCAGATTGATAGTATCAGCCGAAATTCCAATATTGCCAGCTACGTTAATCGCAGAATTTGCATTGATATTTTTTCCGCTAATTTGCAACTTGCTTAAAGAATTAGCATTGCCAACTGCACCATTAAATGTAACATTACCGGTATCCCCATTCACAGTCAACTCGCTACTGCCGTTAACTGTATCATTAAAAGTAAGATTGTCACCTGAAATAATCGGATTATTGGCAACAGTGACAGCATCTCCATAAGTTTGACTTCCCGTAGTTGTCACATTGCCATTCAGTTGAGTTGTGCCGCCAGTGTTAGTGGTGATGCTAGCAGCCTTGACGGCATTAAATGCGGTGGTTCCTGTAGAGTTAGCGGTAATATTTCCTAATGCTGTAGTATTGCCAACTGCACCATTGAATGTAACATTACCGCTCACCGCGTTAGCCGTCAAATCGCTGGTGCCGTCCACAGTATTATTGAAAGTAATGCTGTCACCTGAAAGAATCGGATTGTTGGCAATTGTCACTGCATCTCCGTAGGTTTGACTGCCGGTTGTAGTGACATTTCCCTTTACTTGAGTTGTGCCGCCAGCATCTGTAGTCAAACTCGCGGCATTGACTGTTTGACTAAATGCGGTAGTTCCTGTAGAGTTAGCTGTTATTTTGCCA
>NZ_JAUBPN010000056.1:0-13059 GCF_036700745.1 Microcoleus sp. S36a_B3 | reverse complement strand
ATTTTTGGCTGGCATACACTATAACTAATGATTGCTTATTTTTTTATATTATACAATCTAGCTGCGTCTCAGCTTATATAATTAACATCGGGGAGTTAGTCCGATATTCTGGCTCTGTTCCCGATTGGGTGACTGGAATTAACGGCAATCCGTTGGCTGGGGCAGCGGGGCTTTTGTTTTTGAGCGTCTTGGCTGTAGGAATGCGAAAAATTAGTCAGTAGTCAGTAGTCAGTTGGCAGTTGTTAGTTGGCAGTTGTTGGTTGTCAGTTGACTGTTGTCATTTTATCAATTCCCAATGACCAATTACCTATGAAACTCACGATTTTTGCCGTAGCTATACTGCTAATTAGTGCTAACTTTTATGATCCTGTAAAAGCACAAACTACCGCACAAGTCAAGTTAAATAATTCTTTAGTTCAAGTGCAGCCAACGCGAGAACAAATCCTCAATGCTTGCGTGCTCAATCAGGCTGAAACTCTGCCAAATCCTTTTACCGATGTACCTTCCAATCACTGGGCTTACAAAGCGGTTTTGACGATGTATTATTGCGGCGCTTACCAACAAGCAACTGCGCCTGCTTTAATTCAAGAATTGCTGCAATCACCACCAATCAATTGATTATCCCGCATTTCATCAGAGGCCAGAAACCGGGTTTTTTACGAAAATACTTGTTGAAAACCATAAATCTCGGAAAACCCGGTTTCTTAGTTCGTAGCGTCAAGGCCAAAGAAACCGGGTTTTTGAGAGCTTTAGCCTGTGGTAACGAAGTATTGTCGTAAAAACCCGGTTTCTGCACTCAAGGTGTTTCCAGGCCAAAGAAACCGGGTTTTTGAGAGCTTTAGCCTGTGGTAACGAAGTATTTCGTAAAAAAATTGGTTTCTGACTCAAGGTGTTTCCAGACCAAAGAAACCGGGTTTTTGAGAGCTTTAGCCTGTGGTAACGAAGTATTTCGTAAAAACCCGGTTTCTGAGTATTAAAACTGAGCCCGAACCGTAAAGGAATAATCCCCGCCCGGTTCAAGCTGATAATCCCATTTCTCCAGAAAACGGTGCAGCGGTTCTTGAATCAATGCCCTACCCCGAGATGGTTCCAGTATCAGTGTTTTTTCTGCCGTGAAACGCCACTGAAACTGCCATTCAAAATTGCCGGCACTTACTTCACCTTCAATGGTGCCTTTTAGCCAAGATTGGCCAGTCACTCGGACATATGCAGTTGTTTCGGGCAAACGTCTCGAACTCACCTTTTTGTTTCCGCGTTTGTTTCTGCAATGGTACGATTGTTGTAAAGACTCATGGCTTTTTCTACTCCCTGATGGAGGCTAAGTTCCACAGCTTCTACAACTAATTTAAGCACTTTCTCTACTAATTGACTTTCCTCTGAGGAAAATTTTCCTAATACGAACGAAATCGTATCTTTGTCATTTTTAGCAGGATCGTTTTGAGGTTTGCCGATGCCAATCCGCAAGCGGGGAAATTTGTCTGTACCTAAATGAGAAATTGTTGATTTCATGCCGTTGTGGCCGCCGGCTGAACCTGCTAGCCGCATTCTGAGTTTGCCGATCGGCAAATCCATATCGTCATATACTACTAATACGGACTCTGGAGGTATTTTGTACCAATCTGTGGCCGCCCGAATCGATTGGCCGGACAGGTTCATGTACGTCAACGGTTTCAGCAAGCGGATTTTCTGTCCTCGCGGCCGATTTCCCTCGCCAAATATGCCTTGAAATTTGCGGTTTTCTGACAGGGAAATTTGCCAAGATTTAGCCAAGGTATCGACTGCATTAAAGCCGATGTTGTGTCGCGTGCGATCGTACTTTGGTTCTGGATTTCCCAAGCCAACTATTAGCTGGGGAATTATTAACTCCGCTGGTGTTTCCGACTTCTGAGTGTTATTCATCTAACTGTTTGCGGTATCTTCCTTGGCTGCCGCGATTTTTTCGGGTTCGGGCTTTTTGGTAGTTGCGACTGCTTCTTCTAACTGCTTGGCTTCCCGCGTAAACTCCGACTCAAAATCCCGCGAAGCGTCTTGAAATCCCCGCAGTGCTTTTCCGAAACTCCGACCGATTTCCGGTAATTTTTTCGGGCCGAATACCAACAGGGCGATGGTAAAAATTACTGCCATTTCCGGCAAGCCAATTCCAAAAATATTCATGTTTTTTCTCCGGTATTTTGTTTAATTAGTTAGCATTAAATTACGAGCCACTAACGGGAAAGGGCAAGGGAAAATGGGAAAATTTAGCTTTTACCCTTTCTCCTCTACCCTCAGCTTTTACTGTTAGCCTGACTGTTTCGCGCTCAAATTTTAGCGGCCGAGACTCGACCAATCGACATCCACATTCTCCAGAATCAGTGAAGAGTTGTAGATTTGCAGAATAATCAACAAGAACACGAAAAACAGTCCGATGAAAACGCTCATCAACAGGGTGGTTCCCCAACCAGGGGCTACCTTGCCGTATTCTGAGTTAAGGGGTTTGAGTATATCTCCTAACCAAGTCCGCTGTGCCATAAGTCACCTACAATGAATCTCTACAGAAAAGTTTGACATACTTCCACCGCTAATTGCGATCGCAATTTTTTAGACCCCCCACTCCCCGACTCTCCCGCAGTCTCCGACTCTCCCCGTCTCCCCGTCTCCCCCGGATGCTGCCATACCCTACCCAGCCTAAAATCACTAGACTTTGAGACGGATTGTTATTTTTTGTAATATTATAGAGTGGATAACTCATAATTGCTCCCCAATATGGAACCAGCAGCATTTCTAGGTATTTCTCTCGGTGTGTGTCTGGTGGCAATCACCGGCTTCACGATTTACACGGCTTTCGGCCCTCCCGCCAAGCAATTGAGAGATCCTTTTGAAGAACACGAAGATTAGAGATGAAGGATGAAGGAAGAAGGAAGAAGGAAGAGGGAAGAAGGAAGTTCGGCAACGAGCAATGTACGGGATGTAACGGATGTAACGGATGTAAGTCCGTCGGAAGAAGGAAGAAGGAAGAAGGAAGGTTTGCCCAATTTTCGCCCTCTCGCCCTCTCGCCCTCTCTCCCTCTCCCCTTCTCCGCAGCGATCGAACTTCTGCAGTGCCCGATCGACCTTTCGCCTCCCCAGTCAATGCTATATTCTGCAAAAATACAGTAAATCTCTATTGGAAAAATATATCTTCCAGTTAAAGTAAAAATTATCAGGTTTCAGGCGAAAGCACTATGGGCAACACCTTCGGGCATTTATTTCGGATATCGACATTTGGGGAATCTCACGGCGGCGGTGTGGGAGTAGTAATAGACGGTTGTCCGCCCCTGGTGTCGCTAGACGCATCGTTCATTCAAGCGGAACTCGATCGCCGCCGCCCGGGCCAAAGCAAAATTACGACGCCCCGCAAAGAAGCAGATACCTGCGAAATTCTGTCGGGGGTGTTTGAAGGCAAAACTCTGGGAACTCCGATCGCAATTTTAGTCCGCAATCAAGACACTCGCCCTCAAGATTACGGCGAAATGGCGACAACTTACCGCCCTTCCCACGCCGACGCTACCTACGATGCTAAGTACGGAATTCGGAACTGGCAAGGCGGAGGTCGAAGTTCGGCGAGGGAAACTATTGGTAGAGTAGCAGCAGGGGCGATCGCCAAAAAAATTCTCTCTCAATCCGCTGGAGTCGAAATCGTCGGCTACGTCAAACGCATCAAACACTTAGAATGCGTCGCCGACCCAGACACTGTTACCTTAGAACAAGTAGAAAGCAACATCGTCCGCTGTCCCGATGCCGACTGCGCCGAAAGAATGATTGAACTAATCGAAAAAGTTCGCGACAACGGAGATTCGATCGGCGGTGTAGTCGAATGCGTCGCCCGCAACGTACCCAAAGGTCTGGGAATGCCCGTATTCGACAAACTCGAAGCCGACTTGGCAAAAGCTATCATGTCCTTACCCGCCAGCAAAGGTTTTGAAATTGGTTCTGGCTTTGCCGGGACTATGCTTTTGGGCAGCGAACACAATGATGAATACTATACTGATGAACAAGGGGCAATTCGTACAGTGACGAATCGTTCCGGCGGAATTCAGGGTGGCATTGCTAACGGTGAAAATATCATTCTGCGGGCGGCCTTCAAACCAACTGCGACAATTCGTCAGCAGCAGCGCACAGTTACCCGAGAGGGTGAAGCAACGCTGCTAGCGGCCAAAGGACGGCACGACCCTTGCGTTTTGCCAAGAGCTGTGCCAATGGTGGAAGCAATGGTAGCTTTAGTGTTGTGCGACCATCTGCTGCGCCATCACGGACAATGTGGAACCTTAAAGTCTGAATTTTAAAATGGAAATCAGCTTGTCCTCTGTAGCGGCAACTCCCGTTGATTGCCCTCAACCCTCCGAATCAATAAAAGGTATAGATGATTTTGTCGTACAGTTCTGGGGCGTGCGGGGCAGTGTTCCGACACCCGGACAGGAAACTGTTCGCTACGGCGGCAATACTTCTTGTTTGGAAATGCGAGTCGCTGGCAAACGCTTGATTTTTGACGGCGGAACAGGCTTGCGGATGCTGGGAGACCAGTTGATGCAAGAAATGCCGGTGCAAGCTTATATGTTTTTTACTCACTATCACTGGGATCACATTCAAGGTTTCCCGCTGTTCGCCCCAGCTTTTATCCGCGGCAATAGGTTTGATATTTATGGGGCGATTCCGCCGGATGGCGATTGTCTCAAAAGGCATTTTGTGGAACGGATTCTGCACTCGAATTCGCCGGTGCCGCTGATGGGTTTGCCTGCAGATTTGAATTTCTACGAACTCAATCACAACCAGACGATGATGCTGGACGATATTGAGATTAGGACTGGTTCTCTGAATCACCCCAATACTGCTATGGGATATCGGGTGAGTTGGCAGGGACGTTCGGTGGTTTACTGTTCTGATACGGAGCATTTTCCCGATCGACTAGATGAGAATGTCTACAATTTGGCCCTCGACGCTGACGTGCTGATCTACGATGCGATGTACACCGACGAGGAATATCACAATCCCAAGTCTCCGAAGGTGGGTTGGGGACACTCGACTTGGCAGGAAGCGGTGAGAATGGCTAAGGAAGCAAGGGTGAAACGAGTGGTGATTTTTCACCACGATCCGGCTCATACTGACGATTTTCTCGATCGCATCGCCGAAGATGTGCAAATCGCTTTCCCCAAGGCTGTCATGGCCCGCGAGGGTCTTATTTTGCCGATCGGCTTCTGAACTTTCGTCGGTACGGTCGATCGCTCATAATTTGATCCTACGATCGTTTTTTGATGTGGAGCAGGTCTTGTGGCCCGCTCCACAACTTTTTATTTTTAGCAAATACTGTTAGTGCGTGGTATAATTCTGGGCTAGTAACTTTTTAGGAAGAATATTTAAGTTTTTTTTGATTGTTTTACTCGCTCTTATTTGAGAAGCTCGGCAAAATTAGCAGTTTGTTAATCGCGATCGCGCGGGTGAATCGTAATTGCGATCGCTGTGAATGTGCCGTGACAAGAAGTATCGAGTTTGAGGGCATCTCAGATGAGAACGAAGTGCCGTACAACCTGCGGGCGATCGCAGGATCGAGCAACAACCCACCCGCGCGATCGCTTCCGCAAAACGCACACCAAGAAGTAAAATAATTGGAGGATTGCAGCAGGCGAAAAAGTGAAAGTTTTAAGTGTCAACAAACACGGCGAGGCTCCGCAAGATTTCACTCTCGCACGAGGCTCCCCGATTGGCAACAAACTTGACTTTATCATCGTCATACCTGCAATTTTTTGAGTAATTCCCAAACAAAAAAGCTGAGGTTATAGTTAGGAAAAAACACAGGTACGGTGCTTTTTTAGAAACATGAATATTTGCAACTCTGAAAAGCCGATATGAGAGCTTTTCGCTACAATCTGAGTGATTTTTCCGCAGTCAATTTCATTCAAAAGAAAGAGACGATCGCTCTTTGGTTTGGGACTAGCTGCAACAGCAAAGTGAATGTTATGACTTGACTATCAAAATGGGAAATTTACGTTTTAGATCTTCAGCAAATCAGTACAGATGGATTGCCCTAGGCAGTTTTGCTGTAATTATGGGTATTTCAGGGGCATTAGCCTACCGCCTAGCTCCGCTGCCGGGATTCCTGGCTCAAGGCACTCTGGCTTCTAATAATCCGCCAGTAAAATTTTCGAGCACGGGCGCGACAATTCTCAAGCAAGGAGAGCAACTGACTCCCGATGTTCTGCTGGCAGATAATGTTGTCAAAGCAGTCGCAGATGCAGTTAAGCTGTCGCCTCAGCAAGTTCGACAAAATGCTAGCGTCAAGATTTCTAAGCCGGAAGAACCTCTACAGATTGCTGTTGGGTATCGCTCGCTCGATCGGGATCAAGCAGTGCAAACGGCGGATATGTTGATGAAAGGCATGGTTGAAAAAAGCCGCCTGATTAACAGATATCGGTGGCAATCAGTCAATCAGTCGCTCAACCAACGCTTGGCAAAAGTCACTCAAGACCTCAAACAAGCTCAACAACAACTCGACCAATACGAAAGAGAGCGCGCTCGCCTGTTGCAGCAAATGAAGCTTCAGCAAGACTTTTACAACAAAACTCAGCTCGCGATGGCGGATACGCAAGCGTCGGAAAAAGAAATGGTGAGCAGTTTGGCTGCCGCGACAGCGCCGCAAATTGTGGCCACACCCACGAGCGATCCGACTGTGCCTCTGATTTTGGGAGTTGGCCTGCTGTTGGCCATTTTGGTAAGTCGCGGTTTGATTCCTTCGGTGGCGGATTGGCAGCACAAAACAGCTTTTCAGCGAGAAGAGAGCGAAAGGCTCCAAAGTGCTTTGTACCGACTGATCAAAGAAAACCGCGGCGAAATCACTTTGGTGCGGTTTGCGATGGAGACGCGGCTGTCGCCGGATGTCGCCCAGCGTTTTTTGAACGAACAAGCTGAAATCTTTAATGCCAATTGCGAAATTAAAGACGACGGCAGTATCTTGTATCACTTCCACATTTAAAAGGTGGCAGGCGCGCTCGCTCCACAGAAAACCCAGAGCCGATCGGGCATTCACTGCTCGATCGGTTTGCTTTTTGGGTAATTAGTTAAAAAATCTTTAAGATATGTAATTTGGGTGTTCCGCTTGCTTCCCTGTATGTATAATGAAAAAAATACGTAAATATACGGTTGCTTTTTACTTGAGTTACCTATAAATGCATAGTTTCTCGTTAAATATTTTTTAGGGAGTAACTCAGCTCAGTATAAATGCTGTAGTCTAAAGCTATAAGTTGTTCGGGGTGTTACATAGTTTCACAGAAGAAATTAGCTCGGGCCAGAGCCTGGAATCAAACTCCCAGCCTGAAATCGTACTTTTTACATTTAACTTTTGCAATCACCAATTGAGGCTAAACCTATGATATTTGGAATAATTGGCTCTTCTTTCGTAGCTTACTTTTTGTTGATGTCGATCGCCAATTACGGCGACACTGGAATGTAGACTAGACCCAGCCGGCAAAAAAGCAGTTTGACAAATTCGGTAAAGTATTTGACCCAGCCGTGTCTGTCGTGTCCGCAATTTGCAGGAAAATGAATGGATGAAGGAGTCGTTAAGTACCGCTGTGACTGGAAAAAGGCAGACCCTGTAGCTGCCGGGGACATAGCAGATTTGATGGACTGGCGCGATCGACTCCACTCTTGGGGACTAATTGCCGTCTACGAAAATGGCATCGGGTTTGGGAACGTCAGCGTCAGGATTGGCAATTCTTGCCAGTTCGTGATTTCCGGCACCCAGACAGCACACTTGCCGCAGCTAGGGCCAGAATCCTACTGTACTGTTACTGAATTTAACTTAGAACAAAATTTCCTCTGCTGCCGGGGCCCGGTACCAGCTTCGTCGGAGTCCCTGACTCACGCAGCACTTTACCTTCATGCTGGCGATGTGGGGGGGATTATTCACATCCACAATCCTCAACTCTGGCAACAACTGCTGTTTAAAATTCCTACTACTAGAAAAGAAATACCTTACGGCACTCCTCAAATGGCCTTAGAAATGTTTAGACTTTTTGAGGAGGAGAATCTCGCCGATCGCAAAATTCTGGCGATGGCCGGTCACGAGGACGGAATTATCTGTTTTGGAAGCACTTTGGACGAAGCTGGGAAAGTGCTCTCGACTGCGATCGGTTAGACCAGATCTGCGTTAAACTAAGCTTTACCCTTGGCTGATGCTCGATCGCTCCAACGCGCCGACACAGCTTAAAAACTTTGACAGTGCCTCTTGCCTCTTCGGTAAGAGAAAGATATTTTTAAAGAGAAACACACTACTATTCATAACAAAAGCTGAGAGTCATCGTGAATCTAACTAAACTTGTAAGCTCAAAAGAACTGCAATCAGAGGTATCTCGTCTCACCGAAGAGCTGCAAATGCGCGACCAATTGGTGCAGCAGTTGTCTCAAGAACTTTTCAGACTGGTGAAGGGAAATACGAGTTTTGTTCCTGCGCCGGAAGTTTCCGATCGCCACCAAGCTCAAATGCAGGCGATGCGCGAACAACTGCAAGCTGTCGAAGAACAGGTGGGTTTTTATCAAGAACAAATTGCCGATCGGGATGCTGAGGTTTACCAACTGCGGCAGTCAGTGCAAGAATTGACCGATCGCTCTCGGATGCTCGAACAAGTTGTTCAGGAATTGCCAGGGGTTTACCGCCAGAAGTTTGCCGAACGGATCGAGCCGATTAAGGAAAAGCTGGATCAACTGCAAAAGGAAAACCGCCAATTGCATACAGAGTTGCAAAGCGTGACTTACCGTCTGGCGGTTCGCAATCGCAAGGCTAAGGGCTTGGATCTGCCTAGTGTCGATCCTGATGACGATCGCGGGATTCAAATGCCGAGCTTTGGCAATGTCTGAGGTTTTGATTGTGACGGGTGACGGGCAAAAAGTAGCAGCAAGTCTCCTTGAGGCGATCGCTCGATCTCATCCTTTAACCGAAGTCAATATCTGTGGAATTTCTGCACTCAATTCAGGAGCGATCGCCTCCGCTGGGGCGATCGTTTGTCCTATGACGCTGGATGTGCCGTCCCATCTGGTTTTTCCGGGTCAAGATGTGTTTAAATTTTGCCGCAATGTTGCGGTGGCGCGCGATCGAGTGGCTGAGGAACTGCTTTTTCCCGTCGGCGAGGGCAGTTTTTGGCTCCCTGTGGTGCACACAGCAAAGGGGCCGCTTTATGCTGAGGCGATCGCCGCAGAATCCGATAAATTGTCGGGCGAGTTGAGTTACCGTCAACCGCTGCATTTGTCGGATGTTTGGCGGCAGCAGTTGTACCAGTTGGCTTACCGTTTGTTGGTGGATATTTTAAATGCGCCTCCGGCGACTTATTTGATGCAGTTTGGGTTTGTAGGGGAGAAGATTTTGTTCGATCGACTTTGGCCTTTTCCGGCTGCACCTGCGATCGCCTCTGTCGGCCTTCAAGTGCCAGATTTATTTATTTGTCACTGGAATTGCTTGAAAAATCAGCCGATTTATGATATACAAATTACTTCTTGATGTTCCTAATGAGGACTCTAGTCCAATGGCACTGCTCAAGTCTTAATTAGGGCTTGCTGAAAAAGTCAGAAAACAGCATTTAGAAAGGTGATTGAATTTGCGATCGCCTTAAAACAATAGATTTTGCTCATTTTTTTTTGATAAAATATAACTTTTGCTAATTATCCGAGACTCAAAACCTGAAAAAAGGTTTGTGTTGTGAAATAGACATAAAAAAAGCCAAAAAGCCGGCCGTACCCAGGCGGAAATATTCATCACCAGAAAAATTATGGCGATGGTTGTTTCAGAAGTATTAGAAAATTTAGCCATGACTCTACCAAGGCTAAATCTTCTTTTACCTGCTCCAAATTTTTCCTCAATCAAGTTACGAATTCTTTCGTCAGACTTAGCTTGCTTCTTCTTTGACTCGCTGATATTTTTAGGGGTATTTCTAGAGGAACGCCACTCATCCTAATCCCGATTTCTTTGCACCAAGCTCGATTTGACTGCGTTCGATATATGCGATATACATGAATTGATTCGGGATAGTAAGCTGTTGCTCATATAGATTGTCTATAGCGATTGAGGGGGAGAGAGGGAGAGGATTTGACTATTTTTGATTGTCATCAAAATATACAATTCTTCGCAATCATATCGAGGGAATTTGTAACTATTTTTTGAACCAAACAACGAGTGGTTTTAGGTCAGGAATCAACAATCGTCTCAAAGTGATTAAGCTTCAAGCCTATGGATTTGTTAATTTTGACAATTTTCGAGTTCGACTATTAGCTGGCTTTTCTAATTAGTTTTTATGAGCGCCGCAAACCCAGAAGACCCCAAAAATTAATTTTTATTCACAATAATCAGGGATTTAAAAGCAATTTTTACTGAATATAATGATTTAATTGTACGGTCGATCGCACTTTTAGACACTTCAAGTCGATCGCGCGATCGCCCTCCACAACCAGCAAGTGCCTCAGATCACAAAGCCCGCAGATCGCCCTCACCCCCAACAAACGTAAAATTATGTCAAATTAAGTAAAGAGTTATAAAATAACTATTGGCAGACCTGCAGACAGTTATGACCGCAAAACTAAGAGCTACAGACAAAAAAAAATGGACACAGACTTGCAGCAGTTGAGCGCAGACCAAGAACTGATTCTCAACCAAGTAGACAATGCCATCGCTCTGTTCGACTCGTCTGAGTGCTTAGTTTTGTTTAACAAAAAATTGGCAGACACTTGGGAACTGTCCCCAGAATGGCTGGCCACAAAGCCCAAGTGCGAGTTGCTATTTGCCGAAATTGTCGATCGCGGTTACTTGTCGCTTCAGCAGTGGGAACAGTTTCAGGAAGCACTGAAAACATCTCAGGATCAAAATTTATCATTTTATTTCGAGCAATCCAACGGCATTTGTTTGGAAGTCTTCGCCACAATTACCAACAGCGGCGGGAGACTGTTTACCTTTCGAGACGTTACGGTATACCGAACATCCCAAGCTAGCTTGAACGCAGAAGTCAGGCGGCTGACATTTCTTTTAGGTTTAACCGAACGCCTGCAAAACTCTCACAGTTTGCAAGAAATAGGTAGGTTTGCCCTTAGCTATTTGGTAGAGGCGACGAATGCTGCTTTCGGAGATGTCAAAGTAATTAGCGGTTCGGGAAATGACAGACAAGCGGCGGCAATTTCCAACCAAGTTTCTGGTCAATTTTTGGCTAGTTACGGGGAACCAGTCGCCGCCGGAATGCAAGAATTGCTCGACAAAGGCATTCCCTACGGCATCGGTTTGCTGTGGAAAGTGGTGGAAACCGGTCAACCTTTGTTGATCGATGACTATGCCCAACATCCCAATGCTGTGCCACAATTTCGACATCCGGGAATCGGACAATTGGGGATTTTTCCGATCGCCTCTACCGACGGCACCATCATCGGAGTGTTGACGCTGGAGTCCCGCAACGTCAAAAAATTGCAAGCCTCCCTCCACCAAGAAGTGCTCACAGCGGCTTGTCGGACGCTGGGTACGGCTATCGAGCGGGCTCAGACACAAGAAAACCTCCGCCAAGTTAACGAACAATTAGAGTATTCTTCTCAATTGAAATCTGAGTTTTTAGCTTCGATGTCCCACGAATTGCGGACGCCTCTCAACAGCATTCTCGGATTTTCTGACTTGCTGCTGCGCCAAACAGCCGGACAGTTGAGCACTCGACAAATCAACTATGTAGAACTGATCGAAAAAAGCGGCCAGCACTTGTTGCAACTAATCAACGATATTCTGGATCTTTCTAAAATTGAAGCGGGGAAAGTAGAACTAAATTTGCTGCCAGTGCGCGTTCACGAACTCGCTACAGATTGTCTAAAAATGATTCAGCCGAGGGCAGACAAAAAGCGGATTGCTTTGTCTTCAGAACTAGATTACCGCATTAATAAAGTTTTGATAGACGAACGACGAGTGCGACAAATTGTGATTAATTTACTTTCCAATGCCATCAAATTTACACCGGAACAAGGACAAGTTAAACTCAGCGGTCGTTTGGCCTACGGCAGCGAAATCAAAGGCGATTATCGACCGGATTGTTCTCCTGTAAATGACAGCACTCCTTATTTTTGTTTGGAAGTGAAAGACTCCGGCATTGGCATTCCTCAAGACCGTTGGAACTTGCTATTTCGCCCTTTTCAACAGGTAGATTCTTCCCTGACTAGGCGGCACGAAGGCACCGGTTTGGGTTTGGCTTTGACTAAGCGTTTGGCGGAACTGCACGGAGGGACTGTTTCTTTTCAATCTGTTTGCGATGTCGGCAGTGTGTTCCGCGTTTGGCTGCCTTTGACGGAGATGCGTCAAGAGTCGGGAAGCTTTGCTGCTTGTGCTTTGGATTCTAAGTTAATCCCTGCTTCTACGATCGCTTTGCCAATTGGTAGCAAGCGGATTTTGGTTGTGGAAGACCAGCCTTTTAACCAAATGTTAATTTCGGAGGTGATGGAATTGGAGGGCTACGGGGTAGAGATTATCGCGGATGGGAAGGCGATGGTCGATCGAATTTTGGCCGCTTCTACTGCGCCGGAGTTACTGCCGGATTTGATTTTGATGGACATTCAATTGCCGGATGTTGACGGCTTTGAGTTGATGCGGCGAGTTAAGGCAGATCCTGTATGGGACTCGGTACCGATGATTGCGGTGACGGCGATGGCGATGGCTGGCGATCGCGATCGATGTTTTGAAGCTGGCGCTTCTGGTTATTTGAGCAAGCCGCTGGATCTTAATTTGGCGATCGCGACTATCCGTTCTTTTCTCTCTTAAAAAGCATTTACGCACCGGTGGTCAGAAACCGGGTTTTTTGCGAAAATACGCGCGTTGTAGCGCACAAATCGGGTAAAAAACCCGGTTTCTTTGGCAGAGTGCATAATACCAAGTTCGGCGTTTTTTTGTCATTTTGAGCGCAGCAACGCAATCGAAATATCTGTTTTTCACAGTGTTTTGCCTTGGATTCACTGCCACCAAGGTGTAATTTAGGGTTTGCTGAATAATCGATCGCAAACCAATCACAGGAGCGATCGATATATTCAAGCTTGGTTAATATAAGT
>NZ_JAUBPN010000055.1:0-13831 GCF_036700745.1 Microcoleus sp. S36a_B3 | reverse complement strand
ATCACCAGCGGTGGAGTGATTTAATGCCATTGATGAGTTGGCAACTTTGGCTAGCTAGGGATTTAGTGGTGGAAAATTAACTCCCTTGGCAATCTGAAGCGTATCAATTTAACTCCTGGACCTGTTGCCCAATCAATGTTGTCGGTTTTAGTTGACATTGGTACTCCCGCAAAAATGCCTTGCGCAGAGGGGAAAATCCCCCGGCTGGGAACAAGGAAAGGTACGTACCAAGGCACCATGCTATCCCACTGTGAAAAAACGGGTTTCTCGACGCAAAAAGTCTTCAAGATTGGCTATTTAACCTTCTCTCTCTTGAGTTTTTGAGCAACAGCTTGCCGGATCTTCAAAGGCAGCTACTTTTAGATGCGATCGTTTTTTACTCTAAACTCCAGTTATAACAAAAATAGTTCATTCGTAGTGCGGACTTTAGTCTGCGCTACGAACCAATCTGCCATCGGTCAATCTACCGGACATGATATTATTAGTATTCCTAGGGAATGCTGCCATTGTTTTATACAATTTTTAATCTACAGTTTTACAGATTCTCACCTTATATATAGCCCTTTTTAAGTTGATTGACTGAGCCTAAAAAAGCCGGATGGCGAGAGGGCGATCGCTCTTGGCATCGACCCTATATTCCGCATTTTTAGTGTACTTTTTTTACCTAAAATTTGCTTTATACAAAGTGCAAATAGTCCTCCGTTTCACTACGGCGAATACTTGTTTGTTAAGCGATTTCCGCTGCCTACGCATCTATCAGATTGTTGCTCTTTATCTTTATGCTGCGTCATTTTCTTTGTTCGACGCATCCTAGGAATAATGTTGATCTGATAGAATAGTTGGGGAATAGTTAAATAAAAAGTTGTTTATTAAACTGGCGATGATACAGGTGCATCGTTCACTAGAAACAGTCGATTTTTATTGATGAATTTTCCATCGCGACGCACCCTAGGGTTACTAATTTATTTCTGCTTTACCCTAATTTATTCGTGCTTTTCGCACAAAAGTTCTCAGCCATCAAGGTCAAGCCCCCTTAGCCAAGCACAAATTTTTAAGCCCGCAAATTTTAAATAAATTAGATATATTAAACAAAGCTAGTCTTTTTTATACTAACGCTTATGACGGTCAATCTCGCTTCCTCACCAAGTTCTGGTCTCAAACCAGAAGCCCAGAATATCTCGGCCCTCAAACAAGTCTTGCAGACAATAAATGCCGATAGCTGTCCGGGTTCCTACAACTTCCACCTCCACACGGTTAACTCCGACGGGCGATCGCAGTCAGAGAAAGTGATGGAACAAGCAATAGCCATAGGCCTCAAAGGCTTAGCTATTACTGACCACCACAGCACCAAAGGCTACGCTCAAGCTCAAATATGGCTGGATAATTGGAAATTAAACCATCCCGACAAAATTAGCGCTGCACCGACTCTTTGGACAGGGGCTGAAATTAATGCTGAATTGCTCAACAACGACGTACACATTCTCGCTTACGCCTTCGATCCAGAACATCCCAGTCTCGCACCTTACTTGCGAGGTAAAGGTAATGAAGGCCACGCTTGTTATTCCGCAGCCAGGGTAATTGAAGCGATTCAGGAAGCTGGAGGTTTAGCCGTTCTAGCACATCCTTGCCGGTATCGATCGACCGCCGATCAACTCATCCCAGAAGCAGCACGTTTCGGCATTGACGGCGTAGAAACTTACTATGCTTACGGCAATCCCTGTCCTTGGAAACCGAGTCCCAAACAAACTGCTTTAGTCAAAGATTTAGCAGAAACTTACGGTTTGTTGGGAACTTGCGGCACCGACTCTCATGGTCTGAGTCTTCTAGTCAGAATCTAGTAGTTGGGGGAATTGGGAATTGGGAATTGGGAATTGGGAATTGGGAATTAGGGATTGTTAGCTGTTAACTGTTGACTGTTGACTGTTGACTGTTAACTGTTAACTGTTAACTGTTAACTGTTAACTAATGACTAATGACTAATGACTAATGACTAATGACTAACGTTCTGGGAACAACTGACAAGATCTGTTAGTTGGCTGATTTGCCCAATCCAAACGAGAATTGCCAAATCGATCCATCCAAGCTTCCAAATAAGCCCGATTAGCCTTTTTTTCCTCTGGATCTGAGGTATTCATCGGATGAGGTGCTAAACCCAAAATAGTCGAAGTCGTCACGCAAAACATCGACTTCTGAAAACTTTGGCAAATTTGCACGCGCACATCATCTTCGCCGCGACAACTACTGCGGTAAATTTCTTGCAAATAATCCGGCAGAAAATGCCGCATATCTTGCATCAATTGAGTGGGCGGAATGCCTGCGCCTCCGATCGGCAAAGGGTCAGCAAATAAAGCACCGTAGCCAAAATCTTTTTGTTCTTCGGGGATTTGATGTGCTTGGGCGTTGTATGAAACTACTCCAAAAAATGCAGTACCTCGAAAGAAAATTGCCTCTACATAAGGGACTGCTACATCTGCTAAAAATGTCAAACCTGCCGAGGCTGGAATGATATCGTAGTCTCGATCGCCAATTTTGACGCTGTAGGTGATTGGTAGACTGGCGGCACCGACCAAACCTGCTAAGATAAAATCAACTACCTCAGCGATGGACTTAATTTCACCTGCTTCGTAGCGATCGGACAAATCGATAAATAAATCACTCATTACCCGCCAAAACTGACCCAGCCCGGTGTAGTAAGCCAGCATCCGCACTTGTTCCGGCAAAAAATTAGGGAAGACTTTGTGCAGTCCCTGCATGAAAAAATTGCCTTTTAACTTAGCTGCGATCGCCTTTTCGACCAAACTGCTAAATTCCGGGGAATCCAAATAACTGTCCAAACCCCCGCCGCCGTGCCAAAGCATGGTTCTCATCACATACTCAGCATACTCAAAATTAATGCGGTCGTGCCACAAATAGCGGATTAATTTCGGTCGAGTCACTTCTCCGTTAAAATATTTAAAAAACGGAAAAAGCACTAAAAATTGTTCTTCAGCGATGTAGTTAAGATTGAGGGAGTAGGCATCTAGAACCACACCGTAACTTTTGAGAATGCCGACTACTTCTACTACATTTTCCGTTGATTCTGGAAGCAAAGCTTTGCCTGATTCCAAGATGTCAATGTAGGCGGATAGAGGATGAGCAGAGGGTTTTAATACGGTAGTTGTCATTAGATTTCAACCTTCATTGAATAACTGTTTTATTACCGAGAAATTCAGAATCCAGAGAAAGGTTTGATTGTGTGGACTTCAGTCTTCAGAATTTGAAGAGGACTGAAGTCCGAACGATCGCACCTATGGAAGATTTCACTCCAAGTTGTGAGCAACTTGTTGAACTTGTGCGGGCACAGCCGATACTAAGCCGATCGCAGTTTTCTCGCTCAAAGCTACTAAAACTCCAGGCTGCACTCCCATGATGGCGATAATTACTGCTAAAACCAGCGAAGGAATGCGATCGCGCCAGCGGACTTGTGGCAAATTCACCACCAAATCGGAAAGGCGGCCAAAAAAGGCACGGTTGACCATAATTAAAAAGTAAATTGAAGTCAAACCAGTGCCGATCATGCAGAGCACAGTTTGCACTGGAAACACTGGTAAACTGCCCCGAAAAATCAAAAATTCAGCAATAAATCCCGATAACCCCGGAATGCCGGCACTTCCCATCACGCCGAGGATCATTAAACTACCAATCATCGGTAAACCGCGATCGGGATTGAACAAACCTTTGAGCACGTCAATGTTGCGGCTTCCAGATTTTTTGTAAACAATACCGACACTCAAAAATAGTAGCCCTGAAATTAAACCGTGGCTAACCATTTGCAAAACAGTTCCGATCGTACTAATCTCTGTAGCTGCGGCGCTAGCTAACAAAATGTAGCCCATATGAGCGATCGAACTGTAAGCTACAATTTTTTTCATATCTTTTTGGGCGATCGCGCAACTCGCCCCGTAAATCACGCTTACCACCGCCCAACTCGCCAAAATCGGCGCAGCCACCGCCCACGCATCGGGGAACAAACCCAAACCAAAGCGCAGCATTCCGTAGGTTCCCAACTTCAACAGCACCCCCGCTAACAGCACAGAAACAGGAGTCGAAGCTTCTACGTGAGCATCCGGCAGCCAAGTATGAAAAGGTACTAAAGGAATCTTAATTCCAAAAGCTAGTAACACCCCAGCGAGCAACACAAGTTGCCTCACCAAAGGTAAAGGCAATCCACCTTGTAAATGCGATACACCCGCTGCACCAACCATATCGAAACTAGAAGCACCGCTGAGCCAAACTACTCCCAAGAAAGAAGCCAGCAAAACCATGCCAGAAAATGCAGTATAGATTAAAAACTTAGTAGCAGCATAACCCCGGCGCTCGCCGCCCCAAATCGCAATCAACAAGTAAAGCGGAATCAATTCTACCTCAAAAAACAGGAAAAATAGCAGCAAATTTTGAGATAAAAAAGCTCCCGTGACTCCACCACTAATTAACAGCATCAAAGAATAATAAAGTCGAGGTCTGCGGATTGAATCATCCGTAGCGTAAATAGCGACCCCTGTCAGTAGAGTATTTAAAATCACCAAAGGCAGAGACAAACCATCAACACCGAGATTGTAATTCAATCCCAAAGCATCGAGCCAAGGAACAAATTCCGAAAACTGCAACTGACTCGTACTGATATCAAACTGAGCAGCTACAATCACCGAGAGAATAAAAGTCACGCCCGCAATGACGAGAGAGGCATTCCGAACTACTTTAGAACTCACCGCACTGGGCCAGAACCCAATCAGAGCGGCGGTCAACATTGGTATCCAGATTAAAGCACTGAGCATCAATTCAAACTTCCCTTGTTACGTAGCTTTTAGAACTATATTTAACATTAACGCAAAGGAACTGCATAAAAAAGCGATCGCTCAATTTTCTTGTTAACATAGATGCCAATGACTCTGGAATCGTCCTATAACCTGAAGTATTAGCGATCGATAAGATTTGCCAATTAAATGGGATCATCTCATTTTTGCAAAAAATATCTTTTCTTGGAGTGCGAGCGTCCCCGAAGAGCGAGGTGTATAATACTCGCTCTTCGGGGACGCTCGCATTACGACACAATTTCAATACCCGAACTTTTACCCGATGGGAAAATTCCGCTTGCACAATTGTGACCGATTGAGATTAAATAAAACGAGAAAAAAAACAGACAAACTCAAAACAATTCATCTGCATTCATCCCCGTAAATCCACCTTTCATTTGCGGTTCAAAAAAGCCAAAGAATCAGCCCGAGCAACACAGCAACCCCACTCGCAATAGTCAACACATAAAACTGCGACTGACCGGTTCCGCTGTACTTCAACCCTTCGCCGCTGAAAATTGTGGCAAAACCGAACAAATTCACCACCCCGTCTACTACGTACTTGTCAGTCCAAGCACTGATTTGAGCAATAGAAGCTACGGCCCAAACCACAGTCAAGCGGTAAACTCGATCGATATAAAAGTCGTAAGCAAACAAATCCTGCACCGCGGGCAACGGCAGCCGTACTGGTCTAGGTAAAACTCCGTACCAATAAATCGCCACCCCAATCGCAACGCCAATAAAGCCAGATAACATCAAAAGCGGAACATTTAGAGTCTTCAACAGCAAATTTAAAGTATCAAAATCCCCGGTTTTCGCCCAAGGCCCAGTCCAACTAATTAACAGTTGCCACCGCTGCAACATCCAAGGCACCAACAGCCCGATCACGGTCAAAATTACCATCGGTAATGCCATAGTCCAACCGACTTCTGGAGCTCTGCGAGTTTTCGGCTGCGGTTTTCCTGCAAACACTAAACCGAATACGCGAGTTAAATTTAGGGCTGTTAAACAGTTAACCAAAAGCAATACAACTACCAACCACAAGGGCACTGTCCAAAAACCGTTGAGCCAGCGCCGCATCGCCCAAAAGTTACCCATTGGTAATAGCGCTACCATCCCTGAAGCGCCTACTAAATAAGCCATTGTTGTGGCAGGCATCTTTGACCACAACCCACCCATTTCTGTTAAATCTTGAGTGTTGGTTGTCAGAATCACTGACCCTACGCTCATGAATAATAGTCCTTTGGCGATCGAGTGCGCGAACAGCAACAGCAAAGCAATGTCAACTTGATTGAGTCCCACCGCGATAAACACTAAACCCAAAGAAGCGCTGGTAGAATGCGATAAGGCTCTTTTGAGGTCGATTTGGGCGATCGCCACCAAAGAAGCACCAACCGCCGTCACCGCACCCAAAACGACCAACACCACACCAGTCACCGGCGACAGCGCTAAAACAGGCTGAAGTTTAATCAAAATATAAGCGCCAGCACCTACAACAACCGTATTCCGCATAATCGAAGCCGGGTTGGGCCCTTCCATCGCCTCGTCTAGCCACAAATGGAACGGAAATTGAGCGCACTTGGCTGTAGGTGCAGCAATTAAAGCCAAACCTAAAAGAGTCGCTACCAAAGGAGACAAAGTTGCAGTTTCCGCCCATTTTTCTAAATCGGAAAAATTCAAACTTCCCGCTAAAGTAGAAAGCGTCACTACTCCCATCAGCAGCGGTACGTCTCCTACACGCTTTGTTAAAAACGCATCTCTAGCCGCCGTTACTACCAGCGGTTGAGCGTACCAAAACCCGACTAGCAAATAAGTTGAAAGCGTCAGCAATTCCAACAAAGCATAAGTTAGCAGCAGCGAGTCGCTAATGGCAATTCCGCTAATTGCTCCTTCAAAAAAACCGAGCAGCCCAAAAAATCGAGCTAGCGCCCAGTCTTTTTCCATGTAGCCGATAGCGTAAATTTGTGCTAGCAGACTCAGAACTGTAACTAACTCCATTGCTCCGACGCTGATGGTGGAGATTTCTATGGCAAAAGACAAATTTAAATCTGCTGCTTGCACCCAGTGTACGAGCAACTGTTGGGGGGGTCGATCCCACGTTGCTCTAAAAATCACCGTTCCGTGGATGAAAGCCAATACAGTCATCAACAAATTGAAGTAAGCTGCAGGTCTCGGCCCTGTGGTGCGAACGGTTCCTGTAGACCACGGCAAAGTTAAAATTGCGCCAATTAAGCCATATAAAGGAACCCACCAACAGGCTTGGAGGAGAAATTCAGTCATTTAATTTATCCTTGAAACTTTAAATTACTGCCTGCCTCGATCCAAAGGCAGTTCCGGGCGATCGCCCGACACCCTAAAACTTTGACTGAACCCGATCGTATAGTTCTGGCAAAATAATTTGCACCCAAAATTAACTATACATTAAAGCATCAAAAATGATAATTATGTGACTACAAAATTACTGCCTTCTCAGAATCGGCAATCAAAGAAAAAAAAGACCGCAGATTGGTAAACACTGCCTTTTGTGTCTGTTTGCTCGCGATCCCCCTTTGGAAATCCCCAAATTTCCCAACCTCGATCGACCCTGCCTTCACCTACCGAACTCTACTTTTAAGGTATTTTTACTCACTCGACTCCCCGATCGCCACCCACATCTACTCCTCTGAATCTTAAGATTATTAAATAAATATTAAATTATTTTAAGTAACATAAAAATTTTTAATTTTTGTTATTAAACATTATGATGTTAGATTATATTGTCAAGGTGGACAGATTCCCCTATTCTATAAGGATAGGAAGCTTTACACTGCATTCCTAAATAATGTGGCCTTCCCCGTCCAAATTTTTAGATTTCTCAAAGATTTGTAACGGTAATTCCACTCATGCTTAAATTGGAGATTCAAAAATGTCAATAGCCGTGGGAATGATTGAGACAAAAGGTTTTCCCGCCGTTGTGGAAGCTGCCGACGCTATGGTCAAAGCTGCTCGCGTTACCCTTGTGGGTTATGAAAAAATCGGCAGCGCCCGCGTCACAGTGATTGTGCGTGGCAACGTGTCGGAAGTCCAGGCCTCAGTCGCAGCCGGAGTGGAATCCGTCAAGCGGGTGAACGGCGGAGAAGTAGTCTCTACCCACATCATCGCTCGCCCCCACGAAAACCTAGAATACGTTCTGCCCATTCGTTACACAGAAGCAGTAGAACAGTTCCGAGGCTACTAAGTTCTTAGCCCACAGAAAATTAATTTGACGAAAAGTTGGACTAAAATCAGTACGCTCGTCAAAAATTAACAGTTTAGTTCCCCAAATATTCAATCAGGAGTAAAACCAATGGCAATTGCAGTTGGCATGATCGAAACCCTAGGCTTCCCCGCAGTCGTGGAAGCAGCAGACGCAATGGTCAAAGCAGCCCGCGTCACCTTGGTAGGGTACGAAAAAATCGGTAGCGCTCGCGTTACAGTCATTGTAAGAGGAGATGTCTCGGAAGTGCAAGCTTCCGTAGCCGCTGGAGTAGAGTCGGTGAAGCGCGTTAACGGCGGACAAGTGATGTCCACCCACATTATCGCCCGCCCTCACGAAAACTTGGAGTACGTGCTACCCATTCGCTATACCGAAGCTGTAGAACAGTTCCGTGAAGGCGTCAGCGGTATTCGTCCTCTCAACAGATCTTAAGACGGGCGATCGGCTGTTCGGGGCATTTGGTAATTAAAACTTGAAAATTAAAAATTAAAAAGCGCGAAATTTTTGATTTAGCATTTTTAATTTTTAATTGATGCGGGCATGGGATATTGGTTGTTAGTCATCAGTCATGAGTCATTAGTCACGAGTCATTAGTTACTAGACGAAAAACTCTCTTTGCAGACATCGGACTGAGGAAAGCTAATTTAAAAAAGACAAGTGACTCTGTGAAAAAATGACAGTTACCAATTACCAATTACCAATTACCTAAAATGCAAATGGCCAAAGTTCTCGGCACAGTTGTCAGTACCCAAAAAGAGCCGACGCTGAGAGGATCGAAATTTCTACTCCTGCAATTCATCAATGAAGAAGGTTTGCCAGTTCCCGGATATGAAGTAGCGGCTGACTGTGTGGGCGCTGGTATAGATGAATGGGTTTTAGTGACCAGAGGTAGCGCAGCCCGGATCGCGCCCGGCAGCGAAAACCGTCCGATCGATGCTCTGGTAGTAGGCATTATAGATACTGTCAATGTAGAAAACCGCCTCATTTACAGTAAAAAAGACGACCCGTACCGCTAGTTGACAGGAAAGCAGTTGACAGGAAAGCAATTGGCAGGAAAGCAGTTGACAGTTGACAGTTGACAGGAAAGCAGTTGGCAGTTGACAGTTGACAATGAACAGCTAACAGTGAACAGCTAACAGTGAACAGTGAACAGCTAACAGTGAACAGTGAACAGTTGACAGCTAACAACTAACAACTAACAACTAACAACTAACAAAAAAATTTTTCAGCTTAGGAGAACTTAATTTATGGCAGTCCGCAACGTTGCGGCTCCCCCGACGCCTTGGTCGAAAAACTTGGCTGAGCCCAAAATTCACGATACCGCCTACGTACATTCCTTTTCTAACATTATTGGGGATGTGCATATCGGTTCTAATGTGATGATTGCCCCCGGGACATCTATCCGCGCCGATGAAGGCACTCCTTTTTATATTGGAGGAGGAAGCAACATTCAAGACGGAGTAGTGATTCACGGCCTAGAACAAGGCCGAGTCACAGGAGACGACGACAAATCTTATTCTGTGTGGGTGGGGAAAAATACTTCGCTCACGCACATGAGTTTAATTCACGGCCCTGCCTACGTGGGCGACGACTGCTTTATCGGCTTTCGCTCTACGGTGTTCAATGCCAGGGTGGGAAACGGGTGCATTGTAATGATGCACGTATTAATTCAAGATGTAGAAATTCCCCCCGGTAAGTACATACCTTCGGGAGCTGTCATCACTAATCAGCAGCAAGCCGATCGCTTGCCAGATGTTCTAGATTCAGATGTAAAATTTGCGACCCACGTCATCGGCATCAATGACGCTCTGAGAACGGGTTATCGCTGCGCTGACAACATTGCCTGTCTAGCACCAATTCGCAACGAGCAAGCTAAAAACTCAAATATCACTCAAATGAATTATTCTACTCAAACCGGCAGCCAATTGAGTTCTTCTATAACTGATAGCATCCGCAATTTACTAGCCCAAGGATACAGCGTGGGAGCGGAACACGCCGACGCGCGCCGCTTCCGTACCGGTTCTTGGCGCACTTGCGGCCCGATTTCCTCAACCCGCGACTCAGATGTAATCGCAGCTTTGTCGGCTTGTATGGCCGACCACCAAGGAGAATACGTCCGCTTGATCGGGATTGACACCAAAGCCAAGCGCCGCGTACTCGAAGAAATTGTCCAAAGACCGGGAGAAAACGGCTCTAGCGGTTCTAACGGCGCAAAAACTCACCAATCTAACGGTCAATTTGCACAAGCTTCTCACCGCAATACCGGTTCTGCCTCCAGCAGCGGCAAATTGAGCGCGGAAACAGTGGCGACTGTTCGCGGCTTGCTAAGTCAAGGTTACAAAGTGGGGACGGAACACGCCGACGCGCGCCGCTTCCGTACCAGTTCCTGGCAAAGCGGGGCTTCGCTGCAAACGAGAAATGAATCTGAGGCGATCGCCGCTTTAGAATCTGTGATGAACCAATATCCTGGCGAATACGTGCGCTTGATCGGGATTGACCCGAAAGCTAAACGCCGCGTGGTTGAAGAAATTATTCAGCGTCCCGACGGCCCAGTAGCTCAATCGGCTCAGTCTGGTGCAACCTCGGGATTCAAAGCAGGGAAAGGTAAAGAAGCTTACACAGGTGCGGTCGCCAGCAGCGGCATCTTGACCGGCAAGGCGATCGACCAAATCCGCAACCTGCTCTCCCAAGGCTACAAAATTGGCACCGAACACGCCGACGCGCGCCGTTTCCGCACCGGTTCTTGGAGTAGTTGCGCGCCGATCGCATCCAACCGCGAATCCGAAGTGATTTCCGCCCTCGAAAGCTGTCTCAAAGAACACAGCGGCGAGTACGTCCGCTTGCTGGGTATCGACTCCAAGGCCAAACGCCGCGTACTCGAAGAAATCATCCAGCGCCCTTAAGAACGCCTGGTAATTAGCTGGTTTCTCCCGTTAAGTGCTCGCGTTGGGCTAATGGGAGAACCAACCCTAGGATTCAAGTTTGGTTTTAGAGAGTTAGACAGTTCGATTGAGAATTTTTGGGAAAAATTTAAGATTTTCTCAAACTTTATAAAAAATCTTAAAGCCCGAACAAAATTTAGGCAAAAAAGGTTTGATGCGTTACTTACATGGGTAAGGTACGCAAGTTTAAGCCTGCGTAATTTAGGTTTAGATTCAGTCTCGATCGAGCTTTTCAATATTAGTAATTTCTCGTTTATTGGATGGATGCGGTTAATTTTTTTGAGTCAATAAAACCCATAAATTAAAGTCCTTTTCTCTAAAAAAATAGCTCATTTCATGGTAAAGTTGAATGTATTTATCGCCACTGCAATTAACTAGCAACTCTCAGATTTTGATGAGTGGCGATGTGGTTGTGAATGAGAGTGCGGCGATCGCCCCAGGAGTCATCCTGCAAGCAGATCCGGGAAGTCGGATCTCGATAGCCGCCGGTGCGTGTATCGGTATGGGAACTATCCTTCACGCCCGTGAAGGCGATCTGGAAATCGGGGCGGGCGCGATTCTGGGTGCAGGGGTGCTGGTAGTAGGTGCGGGGACGATCGGCGAAAATGCCTGTATAGGCGCGGCGACAACCCTGATTAATCCTTCTATCGACAAACTGCAAATTTTGCCAGCCGGTTCTCTGATCGGAGATACCAGCCGTCAAGTACCAGCAGAAGTAACCGCAAAAGCAGAAGCAGAAGCAGCCCCGGAACCGGAACCGGAACCTCCCCCAGTTAGTACGCCAGCCGTCGATCGACCGATCGATGAGCCAACCGCCGCCGCCCCTACACAGCCTCAAACACCGCCGGAGACATCCCCACAACCGCTGCAAGACACTGCCTCAGACCAGCCCCAACCAGCAGATACCCCAACTATTCTGTACGGCCAAGCTCACATCAATCGGCTGCTGGGGACGCTGTTTCCGCACCGACAAGCTTTTAATCGATCGGAGGAAAACGGTCAAACTCTCTCGGGCGGTTCCGGGTAGCGGTAAGTCGATTTTAGATTTGAGATTTGAGATTTATTTCGCAGATCGATCTGAGAGATTGAAATTTTGTCTGAATTTTGGGCTTGACCCTCAAAACTGTCAAGGGCTTGTATTGACAATGTTGGGGCGTGGTCATTTCAGCAAAAGGCAGCTATGCTGAAGGCAGAATAAAAAAATATAAATAGGTAATCTTATATTATTGGTAGCTCAGCAATTTTTAAGGCTTTGCAACAGAAATCTGTGTCTGGCAGCTCGTGCAGTCTGTCTTGTCATCTGAGAAACTACAATTATCCACAAATTTTAATTTTGAGAAGTTTCTAAAGGTAATTGAAGATGGACGGACAAATAGATCGTAAAATTGACCCCGATCACTCGCAGCGCCAAGAATATTTCAAAGATACTGCTTTGGGTTTGGTATCTACCAAGAGTTTTCCGGCGATTGTCGGGACTGCTGACATGATGCTGAAGTCGGCGGGGGTGATTTTAGTAGGATACGAAAAAATTGGTTCCGGTCACTGTACGGCGATCGTCCGGGGCAGAATTTCGGACGTGCGTTTGGCTGTGGAAGCGGGAGCTCAGACAGCAGAACAGTTCGGACAGTTTGTTTCTAAATTGGTGATTGCCAGACCTTTGGCTAATTTGGAAGTGGTTTTGCCGATCGGCTTTCGGCTGACTGAACTCTCCGAAAGCGGCAATTATTCGCGACTGAGCAATCAGGCGATCGGTTTGCTTGAAACGCGGGGATTTCCGGCAATGGTCGGTGCTTGCGATGCTATGCTCAAATCTGCAGACGTACACTTGGCCGCCTACGAGAAAATTGGCGCAGGTTTGTGTACGGCAATTATTCGCGGTGCAGTTGCAGATGTCGCAGTCGCCGTAGAAGCCGGGATGTACGAAGCTGAACGCATTGGCGAGTTGAACGCGGTGATGGTAATTCCGAGGCCTTTGGAAGATTTGGAACAAACTTTACCGCTGGCGAGTTGCTGGATAGAACACCGCAAACCTGTGATGATGCCAATCTCTGTTCAGGAAAAGGAAAAAGAATTGGTCGAACTTCCAGATTTGGAGAAATTGAGAGTTTATGTGGAAGAGGAAGTCGAGCGGTAATCGGTAATTTTTCAAAGAAATGGGTTTAAAACCCCGTCGTTCTAGGACGGCTTTAATTCCTTCTGAATTTTCCTGACTGTGTTAAAATAGTATGGCATACTAAAGTAGTAAAACAGCTAAAAAAAATGAAAGCAAGGTTCCAATACAGATTCTATCCAACCGATAGACAACGCCATAGTTTGGCTCAGTTGTTTGGTTGTGTAAGAGTTGTTTGGAACGATGCCTTGGCTGTTAGTAGATGTGGCAAATATCCTGAGTACAACACTCTATCCAAGTCTCTAACTATATCTAAAAAGACAGAAGAAAGGGCATGGTTGAACGATGTTTCGTCCGTGCCGTTGCAACAATCCCTCAAACATTTAGAGGTTGCTTACAAAAACTATTTTGATTCCCTAAAAGGGAAGAGAAAAGGCAAGAAAGTGGGTCAACCAAAATTCAAAAAAAAGACTAACAGTCAGTCTGCAACTTTTGCTAAAACAGGTTTCTCTATCAAAGGTGAGTCCGTGTACTTAGCAAAAATTGGAAATCTTAGCCCTATTTGGTCTAGGGAGTTACCATCAGAGCCTAGCTCTGTAACTGTACTAAAGGACTCTGCTAATCGCTATTTTTTAAGCTTTGTAGTAGAAGTTAAGCCCGTTCAAATTGATGCTAAAAACCCAAGTGTCGGAATTGATTTAGGGATTAAAAC
>NZ_JAUBPN010000054.1:0-15743 GCF_036700745.1 Microcoleus sp. S36a_B3 | reverse complement strand
TCCTGGCGCGGTGGCTCTAGTTCTTCTGAAAGCCACCGTTCTCATCTTTATTTAGTCTAAACTCCAGTGATTAATGCTAATTGTCCAGGTGATAAAGCACTTTGACCGTAGTCAGCTCGAAACAAGGTAATAAAGTCAGCATCCAAATACAACACTCCTAATTCGTCACGCATTTTCATATATGGGTTTCCTTTGGGAAAGGAGGTTCGTGCTACGGAGGCGGTGATTTCTGGAATCGATGACCAGTCGCGTGGGTGAAGAGTCATAATAAATTATTTAATATGGTGGATGATTACACAATCATTCTGCCTATTCAGGACGGCGATATCTGAGGGGTTAAACCCCTCAGACATTCACCAACAGTCTCTTTCAACCGCATCTACACAAACGAAGTCTGCCTCCGCAGACTGAAGATTAGATAATTTTATTTTAACCACTCATTCTTCAACCCGCGGAGGCGGGTTTTGTTTGTGTAGCCGCGAATTCCATTCGCCTGGTCTTATTTTCACTGAGATAATTCTTCAACCCGCGGAGGCGGGTTTTGTTTGTGTAGCCGCGAATTCCATTCGCCTGGTCTTATTCTCACTCCGCTATTTTAGGGTTTTGTTTGTGTAGCCGCGAATTCCATTCGCCCGGTCTTATTCTCACGAATTCCATTCGCCCGGTCTTATTTGCCCTCCGAAAATGTCAAAACAAACGCTAGATTTTCTTCAGCTTTCAAAGCGTGGGGCGCTCGTGCAGGCATGAATACAAATACTCCCGGTTCCAAAACTATATCCTTACCTTCGAGGGTCAAAACTCCTTTTCCTGCCACTACATTTATTGTGGCATTTCGCGCTGAATGGTGTTCTGAAATGTCCGAACCTGCTGCCAAACAAAGTAAAGTATGCTGACAATTATTGTCTTTGACTAAAATTTTAGTCAGCACTCCGGTGGCGGGATATTCGATTGTCTCTCTGAGTTGGATTGATGAAGATTGTAGCGGTAAAATGGTAGCAGTCATAACTTTTTACTCCGTTAAAATTGTTTTTGAGCACAGATGATGATATAGCCTAAATCCTCTTGGTAGTGCTGGAAAACTCGACGCATTGCTAAGATGCGATCGCGAATTTGCGATCGGCTTAAAACATTCCACAAAATCCGCGCAGTACCCACAAACCCTTCGTCATCAAGCATTCGCCGCAAGTTGAGAAGTCCCATCCCCCCGGTTTGACACTTTTCTAATTGCAAACCCGCGTTTTGACAAACAGCAATCCAGCCCGACTCAGACAAAGGTGTTGAATTAACCCTAATCACTTCTGATAAAGCTTTGTGAATTTCTGATTCTCGGTTTCTGGCTAAAAGTTCGTGAGACAAAAACTTGCCACCTGGTTTTAGCCGATCGCCAATTCCTGATAAAATCTTTGCTTTCCCCGACGGCGACTGCATCGTCAGGATAGCTTCAGCCAACACCCAATCAAACTCTTGGGTAATCCGATCCAAGTGCAAAATATCTCCTTCGATAATTTCCACTCGATCGCTCAAACCCGCTGCTGCAACGTTAGCACGGGCCCGCGCCACACTGTCGGGATTTTTTTCAACTCCCACTACTTTTACACCAAAACGTTCTGCAAGGGCGATCGAGCTATATCCAAAACTCGCCGCCAACTCCAAAACAGTATCCCCAGGCTTAAAATCCGCCAATTCTAATAACATTTCTGTAGCAGCTTTTCCCCCCGGCCTCAGCATTGTCTTACCAGCCGCAGCCAGCACTACATGGCCCGGCGCAGTCTTAAAATTGAGAGTAGTATCGGTCATTGACTTGAACTCCTATTTAAGCTTACCCTCAGCTTGCCAGATTCTCCCAAATCTGTCTATGAGCTAACTCATATTCAAATTATTGTAAGGTGCGTCAATCTCCTGTATTTTTGAAAATTATCCCAAAAATTTCGAGAGGCTGACGCACCCTACAATAGCGGGAACTCACCTAATTAATTAGGAAAGTCCCAGTTGCAATTGATCTCACTAGCTGCACCGCTAATCCTAGGATTTGGGCAATAAACCAGCACCCAAATTCAATGCTATCCGATTTTAATTAGCTACAGGGCTGAAAAGATTTTCTTGTTTAAATAATGCGATCGATTGCAGACTATCGGAATCAGCATCCCAAAGAATGAACTTGAAACAATCAGGTATCTCCCGAATTGTCAGAATTCTGGAATTACCAAGCAGGTGAATATTAGCATTGTGACACGCCTGAAGATTGTAATTGGGGATACGCTCAGACAGATGATGAATATTGTGGTAAGCAATATCAGCCGAAAACCAGTTGAGAATAGTTGGTAATTTTAGGTAACTACTGCCTTCAATTGCACCCATAAGGTAGTCCCAACCCTCTGTTTTATGAGCATAGGAACCCTCAAAATTATGCTGGACAAAGAAAATACAGATAAATATCGCTGCCGAACAGGTCATGACAATTGAGTAAACACTCCAGAAAAAGCCAACCCCAAGTAAGTTGCTGAGATAAATCCAGCTACCAACAACACAAATATTGTTGAATAGTAAATCCCAAAATTCAGCCGTAGTATACCAATGTTTGGATTTATAAGAAGCAATGATTGCAGATAAACCCATCCCAAAATCTTTATTGAGACAAGCAAACATATGTCCTATAAAACCACTAATTCCCAAGATAAGCGCTAATCTGGGCTTAATAATTAGATAGAAAAAACCACCAGGAAACAGCATCAATGGATGTCTGAGTAACTGATACATCTTTTGACCAAATGGACTTAGCGCCGCAAATTGTTCGGTGGATATCAACGCCGAAGGGCCTCGGTACATATCCCAATTACCATTGTGTTTGTGGTGATAAGCGTGTCCCCTCGACCAGGGGTACTGAGGAATCGCATTGATGATACCTAGCAAAAAACCCACGGTGCGATTGACCTTTTTGGAACTAAACAGAGAATAATGTCCGCAGTCGTGCATCAAAGAGAAACAACGGCCCGAAAAAAGTGTCATTAACACGATTATCGGTGGCAGAAGCCATACAGAAATTGCAGCAGCTTTAAATGCTAAAAACCCTAAAAATGTATAGGGAATTACTGTATTTAAGATTTGCCAAGTAGCTTTGAAGTTGTTGCTCTTCATATAAGGAGATAGCACAAAATCCGACTTTTTGATCGCGCTTTTCATTCAGTATGTTTCTAGTGTGGATAAGTGCTGAACAGAGAATTAGAATGGGGTATTTTGCCCTTGTAAAAAGTTAATGGCAGTTTTATTTTAACCCATGCTTAATAAACCTGCTGATAATATTGAGTTCATTGTCTTCTCATTTGGCTTGTATCGTACAGTTGAAATTCACCCCAACACTGACGTACTTGGTCATAACAATCAACCGGAGGAATCGCCAACCGTTGCAGCAAATCGATTTCTATTTGACCGTCACCTGTTAGCAGTATAATAATTTCTTGGGTGGGATTGTAGGTGGCAATGATTTGAAGTAAATTTGAGATAGCGGATGGCTCTAATTCGAGTCGTCGTAGATAATCTGTTACTGATAATTCAGTGAGGAATTGCAAGTAATGCGGAATTGTATCAACCTGCCAATTCACAGGTGTATTGACGGGCAGACTTACATCACAAACCGCCATACCTCGACCAACGGTTAAAAATCCATTCCAAGCTGTGTATCCAATTGTCAGCATATTTTGGTGTATGAACTGATTCTGCCAATAGCCAAAGCTACCTTGCCGCTTGTTATCTTCAACTTGCATTGGCTTGATCCCCCAGCACTTTAGCATATTTCACCATATTTTTCAGCGAGGGAACAGTCTGAAATAAAGCATCTGTCTCTGATTTCCCACTCGCAAATGCTGCCAGGGCCTTCTTAACTTCTAGGTTTTTACCAATCCGAGGATATCTCAATGTCTCAGCTATAATCGTCATAACTCAACTTACTTCAATGATTAAATTTGTGAAAATTGACAGCAAAAATATACTGAGGTTGAGTAAAAACCCTTACAAAGTTATGATGATTTTACCGTAGAATAGCGACAGACTACAGGGAAATAGTTAGCGATTGGTGGACGATCGCCTTTTATTCACAGTTACGCAGAAACTATTACCGACTAAAATCTATTAGGGAGCGGTGAAATTATATCAATATCGTTCTAAGTCAATAGATCGATCGCCATCATAGATCAATTTTGAGAAAGCTGAATAAACCATCATCTATGCCTCGTAGACGAAAAAGAACAGGTTTGCGATCGGCGGGCCTTCTGACTAAGAGACTCTATAATCTCATCACAGTTGCGGGACAGCGCCGGATTTACGCCGGACTTTCCCCGTTTCTTCCAACGGTTGCTTTTCGTTGGAACCGATTTTTGCACATCCATCAGGTTATCACAATTATGACTTGTTTGCATAAAAAACTGTGAAACGTGCCACCAGCGCCACAAATCGCTACTGTTTAGGCGCCAAGCTGTAACTCGATCGCACTCTCAAACATTCAGCGAGTCCCATCTTTTTATCCGTTGGGAGGGTGATGCGGGCGATCTCAGTTTTGAATTTGTGCGAGCTTAAGAGCTCGCGAGTTGTACAATACGCTAGCTCTTAAGCTCGCACGCTCAATAAAAAAATGCTTTTTGCAAAACCGAGATGCTCGCGATCGTTCTTTGTGTTCGGAGCTCTGACTTGCTACAATTTAGTCGCACGTAACTACAAGGGATTGTAAGCAACCCCGGTCTAAAGACACGGGGCTTCAGCCAAATAAGTTGAAGCCGTGCTTACCAGCCTAAGTCTTAACTGACTACGTTTTGAGGGTCACGACACCCTGAATTGCGAAGCTAGATTCTGGCTCTGTCATCTGCAATTAAACAGTCTTAAGGTCACTGAGACAGTGTTGCAGGTCTAACAAGCCCTCAAAACATTGGCGAAGCTAACGTTACTGAAAAGGAGAGACACAACAATGTCTATTATCAAGCCCAACTACATTTTTGTTCTTGACACTAATCGCAAACCTTTAACGCCCTGTCAACCATCTTTGGCTCGAAAGTTACTAAATGTTGGCAAGGCTAAAGTGTTCAGGTTGTACCCGTTCACAATAATTTTAAACAAGGAGGTAGCTGACATACCAGAACCTTTAGCCCTGAAGATTGACCCCGGTTCTAAAACGACGGGATTGGCAATACTTTTAGGATGTAATCTGATTTGGGTAGCCGAATTAACTCACCGTGGTCAAACAATTAAAGCGTCATTAGATTCGAGGCGTTTATTGCGTCGTGGACGTAGAAATCGACATACAAAATATCGTCAAGCTCGATTTCTCAACCGCACACGCCCCAAAGGTTGGTTGGCTCCAAGCCTTCAACACCGTGTTGAAACAACTCTAACTTGGGCGAACAAGTTATCAAAAATTGCGCCAATTAATACGGTTTTTCAAGAATTGGTTCGGTTTGACTTGCAGCAGATGGAGAATCCTGAAATATCAGGAGTGGAATACCAACAAGGCGAATTAGTAGGTTACGAAGTTCGTGAGTATCTGCTCAATAAATGGGAGAGGAAATGTGTTTACTGTGCCGCTGAAAATATACCGCTACAAGTTGAACATATCCAGCCAAAAGCTAAAGGCGGTACAAACCGAATTTCTAATTTGTGCCTGGCGTGTGAGGCTTGCAACACCAAGAAAGGAACTCAAGATATTCAGGTATTTCTTAAAAAGAAGCCAGATGTTTTGAAGAGAGTCTTAGCTCAAGCCAAACGACCCTTAAAAGATGCGGCGGCTGTAAATTCAACGCGGTGGGCATTGTTAAATAGGTTAAAGAAAATTGGGTTGGAAGTTGGCACAGGTTCGGGTGGTTTGACTAAGTTCAATCGAAGGCGAATGGAATTGCCAAAAACTCATTTCTTTGATGCTGCTTGTGTTGGTATTACTCCTGAACTTTTAATATTAGCCAATCAGCCTTTAAACATTAAGGCAAGTGGGCATGGTTCAAGGCAAATGTGTCGCACTGATAAGTTTGGTTTTCCATCTCGATATGTACCTAGATTTAAGTTCGTCAAGGGCTTTCAAACGGGTGACATCGTAAAAGCTGTTGTCGCTGCGGGTAAAAAGATTGGAACTTACACGGGTAGGGTCGCTGTTCGCTCAACTGGCAGCTTCAATATCTCAGCGGTACGAGGATTGATTCAAGGAATCAGTCATAAATATTGTCAGCAAATTCATCAAAAGGATGGCTACAACTATGGATTTTGATATTCGCGGGATACTAAAGTATCCCGTGTCGCTTTTCCTCCCAGGGCTAAAGCCACTGGGTTTCCAAGCTCCCGCGAGGTTTTTATGACCGAACTATTAGATGAGACGCTTTCTATAGAAATCGCCACTCGCATCAAAAGCAACCGCAAAAACTGCTTTGATAACGCTTCCAAAGCAGCATTAACCACCGAAGGCGCAGTCTACGTCCAAGGATTTTTAGCTGCACCCGGATCACCTTACAAACCCATCGAGTATAGCTGGATTGAACTCAACGATCGAATTGTTGACCCAACTTTTCCGCATCTCGGCTTCAGCGCTCAAGACATTCATTACTTCCCAGCCCAGCGATGGAGCGTTAAGAAGCTCAAAGCAATTTTAGATGAATCAAAAGAAGATTATCCAGAAGATGACCCGCTACCGGTTTACGGAAATCAACCCTATGAATATTACGGCGATGTCATGTTAGGCGGTAAAGATTACCAAAATGCTTACGATTTGGCTGCGCTTAAATGCAGGGAATTGAACCTACCCAAAAAAACGGAATTGAACTAATTCAGGACTTACTAAAAAATGGTTTTATATCAAATTTGGTAGCATCGGAACGATTAAACCGCGAAGACTCTGATAGCGCGTAAGAAAGACGTACATCTTCTGATTTCTCTGACTTCGCGTTTTTAGCGTCTTCGCGGTTCATTCGATCTTACCACCTATTAGTTATCATTCTGATACAACCGAATTTGATATTACACACTTACAACGGCTGACAGAAATTAAGTTTGCAGCATTCGGTTCCTGCGAACCGACTTTATAAATCAGGAAAATGCAAATCTAGAATAATTAAAAGCAGACAATAACGGATCTAACTTTTGTTCCAACATCAAATCAGCTAACAATTTAGCCGTCACCGGAGCCAACAAAATACCGTTGCGATAATGCCCCGTCGCCAGTGTCAAATTCTCCCAAGCACTCGCACCCAAAATCGGCAACTCATCAGTCGTAGCAGGCCGAAATCCCCACCATAACTCCAGAATTGGATAATTTTGTAATTCTGGATATAACTGCATAGCTCCTGCTAGCAAGCTTTGGATTCCCGCCGCAGTATTTCCCGAAGTAAAATCCACATTTTCGCTAGTTGCACCAATAATAATTCTCCCATCTTGACGCGGCACAATATAAATACCGGTGCCAAATAAAACTGTTTGCAGCGGCTGAATGATTCCACAATTTTCTGGGACGCATACTGACAGCATTTGCCCCTTTCTGGGAAAAATAGGAACATTTAACAACTGCTCAGACCAAGCTCCAGTCGCCAAAACATAACGGTCAGCTTGCAATTTCCCTACCGTTGTTTCAACACCCAAAACTCGATTTTGCTGCCTAATAATTTGCCCTGCACTGCCTTGAATAATATTAATTTGCAATTCTTTGGTTGCAGTCTGAAGTGTCCGAAATAAAGCGCGGTTGTCTACTTGAGCATCGTCAGGATACCACCAACCACCAATTACTTCTTCACCCAATCCTAACTGCTGCTGGCGAACAGCATCTCTGTCCAACCATTGAGAGTTGAGGTTTGACAAAAATGGCTGTTCTTGAAACTCATTTTTACACACAGGCGCGAGAATTCCCGATCGCCAATATCCCGTTTTCAATCCAGTCATCTCTTCTAGCCGTTCCACCCAGGCTGCATACAGGGCGCGACTTTGCAAGCACAAATCTAGCATCGGACTGGGGGGAATCCGTTCGGCTTGGGGGGCGAGCATTCCGGCTGCAGCCCGCGCCGTCGGTTGTTTAGAATTGGTGGTGAGAACGGCGACAGATGCCCCTCGCAACTTCAGTTCAACTGCTAGGGAAAGACCGATGATTCCGCCGCCAATAATCAGAATATCTTGAGATGAATTCATTGACTTTTATGTGGACTTTCTGGCTGGTTTTACCTCTGGGTCTTAGGGTGTTTTTTATTGACCGCAGATCAAAAGTAGATAAACACAGATAAACGCAGATGCTTTTTAAGATTGTTTATGACTTTGCTAATGCAAATGTCTTGAGAATTTTTGGGCAAGTCTTACATATTATCTTGCAAGCCGATCGGGCGATCGGCCTTTTTTCACAAAAAATCTATGCTTGCGGTTTCCAGACAGTTTCCGAGCCCTGACCCCAAAAACCATCATATTTTGTCACCTTAATATCGCCTAAAACCTTAGTTTGGCAGGACAAACGGCGGTTCGATGCGGGAGAATGGGGAGGAAGCGAAAGTCGGGCTTTTTCGCGCCACTCGGGCTCGGAAACTTCACCCTCGATGCTGACGGCGCAGGTGCCGCAAGTGCCTAGCCCGTGGCAGTTGATGACTTTGGCGTTACCATTGTAGAGATCGATGCCGTTTTTGAGCAAAACTTCACGGAGATTCGATTCGCGATCGCACTCAAATGTTTTTCCTTGCGCTTGTACCTTAACCACAGCAATTACCCCAATTAGATTTATGTTAATTTTCCTATATATTATCGCATTTATTTCAAATAAATTCATCTAATATAATAAGTCATATATTACCAATTTCTCTCTCCAAACTCCCCATGACAAATCGGCTCTGGATCTACGATACCACACTGCGAGACGGCGCTCAGTGCGAGGGACTGTCTCTATCTCTCGAAGACAAACTGCGAATTGCCCGTCAGTTAGACAGTTTAGGAATTCCCTTTATCGAAGGCGGCTGGCCGGGAGCTAATCCTAAAGACGTACAGTTTTTTTGGCGGCTCAAAGAAGAGCCACTAACTCAAGCAGAAGTTGTAGCTTTTTGTTCCACTAGGCGGCCGGGAAGAACCGCAGCTAATGATGAAATGTTGCAGCCTATTTTGTCAGCCGGTACTCGGTGGGTAACGCTGTTTGGTAAATCGTGGGATTTGCACGTTATTGAAGGTTTGAAAACGACCCTAGATGAAAATTTGGCGATGATTCGAGATACCGTTGAATATTTGCGGAGTCAGGGAAGGCGCGTTATTTACGATGCCGAACACTGGTTTGACGGCTACAAACACAATCCCGATTATGCTCTTCAAACTTTAGCAGCGGCGGCGGATGCCGGTGCAGAATGGCTGGTGCTTTGCGATACTAACGGCGGCACTTTACCCCACGAAGTAACTCAAGTAGTTCGCGATGTATTAGCATTTTTAGCAACAAAAAGTACAACATTTTTACACTTAGGAATTCACACTCACAACGACTCGGGAGTTGCGGTTGCTAATGCTTTAGCTGCTGTGCAGGAAGGCGTGACGATGGTGCAGGGAACTATTAACGGTTACGGCGAACGCTGCGGCAATGCCGATTTGTGTTCTTTGATTCCTAATTTTCAGCTTAAATTGGGTTATAATTGCATTAAAGACGAGCAATTAGTTAAATTAACTCAAGCCAGCCGATCGATCAGCGAAATTGTCAACCTTGCTCCCGATGACCGTGCTCCTTTTGTCGGTCTTTCGGCTTTTGCTCACAAGGGCGGCATTCACGTATCGGCTGTTGAAAAAAATCCGTTAACTTACGAACACTTGGAACCCGAAAAAATTGGTAATATACGGCGAATTGTGATTTCTGATCAAGCTGGTTTGAGCAATGTTTTGGCGAAGGCCCGCACTTTTGGAATTGAACTCGATCGCAAAAATCCTGCTTGTCGCCAAATTCTGGAAAAATTAAAAGCTTTGGAAAGTCAAGGATATCAATTTGAAGGCGCTGAGGCAAGTTTTGAATTGTTAATGCGGGAGGCTTTGTCACAGCGCCAGCGGTGGTTTGAAATTAAGGGATTTCAAGTACACTGCGATAAGGTTGGCGAAGATTGTACGGCTTTAGCAACTGTCAAATTGTCAGTCAACGGTACAAATATTCTGGAATGTGCGGAAGGAAACGGCCCGGTTTCCGCTTTGGATTCGGCTTTGCGGAAAGCTTTGGTGAATTTTTATCCGGCGATTGCACATTTTTATCTGACAGATTACAAAGTGCGAATTCTCGACTCTGGTGCGGGTACTTCTGCTAAAACGCGCGTTTTATTGGAATCGAGCAACCGCCAGCAGCGGTGGACAACTGTAGGGGTTTCTACGAATATTTTGGATGCTTCTTGTCAGGCGGTTGTTGAAGGTTTGGAGTACGGTTTGGTGCTGGACAATCAAGAGGCGATTCCCCTAGTTTGTCGGGTTCATTAACTAAGAAGATTGGGCGGTGAGATAAAATACCGGGCGGTTTCTAACCGCCGTTTTATCTACTACAATTTTGTTTAAGGATGCAAAAACTCTAAATGATCTCCGGGAACAGATCGCAATCTAGCCGCCGATCCTTGCACTTTCAACCTGCCGCGTTCTAACATGATAATCCAATCGGCGCGATCGATCACTCGCGGCCTGTGACTGATAAAAATCGTGGTTTTCCCGTGCCGGTACATCAGCAAATTTTCCAAAACTTCCGCCTCGCTGGCGGGATCTAGCCCTGCGGTAGATTCGTCTAAAATCAATACGGGCGGGTTGTTGAGAAGGGCGCGGGCGATCGCCAATCTCTGTCTTTGTCCCCCAGAAATATTAGCTCCAAACTCCCCTAAAACAGTTTGATACTTATCAGGTAATTGGCTGATAAACTCATCAGCCCCCGCAAGTTTACACACTTTCACAATCTGTTCAAAGGTAGCATCTGGACTCCCCAAACGAAAATTATCTATAATCGAACGGCTCCAAAAATGCGCTTCTTGAGGAACTAGAACCACCTGCTGTCTGAGACTGTCTAGAGACAAATCTTGCAAATTGTAGCCGCCAATTCTCACATTACCAGATTGCAGCGGATACAAACCAGCAATTACCTTAGCAAGCGTACTTTTTCCGCAACCAGAATAGCCGATTAAAGCAATTGCTTGACCCCCAGGAAACGTCACAGAAAAATTTTCCAGCAAGTCAAGTCTACCGGGATAGTGAAAATTCACATTCTTGCAAACAATCTCATCGCGACCTTGAATCGTGACCGCAGGTTTATTACTATCATTCTTAGTTTCCGGTGCAGCATCAATCACTTCTGAAAGCCGTTGAGTTGCTGTCTTAACGCGAGTCATTTCATCACTAAATCCGACCAAAGAATTTACCCAAGTAGTAACGTTTTGATTCATGCTGATAAACGCCAGCAACTGACCGATACTCAATACCTTGTCAATCACCAAACCGCTGCCCAACCACAGCAAAGTAATGCCGCCCGCAGAAGCAATAAAACCAGAAAAAATATTATTGAGGATGCCAATTTGTGTAGTGCGAAAAGTGAGATTTGCTAAGCGACCAAAGCGGCTTTGAAATTCCTCCCAAAGTTGCTGGGCACTGCTAGTAGTTTTTACAGTCAGCGCGCCTTTAAACGTTTCGACTAAAACGCCTTGAGTTTCTGCTTCCAGCACAAATAAATTCCTCGTCTTTTGCTGCAATACTGGCAGAAAGACTACTGTAGATGCAGTCATTAATAGAGCGATCGCTGTTGCAGCCAACGTTAGTTGCGGGCTGTAAAACAACATAAAAATAAAAGAAACTACCGCTATAAAAAATTGACTGGGCAAGCTGATAGCTACTTGAGAAACTAATTTATTTATTTCTTGGATATCTTGTAATCTACTGACGATTTCGCCGCTGCGTCTGGTTTCGTAAAAGCTCAAAGGCAAGCGCAGAAATTTGCGCCCAAACTCCATCACCAATCCTAACTCTAAACGCTGGGAAAATTGAGCAATTAAGTTTGACTCAACTAATCCTAAACTGCTGCTAAAAAAATTCATAATTATAACTGCGATCGCCACACTTGCCAAAAGTTGCGTGTCGCCCCGCACCAGGATGTCGTCGGTGAGCAGTTGAACTAAAAAAGGCGACGAAATCGACAGCAAACCCAACACTACATTCATCAACAATGCTTCGATTAAAATGTGGCGGTAAATCCCAACCCGGCGCATCCATTTTTGTAAGGAATTGGCGGGCGGTTGACCGTCTGCTTCTGCAAAAAACCGCTCTGGATCTGGGTCTACTAGCAAGCACAGCCAATCTGTCCAACCCGCTGCTAATTCTTCTTTAGAAACATAGCGCAGACCAATGGCGGGATCTGCGATCGCATATTTATTGCCCTGTTTTCCGTACAAAACAACCCAATGATACCCGCTCCAGTGAATAATGGCCGGCAAAGGTGCTTCATCAATTTTGTCTAAAATAGCTGCGGCTGCTCGCACCGATCGAGCATTAAAGCCGATCGCCTCAGCCCCCTGTTTCAAGCCCAGTAAAGTCGTCCCCTTTTGACCGGTACCGGCAAATTCTCGCAAGCGGCTAATTGTAAAATTCTGTCCGTAATATTTGGCGATAGAAGCCAAACAAGCCGCCCCGCAATCTTCTTCGCTTTGCTGGAGAACAACCTGATATTTCTTAAACCTGTTTACTTGTCCGAATAATGGCATTTTGCCGATCAAAGGAATATTCTTTAACATTTGGCGAATTGAATAATGAGTAGAGCATAATGAACACTACTCCTCACCCACTACCCAATCAGCAAAAAGCACCCATAAAGTTATGGGTGCTTTTCAATCAAGAGTTAGAGAGCTGAATTCACAGCCCTAAACTTTATGAGTAGCCGTAGCGGACTACTCTTCTGAAGGAACCGTCGCAATTCCGGCGGTACACTACCCAACTGCGGCGGCGTCCGCGGTTACAGTCGTTGTAGTTATTATTGGCATAATAGTAACCGCCGTTGACGCTAGCTGATTCTTCTGGGGTGAGTTCAGCAAACAGTGAATTTTCCTTAGTGTCTTTCATGATTTGACTCCTTTCAAGGTTAAAAGTTTTTAACAGAAACTAGAAATTATTTAAAATTTCTACAGCCTCGCTTAAATAAAGCACCATGAAATTATGGGTGCTTTCTCGATCGACAGTTAGAGAGCTGAATTCACAGCCCTAAACTTTATGAGTAGCCGTAGCGGACTACTCTTCTGAAGGAACCGTCACAATTCCGGCGGTACACTACCCAACTGCGGCGGCGTCCGCGGTTATAGTCGTTGTAGTTATTATTGGCATAATAGTAACCGCCGTTGACGCTAGCTGATTCTTCTGGGGTGAGTTCAGCAAACAGTGAATTTTCCTTAGTGTCTTTCATGATTTGACTCCTTTTAATTTGACAAGATGGAACGAGAACTATAAGTTTTATAAGTTTTATATAGCCTCGTGTAATTACTAACTAATAGTTCTTGAAGTGCTGTGCGAGTTCCGGAATGTTACTGAGATATTTTCCAAATTTCTTTCGATCGCGCTACCAGACTCACCTATCTAGACTATTAGGGTTTTGTAAGGGCGCGATCGGTTCGGATCGTACAGATACAACTGGTTCGGCTGCGGCATGAAAAACAGCATATTGAGGTCATTGCTGCTGTTTTCGCTCCCGCTGTTGCTGTTATTACTGCTGACACCGCTGGTAGGGCTGCCACCGCTGACAGTAGCCGATTCTCGTTCGGTGAGCTCGGTAAAGAATGAATTTTGTTGATTTTCCGGCATGAGGAACTCCTATTAATACCTATGTACTTACTTACGTACATCTCCCCAAAAAACCGGGTAACAGCGCCAAAAATCATTACTGAAATATCCTAGTTTCATGAATGTTGCCCGCTTTGTCCACCATTCTTGATGTTTGGGGAAATTTGCGGGTGGGGACAGCAAAGCTGTGCGGATTTTGACCTTAACCCCGTGAATTTTGATTTATATAGTCATGGACGCACTCCTTGTCAGACACCGGGTTTTTTGACGAAAATCTTTGGTTGCAGCCCGCAGACTCGATCGAAAACCCAGTTTCTTCGGGCTTAATTGGTAAGCCGTATTAGACTTCTCAACCTATCCTTGGTATCCGGAAAACGGAAAATCAATATGACAAAAAAAATAAACGATCGCTCTCTTCCTTTTCATTTTACTATTTGAAATGAGAGATGAAAACATTGAAAATAACCGATTTTATAAGGGTTTAGAGCTTGTATACAGTTGCATTGTTTTTTAGAACTGGTATCAAAACTCAAAACTATCCTCCTCCCCCCCAACTCAAAGCTCAAAACTCAAAATTATTCCTCTCACCCCAGCACCCACCATGTCTCTCACTCCCGAACCCACACCCGCTGAAACCTTTAATAACGACCAGTTTTTGCCCCCTGTCAGCCGTTGGACAAGTTTGGGGGGAATTTTGATGGTGGCCACCTTTGGCGGGGCGATCGCCCTGGCTAGTGTCACCAAATACAGCGCCACAGTCAAAGCAGAGGCGATCGTCCGTCCCGCCGGAGAAGTGCGCGTCGTGGAAGCGGCCACCGAAGGAACCGTCGAAAGCATTGCTGTCAGCGAAAATCAGACAGTGAAAGCCGGAGATACGATCGCAGTTGTAGACGGTTCGCGTTTGGGAACTCAAAACAAGCAATTCCAAGACATTATTAATCAGTCTCAAGCAGCAGCACAGCAAATCAACCAGCAACTGCGCGACTTGGAAAATCAAATTTTGGCCAGCGCCCAACTTAAAAGCACCCAAAACGGAAGTTCCGCCGAACAGGAATTAGTCGAATCCGCTTTAGTCAAAATCGCCGCATCGCTGCCGGATGTTGCCGAGAAACTGGGTAGAAGTCGGCGGGTTTTGCTCGTCAAGCGATCGACCATCCAACAACAATTGACTCAAGCTAAAAAACAGCTAAATCAAGTTGAGTCACAACTCAAAAATAGTGTGATCCGCGCCCCCGCTGATGGTACAATTCTCAAATTGGAAGTACAAAATACCGGTCAAACCGTACAAGCCGGCAGCGCGATCGCCCAAATCGTCCCCAGCGACGTACCCCTGGTAGTCAAAGCCAAAGTCACATCCCAAGACATCGCCCGCATCCAAATCGGTCAACCCGTACAGATCAGGATTTCGGCTTTACCCTTCCCCGACTACGGCACATTGAAAGGAACAGTCAGCGAAATCGCCCCAGATGCGATCGCCCCTCAAAATCCCGCCAATAATTCAGGTGGATCTTATTACGAAGTTTCGATTAAGCCAGAACAAACCTATTTAACAAAACTCCAATCCACCAGCCGTCAATTCTTCGGAAATTCCCAGGTAAATGTCCCCCGCCAGTATTCAATTCAATCGGGAATGGAGGGCAGAGCCGATATTATTACGGGCCAACAAACAGTCCTCACATTTATTTTACGTAAAGCCAGGTTGCTGACAGATTTGTAATTAGTCATTAGTTATTTTGAGACTGCGGTTGAAACCGTACACTCTTCAACCCGCGAAGGCGGGTTTTGTTTGTGTAGACGCGGTTTCAAGAGACTGTTGGCGAATGTATGAGGGTGACACCCCTCCTACATCGCCCTCATCAACAGGCAGAATGATTGTGGGTAGTAATAAATATGTAGTGAGATTTAATTACAGTAATTGAATACATCAATACTTCGGACAGTTTTTAAGCAGCAAGAGTACCATAGGATAGGACTGACGAGAGGTTAGGGTGATTTAAAAT
>NZ_JAUBPN010000053.1:0-17887 GCF_036700745.1 Microcoleus sp. S36a_B3 | reverse complement strand
GATTACCTTTCCACTACTACAAGCATACAGCAAAGCCGTGCTAGAAGCATGGGGTTTTAGACCCATTTTTATGATAACCTCCAGATTGAGAGGACGCTCACCTTCGATCGAAAACAGTTTGATGCTCGTACTATCTAACTGTAAACTGTCAACAGTCAACAATCAACTGTCAACGGCTATAGCGGTTCTCACAAAAGTGAGCTATGCCCTATGCCCGGTTTGCCCTAAGCCCCATGCCCCATGCCCCATCCCCCATCAAATTGAGTAACTACGAACGCTACCAGCAAGCGGCTTTCAATCGACCGGAGTTTTATCCAATAGATCAATCTGTGTCGCCCGAATATTACCGCCCCATTGCGCCTTGGATGGGGCGATTAATTTTGCCGGCCATTCACCAACGGCAAACGATTCAAGGCGCGTTTTTTGAAATTCATCACGCGCCTTGTGAATTTCAGCATTTGGTGGGACAAATTGCGATCCTGCGCTTTAGTGACGATCGCCTGGTGCAGGCCTACGTTCGGGCTGTGACGAAAGACGTGCATTTCAGTCCTCAAGCTGAACGCAGCCAACAACAAGGCAAAGTTCACCCAACCAGGCTCAATCACTGGCGACAAGTTAATCCCCTAGAGTCGATCGCAGGTTCGCATCCTCACGATGATGTAATTGTGATGCTGCAAGAACCCGTGGGTGTGGAACAATTTGCACAAAACACCATTCTGACCGTTGCTTGCGAACCAGTGCAAATTACCGGACGTTATTACGGGTTAGTGAAATTTGTGCGATCGATTCAGCCGAACGGTGATTTGTTTGAGGTAATTCACTTCGATCGCGCCTCGCGACAATTTGCGGGAGTCCAAGAAATAGTTAGCCTGCCTCCAGTAATTGCCAATAGCAATCAGACTCCTTCCTCCACCAGCAAAAACATTGAGAAATCGCCCCTAAATGAAACTGGATGGTATATTTACGGTGCGCCGGATCGATCGGGGCGATTTGTCGTGCAGGCGATCGCGCCTCGGAGTTTGTTGCAGGTTGAAGTTGACCGACAGATTGCAGGCAAAACCTCAGTTAAACACTACCTCAAACACGAGAATTGGAGCAATCTGGTAGCTCAGAAGGGAACAACCAGCAAGGCATTGCTTTGTTTCAAATCAAATCGAAATCCAGTTAATTGGCACGAAGGAAAACGAGCCTTACTGATTCACACCTATGGTGGGATTGGAGGCAAAAAAGCAGAACCAGCTACTAAAACTCCGCTCTACTTTGGGCATTTTGCTTACGGACTGGCGACAGTCGTGCGAGAACCGCTGGCGAATGAACTGCGATTTGATATTGTTTATCACCAAATCTATACGCACAACAAGGAAGGGCTGATTGCTGGGAGTTTGCATTGGTCGCGCTACATGGGCGACAGACAGTTTGGCTGGTTGGGTTTGCGCCCGGTTTGCGATACGATAATCGAATTCGATCCCTTCACGAGCGAGTATGAAACCCAGGACGGCCAGAAGCGATCGCCGCTCGATCGATTGATTTACCAGTTAGAAATCATGGCGGCTCGTTACCGGATTGGCGATGGCACCGGAGGGACGTTTGTTGGGCCTGACTACAATTGCACTCAAGATTCCAATCAAGCTTTGTATGCAGCAATGCGGCAAATTGCTCGATCGCTTTTGTCTCTCCCAAATATCGAAGCATCGAAACAGCAACACCCCGAAGAATTAGATAAATTAAAGCAGTTAGAACAGTTGAGCAAAAAGTTAAAAAGGCTGCTGTTACCCTGTGGAACCGCACGCGCCGACTGGAAGAATCAAGCTGAAGTTTTGGGCAGCACTTTAGAAGATCGTCCGCTGCAAAAGATTCGCCGAAGTTTGCTGAGTTGGCGCACAATTCTACCGCGTCTGACAAGCGATGAAGTGACTCAAGCCTTTCTCGAACAGGGTGGGGAAGCTTGGGTGTTGCGAACAAATCAGGTGGGAGGTTTTAATGGAGAGATTGAACCTGTAGCGCCGATGACATTTTAGCCCGCTTTCCACAGCCCACCTGCATCCATATTTGAATGTTGTGGTGCCGAATTTGAAGTCAAAATTGTTTAAGAATAAAACATTGTTGTGTCCTTGTAGAAGTCGAGGCATTTTATGCACCTGACAACTGTCGCGGGCCCTGCGGGGCGACTCAATCTCACCGACACGGGCGCGGTAAGTGGCGAAGAACCACAAGCCATCCCCGTCCTGTTAGTACACGGTATGGCTTACGACATCGGAGTCTGGGACGAGACGAGCGCACTTTTGCGAGCAAATCTCGGTCAAAACCAGCGCATTTTGGCGATCGACCTCCGGGGTCACGGCGCATCCGATCCGCCTGCAGACGGCGACTACAGCCCCGACTCCTGCGCCGCCGACATCATCGCCGTCCTCGACGCGCTGAATCTCCCGCAAGTAGCCCTTGTCGGGCACAGTTTCGGGGCATTTGTTGTCCTCGCCACGGCCGCCTCCGCGCCAACGCGGGTGACGCGCGTCATTCTCGCAGATCCGCCCGGTGACTTTAACTACCTGCCGCCGTCGGTGTACGAGGAACAGATGGTTCCTTTCCTCGCAGCGCTGGCGGGCGACGGCTACCGCGCTGCTGCAGAGGAAAAGTTCGCCCAAGCCCTCGAAGGCGCTACGGCTGCGACGCGCGAGACTACGATGGCGCGCCTCGCATCCACCCCGCGCGATCGGCTGATCGGTATGTACAAAGGTATGTTTGCTTACAGCGCGGTCGGTGCGATCGATCGCTACTTAGCAACTCCGGGCGCGCGAATCGCAGCAGTGCTCGCACCCGCCAACTCATGGCCCTTCAGCCTCCACATACTCCGCCCCGAAATTGCCACCACCGTCATACCCGAAACCAGCCACTGGTTGCAGCTTGATGCGCCGGTTCCCTTCACCGAAGCCGTGGTGGCCCAATTGAGCAGTCATTAGTTATTAGTTATTGGTTGTTGGTTGTTGGTTGTTGGTTATTAGTTATTGGTTATTAGTTATTGGTTGTTGGTCATTGGTCATTAGTCATTAGTCATATCGTTTCCGGTTGCATCGGAATGATGTTAACTGTTAACTGTTAACTGTTAACAGTCAACTGTTAACTGTGAATTTACTCTTCCGATGAAGAGAGGATTTGATATCATTGTTGGTACAGACGCGGTTTCAACCGCCCGATCGTAAAGGGGGTATGTTACTTCCCAAAATCACGGCGGCAGCAATCTAACAAAGCATCGAGTTCTCCAGCAACTTGCCAAGAATTTCGACCTTTCAAAAAAGCAGCGATCGCAGCTTCATAGGGATTTCTGCCAGTTTTTTTGACAGCCGCGATCGCCTTTTGGTTAGAAAATCCCCGCCCGCTAACCAACCAAGCAGCCAAGACGTGTCCTGTGCGCCCGATTCCACCGGCACAGTGAACTACCGCCCGCTCGCCCGCGCTATCTGCAGATGCCAAAAACGGTAAAATGCGATCGATTAAAATTTCGCGACTGGCAAATTCAAAATCGGCGATCGGAGCCCAGCAAACGCGATCGCCCCCAAAAACATTTCGATAGCTTCCCAGCAAATCACCATAGCGGACGAGTTGAGTCTCAGCAAGCAAACAGCAAACTCGATCGATCTTCTGTCGCTGCATAAAATCAATCCACCGAGCAACTTCTGCATCGCCGTATCCCGGTTTTGCCGCACCAAACACAACTAATTCATCCTCAGAAGCCGCCGCAAATTTGTACATAATTATATTATAATTGCTATCAAGTTATACTATTTAAATAAAAATGTATCTGCGTTGATTTGCGTCAATCTGCCTGACATCTGCAGTTGACTCAATCAAAATTTTATACAAGCAGTCTAGTCCAATTCTTCAATCCCAAATCTAAAATCGAAAATAGAATGAGTCCCAGCTTGCGAACAGTCAATGCTACCAGATATGTCACTCCTTTGCGCGAGGGAGGCTCGCTACCGGCGATCGTCGAAGCCGACGATGAGGGTATGTACGTACTCAAATTTCGCGGTGCGGGTCAGGGAGCAAAATCTTTAATCGCGGAGTTAGTAGCCGGGGAAATTGCGCGCGCGATCGGGCTACCAATCCCCGAACTCGTGTTTGTGGAACTCGATCCCGAACTCGCGCGCACGGAACCAGACCCGGAAATTCAAGATTTAATTCGCGCTAGTGCAGGCCTCAACCTCGCCCTTGACTATCTTCCCGGTTCCATCACCTTTGACCCCGTAGCGGGCAAATCTGAGGCGGATCTGGCCTCGGAAATTGTCTGGTTCGATGCTTTTGTCACCAACATCGATCGCACGCCGCGCAATGCCAATATGCTGGTATGGCACCGTCGGCTGTGGCTGATCGACCACGGTGCGGCGATGTATTTCCACCACACTTGGAAAGATTATCTCTCCCGCAGCCGCGATCGTTTTCCCGCAATTAAAGACCACGTTTTGCTGCGTTTTGCGAGCAATCTGGAAGCTGCAAACTTCAAGATGACTCAGATGCTAACCCCAGAAATTATTCGCAACATCGTTCAACTGATTCCCGATGTTTGGCTGGTGGGAAATTCGCCTTTCACCGACAGCAACCAGCATCGCGATGCTTATATTGAGTACCTGCTAAACCGGCTAGAATCAACACATATTTTTTTGGAGGAAGCGATTAGTGCCCGCTCGATTTCTGTATGATTATGCCATTATCCGCGTCGTTCCCAAAGTCGATCGCGAAGAATTTATCAACGTCGGGGCGATCGTTTCTTGCGGTACCAAAAAATTTCTCGAAGCCCGGATCGAAATTGACGAAGAGCGCTTGAGGGCGATCGACTCAACCTTGGATCTGGAACTGATTCGCAACCACCTAGCAGTGATTCCCGTCATTTGTGCGGGCGGCTCCGAATCTGGCGCGATCGGTCAACTTCCCGACAGAGAGCGCTTTCACTGGCTCGTAGCGCCCCGCAGCACGATCGTTCAAACATCTAGGGTACACACTGGTTTGTGCGAAAATCTACCGGGTGCGATCGAACATTTGCTCAATACAATGGTGCGATAGTTTCGCAAGGTAAAAAAATGATCCAAATCGAACAAACAAATATGACCTTCCCGCTTTGGGGTTTAGCAATTTTCATCCTGTGGACGATCGCAGTTGTAGTCATGCTGCTAACCGTCAGGATTCGGCATCTATCTGCCGGCGGCTCTCCCAAAGATTTCGGCACACCAAACGATCAAAGTTTGCTGTGGCGACTATTTCGAGTACAATCCAACTTGGTAGAAAACCTGCCTTTGTATTTGGGAGTGGTTTTTCTACTAACAGTTAGGAGTGTTTCAGGAACAGCCGTAGACGCGCTGATTGTAACGTACATCGTCTTTCGGTTGGTACACTCAATAATTCACATTGCCGGCCTCGATCCCAAATTTCGGATTGTGAGTTTGGCAATTCAGTTAAGCTGCTTAGTCGCCTTAACTATTATGGCAGTTTTGTAGTTGATAACTTACACAACGATCGCATATATTGTAGGGTGCGTCAAGCCAAAAATCTAATTATTTCCCACACAGCCTAATTCTGACGCACCCGGTACATCAAAATTTATGAACAGAATATTTCGCGAGCTCGCTCTGATTGTAATCGTATTAAGCTGCATTGCTACTGTTTTAATTCAGCCATCGCAATCGGCATTAACCGCACCAACTCCAGCGCTGGAATCTCCGCACCGACAAGGAGATGTTGCTCAAATAACCAATTTTGGACGGCACTTTCAAGAATTAGGGGTTGAAGGGGCGATCGCCATTTACGACTTGAATGGCGATCGGCTTTATCAACACAACCCGCAGCGCAACAGCACAGCTTTTTTACCCGCATCTACATTTAAAATTCTCAACTCCCTGATTTCCTTAGAAACAGGCGTAATTTCCAATGAACTTGCAATTCTCACTTGGGATGGAATTCAAAGGCAAATTCCCGCCTGGAATCGAGACTTGAACATGAGAGAAGCCATCAAACTTTCCGCCGTCTGGTTTTACCAAGTTCTCGCGCGCCGAGTCGGACACGAACAAATGCAAAAATGGGTAGCCAAAGCCGATTACGGCAACCAAAATATTGGAAAAAAAGATGATATTGATAAATTTTGGTTAGAGGGAGAACTGCGAATCACACCCAATCAACAAATTCAATTCTTGCGCCGTCTCCACAAAAACGACTTACCCTTTTCCGAGCGATCGCTCTCTCTAGTTAAAGACATCATGATTGTCGAACAAACTCCCAATTACACAATCAGGGCAAAAACAGGTTGGGCTGGCTTTGGAGAACAAACAAAGGCTGAAATCGGCTGGTATGTCGGTTATTTAGAGCAGAATACAAATGCTTACTTTTTTGCCACAAACATTGACATTCGCAGTACAAACGATGCCGCAGCTAGAATCGAGTTAACGCGCCGTTGCTTGAAGGATCTGGCGCTGCTTTAAATGCTTTATCTGTTCTCTAATAAAAAGCGTGTAAATAATTCTTCTAAAATCTTACCCTTTCACATCTTGAAAAACATCTGCGTGTAAGCTGTTGTGCATTTAAATTGTATATTTTGATGACAATCAAAAATCCGATCCCCATCGGACTTTCTCCCCCTCTCCCTTTCTCCCCCTCTCCCCCTCAATCGCCATACACAATCTATATGAGTAACAGTTTATCTGTGTTAATCTGCCTCGATCTGCGGTTTCCCAATCCCTCAAAAAATCACGCAATAAGTTTACCAATTAGCAATTACCTTTTTCCCAATCTTACCAAAATTCAAAATCTTTTTAATACTTAACAATTTATTTTGCGAAATGCAGGTGACAACTGCTGTATCAAAAGGCTAAGCTAGTTGCAAGCTTTGGAACTAGGCACGAACCGCAGCCAATTTCACTCGCCTTTAAAATATGGCAAAAGAATTAGCAATAGAAACTCGCGGACTCACGAAACAATTCGATCGCCATATTGCCGTCAATGACATCGACTTGCAAGTCGCCGCCGGCGAAATCTGCGGGCTGATCGGCCCCAACGGTGCCGGCAAAACTACTTTGCTGCGAATGTTAGCCGCCGCTGAAGAACCTACTACAGGGGAGATTTATATCAACGGCTGTCCCTTGTTGCGCGATCGATCTAACCCCACTCTAAAACAGCACATCGGCTTTCTTCCCGACGACTTTCCCCTGTACGACGACCTGACTGTGTGGGATTATTTAGATTACTTTGCTCGACTCTACAACTTGCGGCAACCCCGCCGTCGAGAACGCATTTATGCAGTTTTAGAACTCGTGCAATTAACCAACAAGCGCAACAGCTTAATTTCCACTCTTTCGCGGGGGATGAAACAGCGACTGAGTTTGGGACGAACTATTATTCACGAACCGCTGTTGCTGCTGTTAGACGAACCAGTTTCTGGTTTAGATCCGATCGCGCGATCGCAATTTCGCGAAATCATCAAAGCTGTGCAACAAGCCGGCATGACCGTAGTCATATCATCCCACGTTCTCAGCGATTTAGCCGAACTTTGCACTTGGGTGGGAATTATGGAACTCGGTTATCTTGTCGAAAGCGCCCCTTTGCAAGAACTTTACAAACGACTGGGAAAACAGCAAATTTTCCTGTCAACTTTGGGCGATTTAGCAGCGCTGACATCCGAACTCAAAAACTTTCCTTGGGTAGAAAGTTGGGAAATATTGCCGGAAACTCAGCAGGTGTGCGCTCATTTTTCAGGAAGCCGGGAAGATGCAGCGAATTTATTGCGATCGCTCGTCAATGCTAACATTCCCCTCACGGAATTTCACTGCACTCAAGAAAACCTAGAAACCATCTTCCTGAAGATGGGACACAAACAAGCATCTTGACAGTTGACAGTTGACAGTTTAGGGCGACTTTTTCAATAACTACTCAAAACTATTACCTATGAATCTCAACATACTAGACACAATCGGTAACTGGAATTCCCAGTTATTCCGAGAAATCAAAGGCCGGCTGAAAATAGGCAAAATTGCGATCGCCAGCTTTCTTTCTCTCAGCGCTCAACTGGTGCTGTTTTTATTTTGGAGTGCCCAGATACCCGTTGTCTCTCCTGTTGCTGAGGGCAATTACCCCACTCACAACCTATTCTGCGCTGGACTTGATGGTAATCCCCAAGGTTATCACACCCAATGTATCCAAGATGCTGCAGGAAATTTCATCATTAACTGGCCGTCTTGGTGGCTGCAAATATTTGTTTATCTGAGTGTATTTAGTGCGATCGTGCTATTAGTAGCAGGCACCTATATGCTAGTGAGCGACTTAGACAAAGAAGAACGCCGGGGCACGCTCAACTTTATTCGCCTCAGTCCCCAATCTGCCACCACAATTTTTCTCGGCAAAATTCTCGGTGTCCCAATTTTACTGTATCTCGCAGCAATTCTGGCTGTACCGCTGCACCTCTACAGCGGATTAGCAGCTCAAATACCTCTGCATCATATTTTATCTTTCGACATAGCAATGGTAGCTAGCTGTGCTTTATTCTACAGCGGCGCGATGCTATTTGGCTTAACAACCAGTTGGTTGGGAGGGTTTCAACCTTGGTTGGCTAGCGCTGCGGTTTTGACTTTTATTACCACAGCTTTTAATGTATCGTCATTCGGCAATGCTGCTGATTTTCTGACATTTTTGTCTCCGGCTGCTGTCTTCAAACAGGTAGTTTCTCACGTTAATCCGTCATCAGATTCTAACCTTAGTTGGTTAATTAATAAATTCACCCATGTCGAATGGTTTAATTTGCAGGTTGGCGAAAATCTTTTGGCTTGTACCGCCTTATCTTTATTGATTTCTGCGGTTGCAACCTACTGGATGTGGCAGGGATGGCAGCGCCGCTTTCCCAACCCGACCGCCACTGTTTTGAGCAAAAAGCAAAGTTATTTGCTGGTGATTTGCTCTCAGTCAATAATTTTAGGATTTGCACTGCAATCCAAAATCACAAGTAGCGAAAACACCTTGTATTTATTGTTCATGAATTTCGTGCTGTTATTAGCTTTAATTGCTGCTTTAACTCCTGAAAGACAAGCTTTGTCTGATTGGGCAAGGTATCGGAAACAAATCGTTCCCAGCAATCAGAAGTTGTGGCGCAGATACCCCATACTCGATTTAATTTGGAGCGGAAAAAGTCCGGCACAAGTTGCGATAGCCATCAATTTTTTCATTTCAACAGTGATTTTTATACCTGAGATACTGGTATCGCGCAATGCCTTTTTATTCATGATTCTCTTCGTGAATATCCTGATGATTTACGCCACAGTCACCCAGCTATTCTTGTTTGCAAAAATCCGAAACCAGGAAATTTTGGCGGTTTTTACAGTCGGAGGCGCTATCATTTTGCCACCAATTATTCTATCTATGCTTTCCCTCACCCCAGAAAAAGCTCCTTTCATGTGGCTTTTTTCAGTCCTTGGGGGCTTGATTGTGGGGAGCGCCTCACCACATACCATTTTTCTCTCGATACTCGGCCAGTGGACTGTCTTGGTGCTGCTGAACTTGCAATTGAGGCGACAACTCCGACTCGCAGGCGAATCAGCCTCTAAACAACTGCTGAGGGCCTGAAAATGGGGGAGAATTCAGCCCGCCCCAGTCGCGGGGCGGGTTGATTGAGATTTCGGACTTGATATCACACCCTCTGCGTACATCCTGTTAACAATTATCCGCGTTAATCCGCGTCCATCGGCCCGCATCTGCGGTTTACAATTCCAAAGTAATTAACTGAGCAATTTCATCAGTTTGAAAACCCAAAGCCATCGGCTTTTGCACCCCCGGAATCACCTGCACATCATACAGTTCCGTGACAATTCCTTCAAACCGCAACCAATGAACGATCGCCCCTGTCGTCAAATCTATCGCCATCATACCACAGCGAGGCTCAGCATCCTTAGCTACCAACAAATCATCCAATTCCAAACCGCTAAAAGTATTGTCACCGCCCCTCGGTTTCGACAAGCCAACAATCGCCCAATTATCCCAAAAAGCCAATCCTCGGACATATCCCGGACAAAACGCAATCGCCTCAAATTTCCCTGTGTCTAAATCCACATATCCTAATTCCCCTCTCCCCGAATTCAGCAACCACAACTTGTCTCGATACCAGCGAGGTGAATGCGGCATCGACAATCCCGTCACAATAATATCATTAGATTCGACATCAATAACTATACCGCCATTTTTTCTGCGATCGCGCCAGCCATCCACCACATCCGACTGACTCGAAGCTGTAACATATTTCGCCTCCCCCTCCACCATCGCCAAACCGTTGAGGTGACAGCGGTCTTCATTGATATATTGTGAGATAAAACCCGGTTTCCAGAGAGGTTTGCAACTGTGCCGATCGCTCAAAGTAGCGATACAATTAAACAAAGTGCTAATAAAAATGATTTGATTATTTTTATCGACAGCGATATCGTGAATGTCGATATCTCCTGTAGTATAACCAATTCTTGGTATATATAATTTATCGTATCCTTGGTATAATTTCCCGGATTCTAAGACATTATCTAATTGCCACAGTTGATATTTTGAACTTAAATAGAGGCGTTCCGGCGTGCAGTAAAGTCCCATTGCGCGATCGAATATTCGCCAAAAAGCCGAGATTCTGTTCGTTTCTGGCACAGCGCCGATTAACATTAACCTGCAGGTTTGATAGGTAGTGCTAGCGAGGCTGATTTGTTGTTGGGTTAACCAAGATGGCAAATCGCGATCGCCAAAAATCTCGTGTTCGTGTACAGTATTGAAATTTGTGTCGTTATTCATATAATCTAGAAAATCTTTATAATAGACATCTCCCATAATTATATTGTGGAACAGGCATCTTGCCTGTTCTTAACAGCCTTTTTGGGAGATGTCTATTATATATCCAAAACGTAGGGGCAGGTTCACCAACAATAATTGCCTAAAACCGATTATCTCGTAAACCCGCCCCCACCCAACCTCACAGTAACAATGGCTCAATTTTGATTTGCACCTCCTCAATCACATCTTCAGATACAGACTCAACGAATCGAACACCGCGAATTTTCCAGTCTAGACACTTGATTTGATCGGCAAGAATTACTCCCTGAACTTTCAATCCAGTCGGTAGGGGAACTTCAAAAGGATACCCTTTTTGTTGCTTTGTAATCGGCATAAATAAAGCTAAAGAGCTTTTCTGATTGTAAGCACGAGGTGACAGTACAAAAGCAGGTCTAAGTCCTTTTTGTTCGTGTCCCTTTGTTGGATCAAAGTCTAAGTAAACGATATCACCTCGACTCGGAATGTAGGGATTTGATGGTGTCACCAAACTTCATTCCCCACAGCAACTCCACTATCAATCTCGGTATGAAGATTCTCTGGGGTAATCGCCTCAACTAACTCCTCAAGCGAATAACGCCGGCGAGCGATCGGCTCGATCGTCAGCCTACCATCTATCAACACAAGCTGCACTTGGGAACCTTCAGCTAAGTTAATCTCTTTAGCTAAATGCTGTGGAATCCTAACAGCAAGACTGTTTCCCCATTTGGCGATCGTCCCAATCATAGCCTAATCCTCTAGTTAGCGATATCACTCTCAGGACTTCACCCTTTTTTTAAGGATGTATATACAGAGTGTCTACAGCATAGCAACTCAGAAAAAGATTGACAAGTTGCAAGGGGCGGGTTTTACCAACCATAATTGCCTAAAACCCAGAATCTCACAAACTCGCCCACATTGACCTGAGATAATTTCCGTAAAAAACCCCAGAACAGGTGTAAATATTTACACATAATTGATATAACTTATTGTAGGTGTAAAATATGGGGATTTGATGATGGTCTGGGATTTAAATATTGAAATCAACGATCCAGAGATATATCTTAATCAAGTATCGGGTATTACTAAACATACTTTCTCTTCCAAAGATTACAAAATTCAATGGCGGCTTGCTAAGTTAAAAAACTTCGAGTTCGTGAGTGTTGTTTGGGAAGCTGGGAGTACATATACCGCAGGATATACTTTTCTTGGAAAAATAGGTTTCACATTTTATGACAGCGATAATTTATTGAAAGTTGGGTCTAACGAATTCCTCGTGAACGATCGAAATTTGCTGATAACTCAGCCGGGAGGCGAACTAATCCATCTTCAGGACTCAGCCACATACAGCGCAATATCAATTTATATAGATGAAGCTCGATTTTCAACTGAACTGAGCAAGTATCTTGACAAATCCATTGAACGTCCTAACCTTTTGCAAGTTATCGATCGCACTACTCTTTACGGTCGATCGCTATATCAAATGGTCATAATGCTGTTGAATTTGATTGACACTAACGGACATCCACTGGTAATTGACAATTTAGAAACCGCCATTTTTTCTACCTTAGTCCAAGGTTCATCTTACAACACTTTAGAACCATCGATTATTAAAGTATCCGAAATTTCGATCGCCCGCGTGCGAGAGGCGGCCGAATACATCCGAGCAAATATGAAAAAAGAGCTGACAATTGCCCAAATTGCTTCCGCCATGAACTGTAGCAGTCGTTCTTTGCAAACAGCATTCGCTCGTTATTACGGTGTCTCTCCCAGTCAATTCTTGCGAACTGCTCGACTTGAAGCCGCTCGTATGGAGTTAATTGAGAGCAACAAAACGATTACAGAAGTTGCGTTTAATTATGGCTTTTACAATCCTAGTCGCTTTACAAAATATTTCCAGCAGCATTTTGGGGAAAAGCCTTCGGACATTTTGCGAAACTAATCTTTCGCAATTGGGCTAGCGCAACCAGGAAGCAGCAAATTATAAATATTGTTAGGGAATAAATTTATACAAATGAAACAGCCCTGCAAGAACGGACACTGATTATGAGCATTTTTTCAGCTTATTACCACCCGCAAGCTGAAAAAGAAGTGATCTTCGACACCAATCTCCTGTGATCTAGCAAATTACCCTTAATTCTGGAACTATTTCCGGAAGCCAAAGTTATCTGCTGTGTCAGAAACATTGCTGGGATTATGGACAGCATGGAGCTACTGATTCGGCACAAGGCCTTTGATGTTTCGAGGTTATTTAATAATCTAGCGCAACAAGCTAAAAATTTTACCGCCCGATTGATTGGAGTAGTAAAACTAATAAATTTTTAAGTCCTCATAAGGAGAACTTAAGCTTCGACGCGGGGGTTCCAACAAGAGCCAGATTCAAATGTAAACGATATATATAAAGGATTGCAGCAATAATGAACGTACCAACCGCCAACAAGCAAATTATTTTCGTTGACTCTTCTGTACAAGATTATCAAAGCCTCATTCAAAATGCCGATGCCGCTCAAATTTTTATTTTAAATGACAAGTTAAGCGGCATCGACCAAATTACAAACGCCTTAGCAACTCAAAAAGATATTGAAGCCATACACATCCTTTCACACGGCAGCCCAGGCAGCCTAAAACTCGGCGCAGACACCCTCAATGACAAAGAGATAGCAACTTTCAGCACTCAGATCAAACAGTGGGGAAATGCCTTAACAGAAAATGGCGATATCCACCTCTACGGCTGCGATGTAGCAGCAGGAGAAATAGGAATTAAATTTGTTAAAGAACTGAGCGAATTAACAAGAGCCGATGTAGCAGCATCGAATAATATTACAGGCAATGCAGAATTAGGTGGAGACTGGAACTTAGAAGTAGAAACAGGTGCTATAGAAACATCAACACCGTTAAACCCCGAAGCCCTCAAAAGCTACAACTACATCCTACCAGCCACCGCCAACCTAGACAGCAAAGCCATTACAGTCAACTCACCCCAAGTTACCATCGACGTGCTCGCCAACGACACCGGGAGTTCCCGCGTCTCGGTGAATAGCATCACTACCCCCCCCACCAACGGCACCGCCATCATCAACGACTGGATTTATGTGGGTGGCATTTTCACCACCATCGGAGGACAAGCCCGCAACAGAATCGCTCGGTTGAATAGCGATGGGAGTGTGGATGCTACCTTTGACCCCAATGCGAATAATCAAGTCAATGCGATCGCCATAGACAGCAGTGGCAACCCCATAGTGGGCGGCATTTTCACCACCATCGGCGGCAGTACCCGTAACAGAATCGCCAAATTAAACCCCAGCACAGGTGTCGCCGATGCTACCTTTAACCCCAATGCGGGTGGTCAAGTCAATGCGATCGCCATAGACAGCAGTGGCAACCCCATAGTGGGCGGCGGTTTCACCACCATCGGCGGACAACCCCGTAACAGAATCGCCAAATTAAACCCCGCCACAGGTGCCGCCGATGCTACCTTTAACCCCAATGCGAGTAGTAATGTCAATGCGATCGCCATAGACAGCAGTGGCAACCCCATAGTGGGCGGCGTATTCAGCAACATCGGCGGCAGTACCCGTAACAGAATCGCCAAATTAAACCCCAGCACAGGTGTCGCCGATGCTACTTTTAACCCCAATGCGAATAGTAATGTCAGTGCGATCGCCCTAGACAGCAGTGGCAACCCCATAGTGGGCGGCGCTTTCACCACCATCGGCGGCAGTACCCGTAACAGAATCGCCAAATTAAACCCCAGCACAGGTGTCGCCGATGCTACCTTTAACCCCAATGCGAGTGGTCAAGTCTTAGCGATCGCGATCGACTCCGGTAGAGAGATCCTCTACACCCCCAACGCCAACTTCAACGGCGTAGACACCTTCCAATACACCGCCAAAGACAGCAGTGGCACCAGCAGCGCCATCGCCGTCACCGTCTTAGTCAACAACTCCCCCACCTTGGATAACAGCGGCACACCCATCCTCAACCCCCAAAACCAAAACGACAGCGCCAGTACAGGCACACTCATCTCCACCATCATCACCAACCTCGGCGGCACAAAAATCACCGATCCCAACACCAGCGCCAAACAAGGCATCGCCATCAGCGCCCTAGACACCGCAAACGGCACTTGGCAATACACCACCGATGGCACTACCTGGACAAACACCCCAGCCGTTTCTGCCACCAACACCTTACTACTAGCCAGTGATGCCAACACCAGCCTCAGATTTGTACCCAACCCAGGTTTCAACGGCACTGTCACCAACGCCATCACCTTTGCCGCCTGGGATCAAATCACCGGCAGCAATGGCACTACCGCCAACTACACCACAGACAGAAGCACCAACACTACCTCCAGCGTATTCAGCAGTGCAACAGAAACCGCCAACATCACCGTTAATCCCTTCCCCACCATTACCAGCGTCAGTGCAGCCACCCCAAACGGGACTTACGGTATCGGCACAAACATCAACATCACCGTTCAATTCTCTGCAATAGTCAACGTTACCGGTACACCGCGACTAACTTTAGCAGGTGCAACACCTGTGGCTAATTATCTCTCAGGTACCGGCACCAACACTCTCACTTTTCGCTACCCAATTGCAGCCGGAGATAACACTCCCGACTTAGACTATCTTTCCACCACCGCCCTATCTTTAAGCGGCGGTACGATTAAGAATGCCACCAATGGTGATGCCATCTTAACATTGCCAACTCCCGGTGCAGTCAACTCATTGGGTGCCAACAAAGCTTTAGTAATTGATACCATTCCACCCACAGTTGCCCTAACATCCGCATCCCCAACCACCACAAACGCACCATTCTTAGTAATAGCAACCTTCAGCGAAAACGTCACAGGATTTACTGCAACTGACGTGACAGTTGGTAACGGCACTGTTAGCGGATTTACAACAACTAGCGGTACAACTTATGAATTCACAGTTACACCAACTGCTAGTGGCGCTGTCACAGTTAATGTCCCGGCGGCTACAGCGATTGACACCGTTGGTAACAACAATACCGCCGCCACTCAACTAACTCGCACTGCCGACATTACCGCACCCACAGTAACCCTCACATCCGCATCCCCAACCACCACAAACGCACCCTTTATAGTCACAGCAACCTTCAGCGAAACCGTCACAGGATTTGCTGCAAATGACGTGACAGTTGGTAACGGCACTGTTAGCGGATTTACAACAACTAGCGGTACAACTTATGAATTCACAGTTACACCCACTGCGAATGGCGCTGTCACCGTAGATATCCCAGCAGCTACAGCCATAGACACCGTTGGTAACAACAATACCGCCGCCACTCAACTAACTCGCACTGCCGACATTACCGCACCCACAGTAACCCTCACATCCGCATCCCCAACCACCACAAACGCACCATTCTTAGTAATAGCAACCTTCAGCGAAAACGTCACAGGATTTACTGCAACTGACGTGACAGTTGGTAACGGCACTGTTAGCGGATTTACAACAACTAGCGGTACAACTTATGAATTCACAGTTACACCCACTGCGAATGGCGCTGTCACCGTAGATATCCCAGCAGCTACAGCCATAGACACCGTTGGTAATAACAATACCGCCGCCACTCAACTAACTCGCACTGCCGATATTACACCGCCAAATGTCACACTGACATCCGCATCACCAACCACCACAAACGCACCATTTCTCGTAACAGCAACATTCAGCGAAGATGTCACAGGATTTACCGACACCGACGTGACTGTTGCTAACGGCACTGTTAGCGGATTTACAGGTACTGGTAGCAATTACAGTTTTACCGTTACACCAACTGCTACTGGTAATGTCACAGTTGATATTCCCGCATCCGGTGCAACCGATACCGCTGGTAATAACAATACCGCCGCCACTCAACTAACTCGCACTGCCGATATTACACCGCCAAATGTCACACTGACATCCGCATCACCAACCACCACAAACGCACCATTTCTCGTAACAGCAACATTCAGCGAAGATGTCACAGGATTTACCGACACCGACGTGACTGTTGCTAACGGCACTGTTAGCGGATTTACAGGTACTGGTAGCAATTACAGTTTTACCGTTACACCAACTGCTACTGGTAATGTCACCGTAGATATTCCCGCAGCTACAGCGATTGATACAGTCGGTAATAACAATACCGCCGCCACTCAACTAACTCGCACTGCCGATATTACACCGCCAAATGTCACACTGACATCCGCATCACCAACCACCACAAACGCACCATTTCTCGTAACAGCAACATTCAGCGAAGATGTCACAGGATTTACCGACACCGACGTGACTGTTGCTAACGGCACTGTTAGCGGATTTACAGGTACTGGTAGCAATTACAGTTTTACCGTTACACCAACTGCTACTGGTAATGTCACAGTTGATATTCCCGCAGCTACAGCGATTGATACAGTCGGTAATAACAATACCGCCGCCACTCAACTAACTCGCACCGCCGATATTACAGCCCCCACAGTAGCCCTAACATCCGCATCACCAACAACCACAAACGCACCATTTTTAGTAACAGCAACATTCAGCGAAGATGTCACAGGATTTACCGACACCGACGTGACTGTTGCTAACGGCACTGTTAGCGGATTTACAGGTACTGGTAGCAATTACAGTTTCACCGTTACACCAACTGCGAATGGTAATGTCACCGTAGATATTCCCGCAGCTACAGCCACAGATACAGTCGGTAATAACAATACCGCAGCCGCGCAACTAACTCGCACCGCCGATATTACCGCACCCACAGTTGCCCTCACATCAGCATCACCAACAACCACAAACGCACCATTTTTAGTAACAGCAACATTCAGCGAAGATGTCACAGGATTTACCGACACCGACGTGACTGTTGCTAACGGCACTGTTAGCGGATTTACAGGTACTGGTAGCAATTACAGTTTCACCGTTACACCAACTGCTACTGGTAATGTCACCGTAGATATTCCCGCAGCTACAGCGATTGATACAGTCGGTAATAACAATACCGCCGCCACTCAACTAACTCGCACTGCCGATATTACACCGCCAAATGTCACACTGACATCCGC